>NZ_SLWM01000005.1:0-503297 GCF_004342085.1 Kribbella orskensis
TGTCGCTCATGCAGCAGCTCGGCGTCGTCCCCACAGGCGCCCCGGCGTAGCAGCGGCCGGCTCAGAGCCGGTTGCCCTGAAGCTCGGCTGTCGCCTGATGTTCGCCATCGATGACCTGAATGGCCTCGAGGCGTTGATGCCCTCGATTTCCTCAGAGATTGCCGCCCAGGCGATCTCGAACACACCGCGCAAGGAGGAGTTATGCCCACGATCATCGTGACCCACGATGTCACCGACACCGACCACTGGCTCTCATCGCCGAAGCGGGAGGAGCTCCTGCCCTCGTTGGGCGCCAGCAACATCCGGACGTTCGTGAACCCTCAGGACCGAACGAAGGTCGGATTGGTCATGGACATCGCGGATCTCGACGTTCTCTTCGCTGTGCTGGAGAACCCATCGGACGAGCTGGCCGAGGCAATGAAGTACGACACCGTTCTCCCTGAGACGATGGCGATCTTTGTCGCGTCCTGAACCACCGTGATGACTTACGCCGCGCTGGCGCTTGACCGGAAGTCGAGGAATCCGGAGCTAGACGCCAACAGATCCGCGACACGTCGCCAGCTGATGTGCGACAGGGCTGGAAGTCTGCCGACCGTGAATCCGGCAGCGATGCACGGATCTGCCGCGATTGGCTCGCGCCGATTCAGCATGCCCAGCCGCCTACGCTGGACGCGTGAGCTTCATCGTGCCGAGTGATGTCGAGTACCAGCGCGCCAAGCGGTTACGGCAGCGGAAGTCTCGCCTCGACCCGATCTACGACGACTTCGTCGAGAGATTCCGACAGCGATACGGTTTCCCGCCGCTGGCCATCAGCCTGGACGCGATCGATCGGCCGGGCCAGCCGCGAAAGACGCCACGACTCGGCGTCGTCCTCGAACGCAGCCGGCAGTACAACTCGTTTCTGCGGGATCCGTACAGCTACGACTCCCGCAAGCAGCACACCATCGCCGGCATGTTCGCGGAAGCGCTCAGTGACCACAGCCCGCACCGGATGCCACGGCGGCCTGTCAGAGTTTGTCCCTGTGGACGAGGTGGACGCAGCAACTGTTCTCTCGCACACCCAGCAGGAGATCCCGCCGGATCAGGTACTGGCGACCTGGTGTCGCTCCCGCCGCCGGCAATGCCTGCGGACGCGCGCGGAACGCCGAATACAAGTGACCATGACCGGCTTGCGGCCCGGCCGCTGGCGCCCTGATCATCTGCAGATGAACGAGACGCCTGCCACGGCGAGGCTAAGACGTGCCGTCCGGGCGGTCATCCTGGCCGATGATGACCGTGTCCTGCTGTGCCGCTTCAGCTTCCCGCATCCAGCTGTACCGACCGGCGCAACGGTCGTATGGGCGGCCCCCGGCGGCGGCATCGAGCCCGGTGAACTGCCGCTCGCGGCACTGCGCCGGGAGCTGCACGAGGAGACGGGGCTTGTCATTGACGCCGACCCGCCTCACGTCTGGCACCAGGAGGTCGCCGCTCCCGGCCATGCGGACGGCTACGACGGAGTGGTCAACGACTACTTCCTCGTCCGCACCACGCGCTTTGATCCCCGCGGCGCGCTGTCCGATGACGACCTCGCCGCCGAGCACATCAGCGGGATGCGATGGTGGCGGCACGGAGACATCGCCCAATACAGTGGAACCGACCTGTTCTCACCCCGTGACATCGCCACACCGCTGGCGGCGCTGATCGCCGGTGACATCCCGGGCACGCCAGTGATGCTCGGCCTGTGATCTCCCTGGCACTTATAGGTCCGCTGTACCCGCCAGACGCACCAAAGACACGAGGCTGCCGGACAATCAGGCGAATCTCCGCGCGCGGCGTGCAGGTCCGACGGGCATCGGGAGGCGGGCAGGACGACTGGCGGCACCCGACCCGCTCAGGGAGCCAGGGCCCGCAGACAACACCTCAGGGTTCCAAGGATTGATGGGCGGTACCCGGCGATGCGACCGCGACCTCATCGCCGTGGCCATGGCTTGGCTAACTCCCACGGCGGCTTTGACCGCAACTCAGCACAGATGATCGTGCAGCAGCGCCTGCTCTACCGCCGTCGCGCCTGCATAACCATCCACGCTTGGCGGAGAGCACAACGTCCGCTTCTGCCGCTGTCCGGTGCGCGCTCATGCCGATCACCGTCTGGCGAGCCATCTCCGCCTACTCGTCGGGCTCGTCGTCCAGGTGCGGCCCGTCCCAGGTGGACAGGCAGAAGGGATGGCCGGCCGGGTCGGCGTACACCAAGCAGTGGTCGGAGTTCGGCTGGAAGTCGAGCCGGGTGGCGCCAGCAGCGACTGCGCGGGCTCCGGTTGCTTCGAGGTCGTCGACGAAGAAGTCGAGGTGCATCTGCATGGGTACGTCGGCACCGGGCCACACCGGTGGGCAGAAATCGTCGACCTGCTGGAATGCGATGAAGCCGTTCGGCCCGGAGACGGTCGCCCAGTGCTCGCTCCCCTTCGTGACGCCGCCGGTGAGCTCGGCGTAGAAAATCGCAAGGGCGAGCGCGTCGGGAGCGTTCACCGTGGTCACGCTGAGTCTGATGTCGTCGGACATCACTCGATCTCCATCGCTTCGTAAGCAGGGGACAACTCGTCCCAGCGCCGGCGCCACGCCGGTGCCGGAGTCTGCTCGGTCCAGCGCTCGGGGTGGGCCCCGGTGTCCTCTGCCAGCGACCGCCCCAGATCCTCCAGATGCGCCTGCCACCCGGCCCCGTGCAAGTACAGCTTGTCCACCGGCAGTCCACGCTCCTCGACCACCAGCCTGGTCTGCGATCCCTCCTCGGTCAGCCATGCCTCCATCTGAGACTCATCGTCCGTGCCCGGCTCCATCGTGAGGAGCAGATGATGCGGTCCGTCGCACACCTCGACCCGCCCCGGACCGGTCCAGGTGCTGGTGAAGACAGCATGGATCGTGCCGCCCACCCGCAGGTCGCCTGAGACTTCAGCGATCCAGCGCACGAGCCGCTCCGGGGTCGTACATGCCTCCCACAGGTCGTCGATGTCCGTGTCGTAGATGTCCTCGACACGCACCGCGCCGCGGGTCTCGTCAAGCGCCCGCATCGTCCCGATGATGTTCACGTTCGCGCCTTCTTCCCTCGAGCGATCTCTGTATGAAGGGCGTCGAGCCGGCTCTGCCAGAGCACGCGGTACTCCGCGAGCCACTCGTCCACCTCGATGAGCGCCTCCGGACGGAGGCTGTAGATCCGGCGCTGCGCCTCCCGGCGTACCTCGATCAGTCCGGCCTCCCGCAGCACCCGCAGATGCCGGGACACCCCCGGACGGGCGATCGGGATCGCCTCGGCCAGCTCTCCCGCGCTCGCCGGATGATCGCGCAGGATCTCCAGAAGCGTTCGCCGGCTCTGGTCCGCCAACGCGTGCAGCACCGCATCCATAGCCCTAATGTATCGGATCGGGTACGTATCCGCAAGGTTACATACGACTCGTCGATGTGCGGGGTCCGACGGTGGGAGCCGCCCAGGCCTTCTCCGGTGTCCTCAACCGATAGAACGCGGACGCGCGGCAGGGCGTCCGCTCATGGCCGCTGTCCGGGCAACCGAAAGCGCATGCGGAGCGCGGCTCAGACGCCTACCCTCGGCGGTGGCCCTGCCTTAGGCGGGTCGGTTCACCCCGACCGCCCGTCCTGCAGCATGGAGGGGGAGGCAGCCCGTTCGAGCCGGGCCGGGGTGGGCACAACGCACTCACATGCCGCAGATAGTAAGGCTCGCTCATGCCGAGGAGGGTGCGGGCCGCGGCCCCCGGCTGGTTGCCGATCGGGCCCCAAACGACATGGTTGCGACCTTCCCATGTCCCTGGTGGATGGTGTTGGATTCTGGCGGGACGTGGATCGACTTATCGGGAGGATATCGGTGGGCCTCACTGCGACCTGGGCTGTCACCACGGAGCCTGACCGGTTCGCCGCACACGCTCATGACCGTATCCCCCCCGCTCCTCGACTGGTCGCCGACGGAGGACGCCGGCAACGTTCGTACGCCGTGGGGGGTGCTTGAGTGCCCTGATATCGACCTTCACGCATCGGCCGAACTCGCCGACAGGTGGGCGACGGCCGACGGCTCGCCCCTGCTGCTGATCGGAGTGTTCGACAGCGACGGCGCCGAGGTCGTCTCCTTTGGCTCAACCGGCGCGGTGCGTACGTTCATCGACCTCGAGGGGTACGCCTCATCGATCTTCCCGGGGTACGCGCCGTTCGACGACGAGGGCAACATGCTCGAGGGAGCGGCGCGCGAGGAGCTCGAGAAGGAGTCCGAGCTCGAGTTCAACCGCGTCTGCGCCATGCTCCGGGACCACAGCTCAACGGCGACAGTCGCCGCTGCAGCGCTCCGTGACTGGGCACTGGAGTCTGGCTTGGCGGCTGAGCCTGTCGAGCGAATCAAGGAGCTCTTGGGCCGCCGCGATCTCTTCGTCGAAGACACAGTCTGGGCCCTCCTCGCCTCACTCGGAGTGCGGACATCCTGAGGATGTGCAAGCCGTCCGCGGCGATTCTGCCGCTCTTCCCAGACATCGCCGCCTCAGGCCAGCGGATCTGGTGGCGGACAGTTCTGACGAGGTGAAGCCGACGACCTCCTCATTGCGAGTCCGTTGCCCTGAGCCCCAACCGCACGACGACTCGACCCGGTGCAGTGATCGCGCTCAGCGGCCGGGGATCGCTGACGGCTGTTCAGGCTGCCACACCGGACCGGAACGTCAGAGCACCTCCCGGCTCGGCCCCGAGGCCTCGTCACCTCGTGTCCTCTTTCGGCGGCCGAAGGGCGGACACACGACGACGATCTGCCGCTTCACCCGGTCCCCGGATCACGCTCCGGGCAGAAGCGGTGGATTGGCAACGAGCGCATATTCGAAGTGCAGTATTCGGCCGCGGGGAGGAGACCGACAGCCGGGCCGGGGTGGTCGCAACGTAGGACGAGCCCGACAGCGAACTGGCCGCCAAGCTCAGCAGATCCACACCGGCGCCCGCTGTCACCAGACGATGGGAACAGGTCCGGGCACACGGCCGCCAGACCGATCTGCGAGCGCGAGTTTGGATTACGTGAGGCTGTTGCCAATGAAGGCCAGGGTGAGGGCTTCGATCCGGCGGAGCTCGGTCTCGGGGGCATCGCGGAGCGGGCCTTGGCCGGTGAGCACGGCGGTTCCGTGGACGACGGACCAGATCGGGAATTCGATGCCGTCGCGTCGTTGCGGATCGAGGACCCCGGCTTCCACGAGTTCGTCCAACGCGGCACGCAATAGCCCCAGCGGGGTGCGATCCGATTCGCCCGTCGCCTCGTCGCGGCTCGCGTAAGCATGCTGCTGCGGCACCGCGAACGCAGTTGCGAACAGGCCGGGTTCATCGTGGGCGAACTTCAGGTAGGCCGACCCGATCGAGCCCAGCCGGCGGCGAGCCGCGACCGGGTTGCCGCGTTTGCCGCTGACCCGAGCGATGTCCGCGGCCATGCGGTCGGCCAGCTCGGTCATCGCCGCAGCGCAGACCTCGGCGAGTAGCTCGTCGCGGTCGGCGAAGTGCCGGTAGGCAGCGTTGGGAACGACGCCGACCATACGGGTGGCTTCGCGAAGCACCACGGCGTCAGGACCGCCGGTGCGAGCCAGTTCGACTCCGGCAGCGACCAGGCCTGCGCGTACGTCGCCACGCGGGCGTCGTCGCCGCGAGCGTGGTGCTTCCTCTGCTGCCGCTTCGCCCGTGCTCACGGGGTCAGGATAACAATGTGGACACCGTCCACTAAACCGAGCTAATGTGGACAGTGTCCACTAACTGCGAGGAAGGGCCTCTGATGGGGGAGAAGACGAATTCAGACCTGCGCCGCGACGATCTGGTGTGGGTGACCGCGGACGCCTGGTTCGCAGGCGGACAGCGGATTTGGTACGACGCGACGTCTGCACAGGTACTGCCCGACGACGAGGCCGCCGCGAGACCCGGCGTACTGAAGGTCTTCGAGCGCACGACAACCGCAGGGACGGAGGCTGACGCCGTGTGGCTGACCATGCTGCCTGGGTTCCCGGACGGTTCCTACGGCTGGGCTCAAGTGGATCGTCTACTCCCCGCCGGGCTCGGTCCGCGGCTGTACGTCGAGCCCGTCGGTCAGGGCGATTCGGACAAGCCCAAGCGCTACCCGCATTCGACATACGGACGAGCCGATCTCGTCGAAGCCTTGTGGCGGCACCACGGCGTCGGTCGTACTGTCGTGGTCAGTTTCGACTATGGCTCGCTGACGCTGCTGGAGCTTCTTCGCCGCCAGGTGGTGGAGCCTGATCGGATCGCGCCGACGATCGCGGCGGGCTTCATGGTGAATGGTGGTTTGTTCGCCGACGCGCATTCGCACCCATGGCAGGGAACTCCGATGCTCAGGTCTCCGCTTGGTGCCCTTGGTGCGCGGGCTTCGCAACGCTCGTCGGCGTCGTTCATCCGGGGATGGAGGCAGGCCCGGATGTACTCGCGCGACTACCACCCGAGCCAGACTGAACTCGTCGAACTGTGGTCGGCATTGGTCCGCCGGGGCGGAGCAACGTTCCTCCATGACGGTGCCGGCTTCGTCAAGGAACATCGCCGCAACGCGACGCGCTGGAACCTGGCCGCGATCGCACGAGAACTGAACGGCACGGTGCCGTTGTACGTCGGCGGCAGCGACGAGGACCCCTACGAGCATCGCCAGATCACGGCGGCCCGCGAACGAGTACCCGAAGCCCGGATCATCACCTTCCCAGGCGGCCACCTGACCACCAGCGAGCACCCGGACCTCCTGGCCGATGCGATCACCGACATCGCTTCCCGCCACGGAGTAGGCAACCGTACGCCGACCGCTGACGAGACGAGCGTCTGACGTGCGAGTCGCGATCAAGATCGTTGTCAACAGCATCGGTATCTTCACAGAGGAAATAGCATGAACGACACCGCAATTCCGTCCCAGTACGTGACGAGGACGTCCCGGGCCGACATCGAGCAGGCCCTTGTTGCCGCAGGCAAAAACCTGGACAGGCTCCAGGCCGCAGATCTCGCGATGATGGAGGACTTCCACACCGGCGGACGAATCGCGACCGGGCAGCTCGCCGACTTGGTCGATATCACGCCGGACAGTGAGGTGCTGGACGCCGGCACGGGCATCGGAGGAACCGCGCGCTACCTCGCGGCCCGTTTCGGGTGCGCCGTGGCAGCTGTCGACCTCTCTGACGAGTACTGCGAGACTGCCCGCTGGCTCAACCGCCTCGTAGGCCTGGATGACCGGATCGTCGTACGTCAGGGGGACGTGACCACGCTGCCCTTCGACGATTCATCGTTCGACGTCGTGTTCAGCCAGCACGTCCAAATGAACGTGGCCGGCAAAGACAGTCTCTATCAGGAGGCGAGGCGAGTTCTGAAGGCCGGCGGCCAACTCGCCCTGTGGGACATCACCGCCGGCAACGGACGCGAACTCGACTACCCGTTGCCGTGGGCCGACGGACCCGACCACACCCATCTCAGCACACCGGCAGCCCTGCGTGCCGCCATCGAGACTGCCGGATTCACTGTCAAGCACTGGAGGGATTTGACCGAGGAAGTCGGCACCATGATGCGAACGATGGGATCACTTCCACCCAGTCCGCTCGGGCTTCACGCGTTCGTCCCCAACTTCCGCGAGCGCGTGAAGAACGTCAGCGAAGCCCTGTCCGACGGCAGCCTTCAAGCCATCCAAGCGGTCGTCCTAGCACGCTAGCCTGCGCGTCCGCTGCTCGATGGAGCCGAGGTGCCGCCGCCGGTGACCGGCGGCGGCCCAGCACGCGGTAGCGTCTCAACAGGTGCGTCGACAGCGGAGGAGCATCGGGGATCGCCATGACCAACCGTCCACGCACGACCGGGATGGATGACGGGGACACGTCACGACCGCAGCCGGATTCGAGCGCGAGTGGACGCGACGGGGTGCGGCTTGCGGTGGTCGTGGGTGCGCTCGGTGTGGTGTTCGGCGACATCGGAACCAGCCCGATCTACACCCTGCAGACGGTGTTCAATCCCAGCGATCCGCATCCCGTCCCGGTCAGCTCGGAGAACGTGTACGGAGTGGTCTCGCTGATCTTCTGGTCGGTGATGATCATCGTCACGGTCACCTACGTGCTGTTGGCCATGCGTGCTGACAACGACGGTGAGGGCGGCATCATGGCCCTGATCACGCTCTTGCGCCGGCTGGGCACGCAGCGGGGCGGGCGCACCGCGGTCGTGTTGGCGGCGCTGGGAATCTTCGGCGCCTCGCTGTTCTTCGGCGACAGCATGATCACCCCGGCGATCTCCGTCCTGTCTGCCGTCGAAGGCCTCAAGGTCGTCGAGCCCTCACTCGAGCAGTTCGTCGTACCGATCACCGCGGTGATCATCGTTTTGCTGTTCGCCGTACAGCGTCGGGGCACGGCGGCCGTGGGACGCGTGTTCGGACCGATCATGATCGCCTGGTTCGTGGTCATCGGCGCGAACGGCATCAGCGGTATCGCCGAACACCCGGGCATCCTCAAGGCCCTCTCCCCCACGTACGCGCTGGGCTTTCTGACCGGCCACTTCAGCATCGCCTTCTTTTCCTTGGCGGCGATCGTCCTTGCGGTGACCGGCGCCGAAGCTCTGTACGCCGACATGGGGCACTTCGGCCGTCGATCGATCACCCGTGCCTGGCTCGTGCTCGTGTTCCCGGCCTGCGTTCTCAGCTACCTTGGTCAGGGAGCATCGATCCTCGAGAATCCGGCCAACATCAGCAGCCCGTTCTTCCTGCTCATTCCCGACTGGGGACGCCTGCCGCTCGTACTACTGGCCACTGCCGCAACCGTGATCGCCTCTCAGGCCGTCATCACCGGCGCCTACTCGGTAGCATCCCAAGCTGCCCAGCTCGGGTACCTCCCCCGGCTCCGGATCGCGCACACATCGGAGTCGACTGCCGGTCAGATCTACGTGCCCTGGATCAACTGGGTCCTGATGATCTCGGTGCTCACCCTCATCTTCGCCTTCCGCAGCTCCGCGGCACTCGCCTACGCATTCGGCATGGCGGTGACAGGAACCATTACCATCACAACCCTGCTGTTCTTCTACGTCGCGCGGCGCCGATGGAACCTGAGCCCTTGGTTGACAGGCATCGGCGCGGCGCTACTGCTGTCAGTGGATCTGCTGTTCGTCGCGGCGAACCTGACCAAGCTCGTCCACGGTGCCTGGCTTCCGCTCCTGATCGCGATCACCGCGTTCACCGTCATGACGACCTGGCAGCGCGGCCGCGCGATCGTCACCGCCGAACGCGAGCGGCGCGAGGGCCCACTCGGCGACTTCATCAGCCGATTGCGCGAACGGAAACTGCCCGCGCAACAAGTTCAAGGCACGGCGGTCTTTCTGAATCGCGGCGGCCAGACCACACCGCTAGCCCTGCGCGCGAACGTCGAGAACAACCACGTCCGGCACGAGCAGGTCGTCATCGTCGCGATCGAGACCGAGCCCGTACCCCGCGTCGGCACGGACCGGCGGATCGTCGTGGACGACCTCGGGTACCGCGACGACGGCATCATCCACGTCACCGCCCGGTTCGGCTACATGGAGACTCCCAACGTACCGACCACCTTGGCGCTGCTCGCCCCGGAGGCGACCGAGGGCCGGCTCCAGCTCGATCGGGCCTCCTACTTCCTGTCCAAGATCGAGCTCCGGCGAGGAGATAACCCGGCCATGGCAACGTGGCGTAAGCGCCTCTTCATCGCCACCTCTTACATCACCGCCGACGCCGCCGAGCATTTCGGTCTCCCCCGCGACCGCACAGTCATCATCGGCTCATACATCGACGTGTAGGCAGAACCCCCACCTCCCCAACCCGGCCGCCCGGACGCCGAGGCGAGCTATTCCTCCGAAGGCGCTCGCGAGATGAACATGCATGTCGTCGGCCGCTCCGTCACGGCCACTCGGCGTTCGTCTGGTCGATCAGTTCGGCGCGTCGTCTGCTGAGAAGCCGGCGGCTGCGAGCAGGCGGCGGAGGCCGACCACCGCCTCGATCTCCGTGTCCTTGTCCGAGGGGATGTCGAAGAAGCCGGTCTCGGACCCGACCGTGACTTCGACCTTGCCGTCGTGGCGGCGTTCCACGGTGCCGACAGCCTCCAGCAATGACACCACGTCGTGCCACTCGATGTTGTGGCTCACGGGATGCTGGAAGATCTTGCGCAGCGTCGCGCGGTGGTGGCTGGTGAGGTGCTCAGATCCTGGGTCCGACGTCATCGCGACTCCTCGTCATCATTGGCCAGCGTACGCCTGGCGCCCTGGCCGGGCCCCAGCTGCCGGCCGGAGCATGATGCTGCGGCCGGCTCGCTCTGCGAGATGTTCAGTGGGCGGCTCGCTCGATCACCTTGGTCACCGCCGAGGGCTGCGACACTGCGACCAGGTAGGAAGCGCCGGCGATCTCCACCTTCGTCGCGCCCGCCCGGGTGGCCATGAACCGCTCGGCGGCGGGGGCGATCGCCTTGTCCCCGGTTGGGATGACGGCGTACTTCGGGAGTGCCGCCGGAGCACTCTTCTCGACCGGCTCGGAGAAGGCCGAGGATCCCCCGCAGTGGCACGGCGGGAGCCACGACGTTGTAGCCGTCACTCTGGAGCCGGCTGGTCACCATGGACCAGCTGGAGCCATCGGCGTACGCCCCGTGCAGCAGGACAATCGTCGGCTTCTCGGTGGCCTGTCCGGACTGGGCTGCCTGCGCGGTGGTCGCGCCCGCCAGCAGCAGGCCCGCACCCAGCCCCGCGAGGAGAAGATTTCTTGCCTTCAGCATCAGTTTTGTCATTGTCCTCACACCTCCACCTGGTTCGCCGTGACAGCTGGAATGTTGCGGGCTTCGATCGCCGGACGGTGTTCTCGAAGGCCGTGCCCAGGACGCGCTTGCCGAAGAAGGCGAAGACGAACGCGAGCAGGTGGCCCTTGACGTTCTTGCCGTCACGCACGATGACGACGTCGATCTCGGTCGCGCCGTCGGCCCGCCCCTTGAGGGTGTAGGTGTAGCCGGACTCGCCGCCCCAGACACTGGAGTCGGTGGTCGTGAGGACGACGTGGTTCGGGTCGGACCAGTCGCAGCGCAGGCGCTCCCAGACACCGCCAGAGCCCTCGGTGACGTCGGCGTGCCCGGGTCCCAGGTCGTACACCCTCAAGTAATCGTCGTGGCTGTTGGCGAAGAGATTCGAGCGGCCAGGCCCGAAGTCCGTGAGCCCGGCAACGAACTGCTCGGGCGTCGAGGTGGTCACCTCGGTGAGGTGAATCGTGGTCATGGCGTCTTCCAATCCTTGAAGGGTTCCGCTTGCTACCACTGTTCGTCGGCAGTTGACGCGTCACCCCAGTGGAAAACACTGGTTCATCGCCCGGTGTGAAGCCTCACCACTGGCCTTCGGGCCAGGGTTAGCCACGCTTTGGCAACGGGCGGGTTGTCCGAGACTGGTTCACGGCCGCTGCCCACGCAGCCGTCGAGCACGGCACGGTCGTGCTGATCACCATCGGCGCCGGCGGTTCCGTGCGTGCCCGGTTCAAGCGGCACCGCGCTGCAGCCCCTCCCGGACGACCGCAATGGTGCAGGCCATCCTCGTTCTCCACCACGTCGAAACCCCGACCTACCAAGGAGGCAAACGCTCAGCCATGCCGACCCAGTGATGAGTTGTCGCGCCCGCACCCGTCATACCTACGACGGGACACGACGAGACGGAAGGATGATGTGATGAGTGCGGACACGCGGCTGGAGGAGCTGGGCGTGAGCGGTCTGGGCGAGAGCGGGCTGGGCGAGGTCGACGAGCCGGCGTTCTCGGGGCTGGCGGAGCGGCACCGGCGGGAGCTGCACGTGCACTGCTACCGGATGCTCGGGTCGTTCGAGGACGCCGAGGACACCGTGCAGGAGACGTTCCTCCGTGCCTGGCGGCGGCGGGAGACCTTCGAGGGGCGGTCGACGTTCCGGGCCTGGCTGTACCGGATCGCCACCAACGCCTGCCTGGACCTGCTCGCCAAGTGCCGCCCGGAGCCCGCGACCGGCGGCGAGGTGCTGTGGCTGCAGCCGTACCCGGACCGGCTGCTCGACGAGCTGCCCGCGGGCGACGCGGACGAACCGGAGACCGTCGCCGTCGCGCGGGAGACGATCGAGCTGGCCTACCTGGTCGCAGTCCAGCACCTCGCGCCGCGCCCGCGGGCCGTGCTGATCCTGCGGGACGTGCTCGGCTGGCCGGCGAAGGACGTGGCGGAGCTCCTCGGGGACTCCGTCAACTCCGTGAACAGCGCGCTGCAGCGGGCCCGCGCCGGTATGCGGGAGCACCTGCCCGCCGAGCGGCAGGACTGGACCGGCGGCGATGAGGACGCCGGGACGCGCGAGCTGGTGCGTCGCTTCACCGACGCGAGCGTGGCCACGGACGTCGACGGGCTCACTGCCCTGCTGCGGGACGACGTCCGCTGCTCGATGCCGCCCACGCCGGGCCTGTACGTCGGCCGCGACGCGGTGGTGAACGACTGGGTCGAGAGCGGCTTCGAGGGCCTGGGGCGCCTGCGCGCCGTCCCCACCTCCGTGAATCGGCAGCCCGCCGTCGCCTTCTACCTCTGGCAGGAGCAGGAGGACGCGTACCTGCCGCTGACGATCGACGTGCTGCGCATCACCGGCGGGGCGATCACCGAGATCATCACGTTCCACGACGACCAGTTCCCGAGACTCGGGCTGCCGGAGCGCCTGCCGGCGGACGGCACGGACTAGTCCCGGTGTGGACGCTCGCGCTGCGCGGTGGCGCGCGTGTCGCGGTGGTCGCGGCGGAGTGGTGCGACGCGTTCGGCGTCGTCACCCGCGGGCGGGTGCAGCTGGAGCTGCGCGACGGCGAGCCCGGGCCGGTCCTCGGACGCGACGCCGGGTTCTGGCTCCGCGGCACCGGCGTCCGCGCCCTGCGGAACCCCGGCCGTCGCACGGCGAGGGTGCGCATCGTCACCCCCAGGGCCAGGACCGTCGCACGCCAGTCGGCACACCCCGTACACCAGTTACCGAATGATGGAGGAACGACATGAACAGCATGAATGACACCGGGGCCGTCGCAGGCCCGGCATCGGGCCAGACCAGCCACACCCACCGGCTCCGCGGGCTCGCCGGCACCGGCTTCATTGCCACGCTCGCAGCGATGGTGGCCACCACCCTCGCCGCTGCGCTTGCCCAGGCCGTTGGCGTCGACTTCGAGGTCCCCGACGGTGGCGAGACGATCCCGTTGTCCGGGTTCGCCGTGGTGACCGGCTTCTTCTCGGTCGTGGGCATCGTCATTGCCGTCGCCCTTCTTCGTTGGAGCGCTCGCCCCGCCAAGCGATTCGTGTGGACGGCAGTGTCGCTGACCGCGGTCTCGTTGGTCCCGCCCCTCCTCGCCGGGGCAAACACCGCCACCACCACCGCCCTCCTCGGGCTACACCTCGTCGCTGCGACGGTGATGATCCCCACCCTGGCGCGGAGCCTCCGCACCCGGACCGGTTGACGATCCCGCAACGGGACACTTCAGAATCGCTAGTGCGCGGGGATGAAGGTGTGTTCGTACCGACTGCTTCCTCGGCGCGAATGATGTGCATGAGGGCGTTGATCAAGGCCAAATGGGTGAACGCCTGCGGAAAGTTGCCGAGGTGGCGTCCGCTGAGCGGGTCGATCTCCTCGGCGTAGAGGCCTAGCGGGCTCGCGTAGGACAGCAGCTTCTCGCAGAGCGCGGTGGCCTCGTCCGCGGTCACGAACGCCACGCAAACACCGTCCTGCAGGGCTGCTGCCGTCGCGCCCGGGGATGTACTGGTCATTCCCGGGTCTCGCCGCGTTGCGGCTCTCGCCAGTGCCACACGCCCGCGTGACGGCCGGGGGTTTTACGGGCGCGGCGAGGCAAACCGATGCGTGACCGTGAGGCAGTGCCAACGGGTGCGAGGGCCTCATCCCGAGACCGGCACACCAGCCGCGCGTCGGGCGCGGCTACGGTTCACGAAAGGAACTGCCATGTCCGTGAAGCGCAAGATGCTGACTGCCGCGGCGGCGCTGACCACGATCGGCGGCCTGGCCACGGTGGGGACGGGGTCCGCGAGCGCCGCCACTCCGCAGTGCGGCGACGCCTGTATCTCCATCTTCAGCAAGGTGCTCGGTACGCCGGCCCAACCCAACTTCGTCGAGGACATCCTGGGCGGGGTGGCGAGAGTCGGCCAGCGGGTGATCTTGAAGCAGGCCAGCGGCTCGGATCCTTCGGAAGACATCATCCCGCATGGGGGCACTGTCGCCGACTTCTATGCCGCCGGGATGGTGTCCGCGGAGGTGAACAGTCACTACGGCAGCCTGCGGGCCGTGCAGCAAGAGTATGCACCGCTCGGGGTGCCCAGTGGCCTGTGCGTGGGCCTGGCGAGCGTCGCATACCAGGACGAGCCGCTTACCTTGCAGCCGTGCAGCGTTCCGGCCACGACCGTGTGGATCCTCAATCCCGCCCTCTCGCACGCCCCGGGGTACTTCCCCATCATCAACGCCTCGACTCCGGACTTCAGCCACCCGTTCGCGATGGACCTGCGGCAGGACGCAATCGCGAGCGATCACCAGAGGCTGGAGATCCATGCCCGCCGCCTGCAGTTCCTCACCGGTGAGAAGACGCTGCCGGACAGCCAACTGTGGGGCGCGCATTTCGGAGCGCTGCAGTAGATGCCCAGCGTGAGAACTGCGCCGTCCCGATCCGGGGACGGCGCCGCTCTCACACTTCGTTTCAGGACTCGGCGAGAAAGTGATCGGCGTTCGGCGTGCCGGCGAACTTCTCGTGCATCAGGCGCGAGAACAGCAGCAGCGAGCTGCGTGGCCGGTGGAGCACCACGAGGTGCTGAGCGTTCCCGGCGTCATTGCGGGTCACCACGACGACAACACCGAGTGGCTCGCCTTGGACCGAAGCGGCGTAGTCCTCGAGGAAGCCGTCCTCACCGTAGTCACCGGCGAACTTGAAGTCCTGGAACTCGTACAGCTCCCGCGCCTGGACGACGATCGCACGAACGTCCTCCGCGCCACGTGCGGTCCCGTTCATCGCCCCACCCTCCAGGGCGACGTCGTCGGCCAGTTTGTCCAGCCACCAGGGGTAGTAGGAACCGGTGCCGGTGTGAGTCGGCGCGTCGACGCCCGCGACCAGCTGCGAACGGCGTACGACCTGTTCACCACGATCGGAATGGAAGCGTTCGCCGAACGGGCCCGCCGCGAACTGACCGCGACCGGCGAAACCGTCCGCAAGCGAACGGCCGAAGTCCCCACCGCGCTGACTCCACAGGAGGCCCAGATCGCACAGCTCGCCAGCGACGGGTTCTCCAACCTGGAGATCGCGACCCGGCTGTACATCAGTCCCCGCACCGTCGAATGGCATCTGCGCAAGGTGTTCACCAAGCTCAACATCCGCTCGCGGCAACAGCTGCACGGCGCCGCGCTGGACACGGCTCCGACGTAGCCACCCATCCCCGGGAGGGCATCCCCGCGAGGTGTTGGCTGGTCGGTGTTGTGTTCGAACAGCGTCATCAGGGCCCGAGTCCCGGGTCGGCAGCTCTTCGAAGATCGGCCCGATCGGACCAACCTTGGGATGGTTGATCGGTGACCTCCCGCTGCGTTTGTGACCTCGGCTCGCTCACGATGCCGGTGCCACCCTGTCGTACTTGTAGAAGCCTTCGCCGGTGGATCGGCCGAGCTCGCCCTCGTCGATGATGGGCAACCCCAGCGCGTGCGGATCCTCTGCGGCTCGCTCGGCGGCGGCCATGGCCTCCGTCGGCGCTGGCTCGAGGTAGGGACTTACGTTGAGCAGTGCCCGGGCGACATAGTCATCCTTCTCGCCGACGGGGGCGACGTAGTACATGGCGTCTTTGGCAGCTTCGAGGCTGTGGAGGCGGGCAATGGTCCAGGTGGCGAGGTACGTCGACGCCAGGCAGCCGCCGGCAGTGGCGAGGTTGCCGCGGGCGAAGAACGGCTGATCGAGGACATCGACGCCGGCAGCCACAACCCACGGCTTGGAAACGAGATCCGTGCAGGCCGGCACGTCAGTCAGATGCCCGAGCTTGGCTAGGACCAATGTGCCGGAACACTGTGCGGCCAACAGTTGCCGGGTCGGGTCGAGCCGGCGCAAGGAACTCATGATGGCGGGATTCTCGACCACTTCGCGGGTCTTCCTGCCACTACCGACGATGACGGCGTCAGCGGTGCAGGCCTCATCGAGATCGATCATGGCGTCGATGGTGACGCCGTTCATCGAACGCACCCGCGGCGCCGGGCTGGCGATAGAGACCCGCCAGCCGGGTGCGCTGACGCGGTTGAGAATGCCGAGGGCGATGAGGGAGTCGAGTTCGTTGTAGCCGTCGAAGGTCAGGATCGCGGTGTGCATGGCAGGCTCCTTCCGGTTCGTACCGCAGGCTAGAGCCGCCCGTGCATGACGGTCGAAGAATTGTCATGCATACACTTGGGCGGTGAGGACGCCGAAGTACAAGGGCGTGGTCGATTCGCTGGCGGCGCAGATCCGCGCCGGGCGGTGGCCCGCCGGCCACCGCCTACCCACTCATCGCAAGCTTGCCGCGGACGAGGGCATCGCGGTCGTGACGGCTTCCCGGGTGTACGCCGAGCTGGAGGCGATGGGGCTGGTCAGCTCCGAGCAGGGCCGGGGCACGTTCGTGCGTGACCTCGCTGCCGCGTCCGGCGAGGAGATCGATCAACGGGCGGTGGCCGTCGACGCCATCGATCTGAGCTTCAACTCGCCCTCGGTTCCCGGCCAGGCCGATCTGCTACGCCAGGCATTGCGCGACCTCGCCGGGGCCGGCGACCTCGACGCGCTCCTGCGGTACCAGCCACCTCGCGGGCGCGTTCAGGACCGGGCTGCGGTCGCCCGTCACCTGCGCCGGCGGGGACTTGACGTCGGCCGCGAAAGAGTCTTGATCGTCAATGGCGCCCAGCACGGTCTCGCGGTGACGGCGATGGCCCTGTTTCAGCCGGGCGACGTGGTCGCGGTGGACGCTGTCACCTATCCCGGGTTCATCGTTCTCGCGCGCACGCTAGGGCTGGAGTTGTCGCCCCTGCCGGTGACCGAGGCCGGGCCCGATCTCGATGCGCTCGAACAGTTGTGCCGGCGACGTCGGGTCCGCGCCGTCTATGCGATGCCGACCCTGCACAACCCGCTCGGCTGGGTGCACGACGACTCCCAGCGCGCGCGGCTCGTCTCGATCGCCAACCGGTACGGCGTTTCGATCATCGAAGATGCCTCGTATGCCTACCTCGTCGAGGATGCACCACCGCCGCTGGCGATGCTTGCCCCCGACCTCACCGTCTATGTGTCAGGCCTGTCGAAGAACGTGGCGACCGGTTTGCGGATCGGCTTCATCGCCGCACCCTCGGCACTCGTGCCAGCGCTCGAGCGCGTCATCCGGGCAACGACTTGGCACACCCCAGGCCTGACGGCAGCGATCGCCTGCCGGTGGCTGGACGACGGCACCGTCGACCGCCTCGAGACGCAGAAGCGGAACGACGCCCGCCTTCGGCAGTCCATCGCCTCGGAGGTTCTGGCCGGGTTGCCTTGTATGGGACACCCGTCGTCGTACTTCCTGTGGCTGCCCTTGGCGCAGGACGCACGGCCGGACCGGATCGCGGCAGCTCTGGCCGGCAGACAAGTCGCGGTCTCCACCGCCGAACCATTCGCAGCGACGCCCGCGGTGCCGCAGGCCCTCCGACTGGCGCTCGGCTCGGTCGGAATCTCCGACCTCCGTCATGCCCTCCACGCAGTCCGACAGGAAACCGACCGCGATCCCTTCCGCTGACAACGACGCAACCGAGCGGTCCGCCACGACGTCCGCTCGTACCAACCTTTTCAGCGAGGTCAAATGAGGACCGCATGACAGTGGCGTACGTCGATACTCCGACCAAGCGGGACCGTGCCCGCGGGGAGACGTCGACGGGTCGCGGTGCCGCCTATCTGATCTTCGTCAGCACCCAGAATGTGGCTCCCGTGCCCGCGCCGTAGGCGAGGTGGGCGCTGAGGTCCCAGGCCAAGGTCGTGGCGTCGTACTTCCAGATCGGCTTGTAGAGCCCTGCGGCAGGCAGGGCGACGTAGTCGCTGGCGAACACCACGGCGCCGAAGGGCACGCCGTACAGGGGATGTGGCGTCCGCAGCGATCCGGCCAGGATTCCGTAGGCCGCGCCCGCTGCCGATCCATAGCCCCAGTGAGCGATGGTGCTGATGAGCCAGGCGGAACGGTCGGGGAGATCGCGCTGGGTGAAGCCCTCGATCACGCGCCTGACTACCTGCCCTGGGTCGGGGGCCGTCTCCCAGTTCTCGACCGGCGCGAACTCCCAGGCCACCGGGCTCTTGGTGCCACCTGAGCGGCGGTATTTCTTGTAGTGGACAGCGTCTAGGCAGGCGGTCCCTATGGCCCCGGCCAGCAGTCCGACTACCACCGCCGCGAGCGGAGTCATCGGGTTCCTTTCGGACACGCATATTCGGTCTCCCCTCATGATCAGGGCGCCAGCCAGGCCACGTGCGGCCGCGACCAGAGCCTCGGTGCCTCAGTGCCGATCCGCAGATGGCTCGAGCGCGGCACAACCTCAGTGAGTGGCTGGTGGTTAGCACCTGCGGCGCTCGGACTTCTCCGCGGCGAGGCCTTGGCACCAAGCCGGTGACAGCCCAATTGTCGTCGGTGGCTGGGAGGGTGAGAAGGGGACATCTGGCGCTCTCTCCTTTCGTGCTTGGGTGACCGGAACGCCTCAGGCGTCGACAGTGCGATGTTCCTCGCCAGCACGACTGACAGCGACGGCACCGTAATCCAGCGGCCGGTCTGCATGTACCCGCTGGTCGCCTGCTACCAGGGCCACGGGAGCACCAACGACGCCACGAACTTCACCTGCCGAACAACCTTATTCGCGGCCGACCCAGGTGGCGACGCACGCCTCGTTGCCCTCGGCGTCGGCCAGCACCCACCACATCGGCGCGTGCGCGTCGGAGACCAGATGGCCGCCCGCGGCCAGGGCGGCGGAGATGCGGGCCTCGGCCTGATCGTGGGGGACGGCGACATCGAGGTGCATGCGGTTGCGCTGTGGGCGGGCCGCATTCATTTGCTGCAACCCGAAGCCCGGGCCGCGGCGCAACGGGTCGAACAGGTAGTCGTCGCCGATCTCGCGGTAACCGAGCAGCGCCCGCCAGAACGGCAGCACGTCGGCGCCGACGAGTACGTCGAGGGTGACGTTGACGAGCTGCACGGCGGTCGGGTCGGCGGGAATGTCCAGTTCCTTGGCGGCGGCAGATATCCGCCGGGCCAGCGCGATGTCGCGCCGCCCCAGGGACACCGTGACACCGGCGGACCGTAGGTCGACGCTGAGGTACTCCTGCTCGGCTCCCCCGGCTAGCCGGCCGATCTCATCGACGAGCGCGATGCCCTTGGCCAGCGAGCCGGTCCGGAAGTGGGCCGAGACCACGTGGTAGAGGGAGCGCCAGTCCTCGACATCGTCGGCCGCGTGGAACTGCCCGGCCGTGATCTGCTCGGTCATGCCGGCGAACCTAACATCGGCGGCGCGATGGATGCCCGCGCGGTCAAGCGTCGGGCAGCACCAATGCCATCGACTCGAATTCGACGATCATGCGGGGTTGCGACGCTGGCCGGCATCCCGGCATCCCGGCATCCCGGCGCCCCCGGCGGTTGACGGCCGGTCCCTCGCTCGGCTGGTCACGATTTGCCCACGCCCGGTGACAGCTGCTTGTCAGGCCATGGTGTTCTCTGCTGCCGTAGCTCCTGAATCCGGACAGGAGGCTGCGGATGCCGACGGTGGTTGGGGACAGCAGAGAGCCTACGGACGTGGCTGAGGCCTTGCAGCTCGCCTACTCCGCGTTGAGGCAAGCTGTCGAGCTGGAACGGAAACGCCAGGACGAGGACGTCGATCCGGACACCTGGGCAGCGGAGATCCACGAACTGCGCACCATGATGTCGGCCGCCGGCCTGATGATGCGATCCATCGGGTTGTCGCGCTTCACCAGCCGGGTCGACTGGGCCCCCAAGGTGCACCGCCCGAGCAGCCGAACCTCAAGCCGGGCCAGTTCCTCTTGCTGGCCGAAGCCGATCTCCAGGCTGCACATCACCACTTCGAGCAGGCGGCCAACAACCTGACCGCCGCCCGCCTAAAGCTCGGGTACCTGGTCTGACCCGTCAGCCGTCTCGGGACCCGGCTGCTGCAGCCCGAGCCCCAGCGTCACCTCGTCGCCAACCGTGCTCGCGTCCAGCGTGATCACCAGTGGGCGCCACAGATGCGATGAACGCGATACGGCGCGACCGTCGATGGTATGACTACGAACCAGATGACCTTGGCGAACCCCAAGCGGGTAAGGCTCGTCGACCACGCCGACGTGGTTCGCCTCACCGCCGTTCAAAATCCGCTGACGAACCTCGTCGTTCGGCTAGCCATCGTGCCGGGCCTCGTCCGGCCCGGCATCGCACACTGGGACGTGAAGACGCGTCTCCCCCTTCACCCACTCTCCAACGAGAACGCGTACGGCGACCCGCAGTTGCTGCACGACCTCGCCGTACCAGGTGAAGCCTTCGCCCATCGGCTCGGCGTGGACGTCATCGTCGGCGCCGAGACCGGTGGCATCCCGCTGGCCACCGCCGTCGCGCTGGCCGGCGACCTTCCGTTCGCGTTCGTCCGCAAGCCCGGTTACGTGGGGCACGAGGACCACGAACCACGCGTCCGCGGAGCGGCAGTCGCCGGCCAGCGAGTGCTGCTCGTGGACGACGCGGTCTCATCGGGCAAGGCGCTCGAAGCCTTCGCAGACGAGCTCCAGAGCGAAGGCGCGAACCTCGTCGGCGTCTTCGTCCTCGTCGACATGCGCGACGTTGCAACTTCGGTGGCGCCGATCACCATCACGCTTCCGATCGAGTCCATCGCGACCTACCTCGAGGTACTCACAGCAGCCACCGATCACGGCATACTCGATCCGGCAACCCACCAGCTCGCAGTCGATGCCCTCGTCAACCACTGGCCCAACGACGATCCCCGCTGGACGCTCCTGAACCACGCTGCCTGACGCGGCTGCTACCGCCGGCGTGGCTCGGCGGCATTCGCTGCGCAAGGTGTTCGCCAAGCTGGGCCCACGTCCTGCCCGAGATCGCCGCCCTGCTGCCGCACGGTACGGCGACCTTGGTCTAGCTTCGCGCAGCCTGCTCGATCACCTTGGTGACGAGCTTGGGGTCGGTCATCAGGCCGAGGTGCCCGGCGTCGTACTCGGTGATTTTGGCGCCCGCTCGTGTAGACATGGTCCGCTGTGCACTGGCCGGGATGATCTGGTCCTTGGTGCCGATCGCGCTCCAGGACGGGATCGTCCGCCAGGCCGGGGTTCCGGACGGCTCGTTGAGTGCTCCCAGTGCACCCGGTCGCTGGGTCGCGAAGACGAGATCCTTGTCTTCGGCACTCAGCCCGGTCGCGAACGAGGCGAAGACGGTCGACCGTTTGAGGTACACGTCGGTGTCCGGGGTGGGCGGCAACGTGGCGGGTACGAGGTCGAACACGGTCGCCGGGTCGACAGAGAGCGCCGAATCCGGCCCCACGAGCTGGAACGGGGTCTCGCCTGCGTCCGGGGCGAAAGCGTTGACGTATACGAGAGCCTTGACGTTCGGAAGCCCGGTGGCCGCGTTGGTGATCACGAAACCGCCGTACGAGTGGCCGACTAGCACGACCGGTCCCGTCAGCGTTTGCAGAAAGGCGCGCACCGACGCCGCGTCACTCGCTACCGAGCGCAGCGGGTTGGGGATGGCGCGTACCGTGTACCCGTCGTCCTGCAGTCGCTCGGTGACGCGGTTCCAGCTCGAGCCGTCCGCCCAGGAGCCGTGCACCAACACGATGGTCGGCTTCGCCCCACGCTGTTCTCCAGCAGCGCTCTGCACCGGGTTGAAGCTCGCCAGGGCCAGCGCCGCGGCGGTGAGCAGGAACGCCACAATGCGCCCGCGTCTCCTGGGACGGCGAGCAGGGTTGGTCAGGGGATTCGTCATGGATCTGTCCACTTCCGTGTGATGGACAGCCGACCGCGTGCCGATCGGCTCATCAATATGTCCGAGCACCACCCCGCGATGTGACAGCACCGTTGGGATGTCACACGCCGCTCGGAGAGACGCTCGCGATTCTCTGGGCAG
The DNA here is from genome assembly GCF_004342085.1 of Kribbella orskensis. NCBI lineage: Bacteria > Bacillati > Actinomycetota > Actinomycetes > Propionibacteriales > Kribbellaceae > Kribbella > Kribbella orskensis. The sequence continues at coordinate 22,091 of NZ_SLWM01000005.1, forward strand.
ATGTCTCACACTCGACACTGGCAAGGTCGACTGCACACACCAGATTCAGCGGGTAGCGGGGAAGGGCCTCGTGCGCACCCGCGTCAAGTCCGAGGCCGGCGAACGGCGCATGCTCCCTTCCCGACTGGGCTGTGGACATGCTCCGCGCTAAATGGAACGCGGGCTGCCGTCCGATTCGCCGATCTTCCCGGACTCGACCAGGGGGTTTCGAGATCCGCACACCCTCCGAAAGAGTCTGCGAGACGTGCGGACGCCGGTCGCAAGCGAGAGACGACGGGAACTCGGCCGGGATCTTCGAAACCATCGCCGCCAGGCGGGCTTCACCCAGCAGGACTTCATGAACAGGCTCGGTTGAAGAGGACGCGCATCACTCTAGTCGAGACTGGCCGAGTCAGACTCGATGAGCAGGAAGCCGGCGTACTGGCAGAGGCTTACCAACTGCCCAGCGGGAACGAGCCGCCCTGATGGAGCTGACAGAGCTCGCCGGCATCCGGTCCTTGGCAGACGAGCTGGCATGGGTGACCTCCCACAAGTTCCGCAAGACCACCGCCACCATCCTTGACGAGGCACCACGGGGCCAGACGGCGCGCAGCCACCGGCTGAGCGTGACCAGCCGCGCCCGCCGGCAGGTGTCCCCCCCCCCCCCCCCCCGGCTTCGCGGCTGGGCTCGTTTGGCTAGAGACAAGGTCCTAAGTACCAAGTGCCGCTACCGGCCTTGGCACGTGAGTCGACAAGGATCGGGGGAGGGCCGAAGGGAGCTTGTGCATCCTGGTTGATGAAGGCGTCAACTGTTCCCGTTGGTGCTGCAAGGATCACGCACCCCTGGGCCATAGCCAAGGTGTCCGTTCCAGTGGCGCTGACGGGATAGATGCAACTGTCCGCCCGTATCTCAATCGTCGTCGACACGGGCTCGATCAGCTTGGCATCGACCGACTCGCAGCCGAGATGAACAGCAACCGCGCCGGCAATCGCCTTCCGCAGTGCCCGCAGCCAGGCCTCGCTCGGAATCGGGCCGGAGCGGTCGGTAAGGCCCCGAAGCTCTTGAACCAAATGATGCCGTGACCATTGATGTAGGTAACCCACAGTGCCTTCAAGCGCGAACAGTTGGGCCTGGGCAATCTGGGGCGATGACGGCGTTGTACGGCCGCCCCCTTGGGCAGGGGTATTCGTGCATCCCGACAGCGCGCCGAGGCAGAGGGCGATGGCGGCCAATATTGACGCGATCGATGCTCGATCGTCCACCACCCAGTGGGCCGGCCGCGCGGTGACGAAGCCCCCGATATCCGTCCTCACAGAAGTCATAGCCAGCCTCAACAGGAAGGTGAGCGGCACCACAGACAGACCGAGTGTCCATTAGCTCGGCGGTCAAGTCCACAAAGGTCGGCATGTATTGTCGCGCTTCGCACTTTCCGTATTCCGCGATCGCCTAGCCTTGGCGTTGCAGCAACGCTGTGATCGCGTGCGTCGACAGCGTCGTAGGTGCCGAGAAGTGCCTTACCTGCAAGGGATTCTGGGTGTGTCTACGACTCAGAATGGTCCAAGCGGGAAGGCACTTCCTATGTGGTGCGACACGAGGTCGCGTGCGTCGAGTGGCGCGTTGATTGGAGGTGGCGGTGTCGTCGATGACGTAGCCCGGGTAAGTGTTCGAGCGCCTGTCCCCACCCCTGACGTGCGTTGCTGGTAACGGCGGGGTGCGAAGCTCGGGGAAAGCCGAAGCTGTCATTGATCCATCCCTGGGCGGCGGGTGAGGGAAGGCCGGACGGGTGGTGGGACCGACATGGCCGCTTGCGACAAGTCGCCTGGCACAGCCAAGTTGCTCCTAGCCCATCAACTATCACCCCACTCGACCGGACATGCGCCGCCGCTGCCTTCCCCGGTCCAGGTCGACGCCGTCATCGACCTATACGTCTCCACCTGGTCACTCGCACGAGTCGGCGAGCGGCCCGGGCCGATCCGACCACGGATCGAACCTCCTCCGGGGGCCTGGCGTCGATGCACGAGACACACACGGGGGACCTCGGTCTTGATGTCCTGGCGGTTCGCCGGTGCGTCGTCAGGCAGCGGCACCTCGAGCCGATCCCCCCGCGATGGCTACACTGCCGGGTCATGGCAGAGAGCGCTCGCAAGTCTGTGGTGCGGTTGACCGGCCGGTGGCGGATCGCGGAAATGAGCGGGTGGGACCGTGATGCCATCGATCTGGTCGAGCCGGGTTTCATCGAGTTCACCGGTGGGACCGGCCGGTTCGGTTTCGTCGCCGTCCGCGGCTGGTTGGACTGCCGCCCAGTCGAGCGGGACGGCCGGCTCGGTGTCGAGTTCACCTGGGAGGGTGTCGACGAGGGCGATCAGGTCAGCGGGCGCGGCTGGGCGTCTCTTGCCGATGACGAGACGATCGACGGGCACTTGTTCTTCCACAACGGAGACGACTCGAGTTTCCGGGCAAAGCCCTTCACCGCGGACGATCGCGCGGAGGGGTAGTGAGCGAGTACCAGTACTACGAGTTCCTGGCGATCGACCGACCGCTGGACGATGACGAGCAGGCCGACGTGCGGTCCCTGTCGACCCGGGCGAGGATTACCGCCACCAGTTTCGTCAACGAGTACCACTGGGGCGACTTCCGGGGTCATCCGAAGCTGTTGATGGAGAGCTATTACGACGCGCACCTGCACGTGGCCAACTGGGGTACGCACCGGGTGATGTTCCGTCTGCCCCGCGATCTCCTCGATCCCGATGTCGTCGAGGACTACTGCGCTGGCGACCAGGTGGATGCCTGGATCGCCGACGAGTTCGTGGTGCTCGACCTAACCAGCGAGGATCACACCGGCGAACTGATCTTTACCGATGACGTTGAGGTGTTGTTGTCAGCGATCGTCGGCGTTCGTGCCGAGCTCGCGGCTGGTGATCTCCGGCCGCTCTATCTCGCCTGGCTGGCCGGATACGGCGCCTGGGAACGGGACGAGGACGTCTTCGACCGCGAAGCCGACAACGACCTCGAGCCACCGGTACCGCCTGGTCTGAGCATGCTCACCGCTGCCCAGCGGGCACTGGCGGATTTCCTGCGCCTCGACGACGAACTGCTCGCGGTCGCGGCGCAGGCAAGTCCAACGCTCGAGCAGGTCACCGACGATCCCGACGACCTTGCCACCTGGGTGGATCGCCTATCGATTGGCGAGAAGAACCGGCTCCTGGGACGGGTGCTCAAGGGGGAGGCCGCGAGAGTACGGATAGAGATGCTGCGCCGCTTCAGGGGCGACAGTGCGCCGACCGTCCCATCCCCGACTCGCCGGACCGTGGCCGATCTGCTTGACGACGCGGCACGCCGACGAGCCGACCGAAAGCGTCACCTGGCAGCCCAGCGCGCCGAAAACGAGGTACGCCGGGAGCAGGCGCGCGCCCAGGCCCGCGCACAACGACTCGACGAACTGGCCACCGAGGAAGACACCTGGTGGTCACGCGTCGACGCGCTGATCGACACCCGGAAACCAGCCGAGTACGACGCCGCCGTCACGCTGCTCACCGATCTCCGAGCACTCGCCGAACGCGAGGACCGCTACGACAAGTTCACACTGCGCACGACCGCACTGCGGCGGACCCACGCGCGCAAGCCCAGTCTCATCGAGCGCCTCGACCGGGCTGGCATCTGAGCTTCGGATCGAGTCGAGCAGACCTCTAGCCGCCTTGAGGTTACCGACGAACGGCATACCGGCGAGGTGCAGGAGTTCACGTTCACCGCCACGCTGACCCGCGAGCAGCAGGGCGCCGTGGACGATCTGCGCGACCATGACCTTGGCGTACTGGTCGCACCGCCAGGCGCGGGCAAGACCGTGATCGCCTGCGCGATGGTAGCCGCTCATGCGACCTCCACGCTCGTACTTGTCGACCGTAAGACCCTGGCCGATCAGTGGCGGGCTCGCATTACCGACCTGCTGGGGGTCAAAGTCGGCCAACTCGGTGGCGGCCGTCGCAAAACCCGTGGGGTGGTTGACGTCGCGATGCTGCAAACACTGGCCCGGAAGACCGACATCGAGCAACTCACCAGCGGCTACGGGCTGATCGTCGTGGACGAGTGCCACCACATCCCCGCCCTGGCGTTCGAGCACACCGTCAAGCAGATCTCGGCCCGCCGCTGGCTCGGGCTCACCGCCACACCGTACCGCCGCGACAAGCTCGACGACCTGATCGCCCTCCAGCTAGGTCCGGTCCGCCACAGCGCGGAACGTCGAGCGTGGCAGGATAGGTGACCAACGTGAAGCCTCTGGTGGCTACGGCCATGATCTTGTGGTGAGACCTGTCCTGCCAGGGGCCTCACGTCTGTCTCCCCGGGTGCGCCCTGTTCCGTATGCCGCACATGGAGTGGTCCATGTCGCTTTGCTCGATGAGTCCCGTTGCGGCCAAGGGCGGCGCCGCCACGAGCCGCCGAACAGGTAGCTGCTGAACAGTCCGAGCGCAGACGAGATGGTCCGCGGCCGCAGGAAGGCCTGTGGGGCGCGCCCAGTGATTAACACGTAGACAGATAGACGGCCTCAAGTTCGGACAGATATGGGCAGTCGGACCTCCGTGCTCTCTCTCAGCTGGCGTGAAGGACCCGAAAGCGATCGGGTTGCGCCGGATCTCGATCAACGACTTGGATGGGCGTCCAAGCCCATTGCCAGACGCCGATGCCTGGCGTGCGGGAGAATTGGATCTGCCCGCGGGTGCCTTCGACTGCAACGCGCGGCCAGGATTCGGCAGTGCTCGCCCGGTCGACGCCGTGAGAACGCAGCACATCGGCGAGGACGGCGACCGTGTCGTAGCCCTCGAAGGCGACGAAGGAGGGCGCTTCGGCTAGCCGCTCGCGGAGGGCCGTCTCGACTCGTGCACCGAGTGGGCTGAGGCGCTCGGGCATGTAGCGCAAGAATGGGATCGCGGCGCTGTCCTCGCCCAGCAATGTCGCCCATTCGGCGAACTCCGGTTGCCCGGCCGGAGCACCAATCATGATGTCGGCGAGGCGCTGGTCGTGGCGGACGGACTTGACGATCGACACTGCCGGCTCCGGGTGCCCGACCAGAAGAAGGAGGGCTGTCGCGCGATTGTCGACGAGTTCGTCGCGCACGGCCGTGGGGGCGAGCGCGTCCATGTCGAGTTCGATGACGGTGCCGCCGCGCGGAGCGACGTAGTCCTGCAGAATGCGAGCCCCAGATGCCCAGTAGACACTCGACTCGGCTGCTACGGCGATTCGACTGTGCCCAGCGCTGAGGAGGAACTCTGCGTAGATCCGCCAGCCGTGGGATTGCGCCGGGGCGAGGCGAGCGACCCATTCCGTTGGCTGTTCGGTGAGCGCGTCGAGAACCGCTGACGAGCAGAGGAACGGCACGCCGAGGGCGTCGGCCCTGGCGGCAGCGGCGCGAGCGACGACGCTGTGATACTCCCCCGCCAAGGCAGCCACGCCCAGGTTAGCCAGTTCATCTACGGCCGCCGCGGCCCTCTGTGGATCAGCCGCGGTGTCTCGGACCACCAGCTCGAGTGGTCTTCCGACGATCCCGCCGGCGTCGTTGACTTCGCGAACGGCCAGCTCGAGTCCAGCGAGCAAGTGCCGGCCTGCCTCGACCCAACCAGGCCGAGTTAGCGGAACGAGAGCGCCGATCTGGACGGCTGATCCGTCAGTCCGCTCCGCTCCAAGTGGCGATGGTGGCGCATTCATGGGTTGGCGTCTCCCGCGTGACGATCCGGTAGCAGTTTGCCCCGGATCGCAGAGTGAACATCAGTGGCGTCGAGAGTAGCCGAGCCGAGAATGCCAGCTTCGGCGCCCCGCCCTGCATGCCGTGCGCGCCAGGCAGTTGCTCGACTGCCCTGGCGAGCTCGCGTTGAACCGGCCCCGGTGGGTTCGGGCGACAAGTGGCCCACGGCAACAGAGGCAGCCCGCCGTGGGTTTGGTCCCGCTCAGGCGTGTGACAACACAACAACAAGGGTGAACTGCAGCCCCACGACTGCCACCACGCCACCTGCGACAACCCACACAGGCTTCTTCTGTAGGTTTGGCTGGCTCACGGCTCGAACCGACCGGGGCCTAGACATCCGTAGCGGTTGCCTAGGCCCCGGACTGGTGCGATGACTTGCCCGTTCGACGCATCGGCGGTTGAGGCGAGTGCGGGTCCTAGGCGACGGTGAGGCCTTGTCGTCGGAGTAGGTCGGACAGGGTGTCCCAGTCGGGTGCCGATTCGATGGCCTCGTAGCGCAACGCGTTCTTGTCCTTGAGGCCGGTTGAGGTGCACACGCAGACGATCGGGCCGTCGAAGGTGTCGCCTTGCTGTAGTGCGGTCCGCAGGCCGGCCACGCTGGCGACGCCGGACAGTTCCTGCCAAATGCCCTGGCCGGACAGGTCGTCCTGAGCCCGGACGAGGTCGGGGTCGTCGACACCGATGACTCGTCCAGTCGTGTGGTTCATGACGTGGGTGCTCCGGTAGCCGCCCGTCGTCGTGGCCAACGAGTACGCGTCGGTCGGTGTGAAGTCGACGGTGACGGCCGGGCGGTGTTGTGCGAGGGCGGTTGCGAGTACGGCGCGGCTGCCGATCTCGCACGCGTACAGCGACGGAACCGAGTCCACGACACCGAGCAGGCGTAGTTCCTCGAACCCCTTCCAGACGCCATAGAGCAGCTCGCCGTACCCGGTCGGGACGAACACCGCCCCAGGCAGGCGGTGGCCGAGCTGGATGTAGAGCTCGTAAGCGATCGTCTTGTACCCCTCGGGACCGAACGGGTGCCCGGTATGGGTTGTGGTCTGGTTGCTGACCGGGTGGAAGCCGAGCTTGTCGACGATGTCTTTCACCACGCCCCAGCGCGCGTCCCTCGGAACCGACAGCACTGTTGCGCCGTATGCCCCGACGAAGGACTCTGCGAGCGCAGGAGCGCCGGGAGACATTACGACGATGCAGGGCAGTCCGACACGGGCTGACAGCGCGGCTGCCGATGCGCCATGGTTGCCGGACGAGGCAACGACAACTCCCGGTGCGCCCGAGAGGGCCGCTGCGCTCACAGTGCAGAGGTTGAGCCGGTCTTTGTGGCTCCACGTCGGGTTGCGGCTCTCGTCCTTGACGAGCACCGGAGCGTTCGACCTGAACGCGGCGGACACGTCGACCAAGGGCGTGCCGCCGATCCCCAGTCCGAGCCGGCTGTCGAGTGGCGGTAGCAGAGGCGCCCAGCTGAGGATGTCGTCGGGCAGGTGCCGACGGTCAAAGAGAGCTTGCCGCAGTTCTGAGCCGACCGCGGCGTAGTCGTAGCTGACCTCGAGCGGGTACGAGATGTCGGCGTTGCTTGTGCGTGGGCACCCGGCGGTCAGCGGTGGCAAGAGTGAATAGGTCAGGTCGTGGGCATGGATGGTGCGCTGCCCGGTCGCCAGGGAGGACGACAGGGCAGCGGCAGCATCCGCCTGGATGCTCAGGCTCATGGCTTGAGCGCGACGAAGAACGCCTGGACCGGTGCGTCGGACGACGCGCCCCAGATCGAGTGCCGGACACCGACCGGTACGACGAACGCCGAGCCCTCCTTGATGGGGATGCGCTTCCCGGGGAGCCCGATGACACCCGAGCCCGAGATGACGTAGTAGTACTCGGCGTGGTCGTGCTCCCCGCCCAGCTCGTCGTCGGTCGGTTCGGTCTCCCGATACTTGTACTCGATCAGCGCGGCGCGCGCCCCGTGGGTCTCGCCGAGCGTCTCAGGGGTGAGCAGGCGCCAGCTCGTGCGGGTCTCGTTGTCGTGGGTCTCGACATCGTTGGGGGTGATGACCTTCATGGTTGTGCCTCCACTTGTCATGCATTGGGTGATGGATGGGATCGATCAGCCGGTGGACGTCCCGTCGTGCTGACCGATGCCGTTCGCGGGGTGCCAGCAGGCGTAGCGATGGTGGTCGCCTGCCTCGCTGCTGTCCGTGGGGCCGGTGATGGTCATCACCGGGTTGTCGAGTTCACAGACAGCTGACCGCCGGGGACATCTCGGGTGGAATGCGCAGCCGGCGGGGCGGTTCAGCAATGACGGCGGTTCGCCGTTGAGCAGGACACGGTCGCGGCGCACTCCGGGTGTGCGCGACGGTACGGCGCGAACCAGGGCCGCCGTGTACGGGTGGACAGGTGTGTCGAGCACGTCGCTCGCCGGGCCGGTCTCGACGATCCGGCCCATGTACATGACGGCCACCCGGTCGCAGACCCTGCGGAGCAGGGAGACATCATGGGCGACAAGCAGTATGGCGACGTGCAGACGCCGGGCGAGGTCGGCGAACAGGTCGACAACGCCCGCGGCGGTTTCCTCGTCGAGCATCGAGACAGGTTCGTCCGCAACGATCACGCGGGGCTCGACGACCAGCGCACGGGCGATGGCCACTCGCTGACGCTCACCCCCGCTGAGTTCGTGCGGGTACCGATCCAGGTAGTCCGCCGCAGGCTTCAGGCCGGCGTTCTCCAGAGCGATGACGACCCGGGAGTGGGGCTCGTCGGTCGTGAGTTTCTGGGCGATGAGTGGTTCGACGACTGTCTGGCGGACGGTGAGCCGCGGGTTCAGCGACTCGTAGGGGTCCTGGAAGATGAGCTGCAGGTCGCGGCGCAACAGTTTCCAGTCGGTCCGCCCGTCTCGGGAGACGTCGACGCCAGCGATCCGGATGCTGCCGTCGGCCATCTCGGACAGGCCGGCCAGGGCCGATGCCAGGGAACTCTTTCCGCACCCGCTCTCGCCCGCGAGCCCGACGATCTCGCCGGGGGCCACGGTCAGCGTCACGCGGTCAAGGACGGTCACCTCGTTGGACTTGCGTAAGGCGGCAAGGCCCCGCCCGGACTTGTAGCGGACGGTCAGGTCGAGGGCCTGCAACACCGGCGGTCTGTTGCCGGTGATAGCGGACCGCTCGAGAGTCACCTCGTCAGCCGCCGCGGCTGGCCGCAGAACGTTCCGCGGTGAGCCGGCCGCGAGCACCCGTCCGCGCTCGAGGATGATCACCTCGTCGCACAGTTCGTTCGCGACGCCGAGGTCGTGAGTGATGACGAGCAATGACAACCCGAACGTGTCCCGGGCCTGAACCAGCAGCTCGAGGATCCGATCCTGGACGATGACATCCAGCCCCGTGGTGGGCTCGTCGGCGATCAGCACCCGCGGCTCCAGGACTGTCGCCATCGCGATCAATGCCCGCTGTCGCATCCCGCCGCTGAATTGGTGTGGGTACGACGAGGCTCGGTCAGGGTGGATGCCGACGCGTTCCAAGGCCTGGTGGGCCATGCGGATCGCGGTACGCCGATCCACGTTGCAATGCGCGCGAACGACCTCGGCGATCTGATCGTCGATCCGGAGTACGGGGTCGAGCGAGTTCATCGCGGCCTGCGGCACGAGCGCGAGCTGCTCCCAGCGGATCCGCCGTCGCGCCCGCTCCGGCGTCGTGAGCAGGTCGGTTCCGTCGAACGTCACGCTGCCGGTCACCGCCGCGTTGCGAGGCAGTAGACCGAGTATCGCCTTGCCTGCAGTGGTCTTGCCCGACCCCGACTGACCGATCAGTCCCACCGTGCTACCTGGGGCAAGACTGAGATCGAGTCCGTGCAGGGCAGGTGCGGCGCCGTGAGACGACTGGTAGGTCACCGCCAGGTCACGAACCTGCAGCAACGGTGTCGTTGGTTCAGCCACGGCGAGGCGTCCGTTCAGAGACCGCGGTTCCGGCATGGTCATGACCGCCGCCCTTCCGTCCGCTGCGCCTGCGCGGATTCGTACGCCCGGCCGAGCAGTGAGGTGCACAGCACGAACACTGTGATGGTGAGGCCGGGGAAGAAGGCCCACCACCAGGCCGTCCGGAGGTCCGGTGAGGTGAACGCGTCGAACATGATCGTTCCCCACGAGATCGAGTTCGGGGGCGCGAGACCGAGGAAGCTGAGGCTCGCCTCCGCGAGGACCGCCTCCGCGACGAGGAAGATGCCGTACAACATGGCGAGCGAGGCGACGTTCGGGGCGATGTGCTTGTACAGCACCCGGCGCCGGTTCGCGCCGGCCACGACCGCCGCACGGACGAAGGTGCGCTCCTTCAGGGTGAGCACCTGTGACCGGACGACACGCGCACTGGTCCGCCAGAAGAGCGCGGCGATGGCCAGCAGGAGTACCGCGTCCGAGCGCCCGAGCAGGCCCACGAGGACGATCGCGAACGGCAGGAACGGCACCGCGTAGGCACTGTCGGTGATGCGCATCAGAAGCGAATCGGTGCGCCCGCCGGCGAATCCCGCGATCAGGCCGACATTAACGCCGACGGCAACGGTTGCCAGGGCTCCGACCAATCCGACCGACAGAGTCCGTTGGGTCCCCCAGATGACCTGGCTGAACACGTCGCGGCCGTAACTGGTCGTGCCGAAGGGATGTTCCAGGCTCGGCGGCAGTGACCTGGCGAGCGAACCGTCCGAGGTCTGGAGGCGATCGAACGGTCCGTACGGCGCGATCCAGGGCGCCAGCACCGCGATCATCACGAACAGTCCGATCGCGATCAACGCCGGCTTGGCTCCCGGCGTACGCCAGACCCCGACGATCGCGCTCCAACTTGACGCCCCCGCGCGCCGGCCGCGCCGACCGAGGTCACGCGCGGTGTCGGTGACGGCGCTCATGCCAGCCTGACCCGTGGGTCGAGGTAGGCGTACATGACGTCGACGGTCGCGTTGACAGCGACCACGGTGACGGCGGTCAGGAGGAACACGCCTTGCATGACCGGGTAGTCGAAGTTGTTCACGGCCTCGACCACCGCGCGGCCCATACCTGGCCAGGAGAAGACCGTCTCGACGATGACCTGGCCGCCGATCACGTTGTCCACAAGTGTGGGCGCCAGAGTTACCACCGGCAGCATGGCGTTGCGGGCACCGTGCCGATAGATGATGCGGGAGGCGGCCAGACCTTGCGCCTTGCCGTGCGCGATGAACTCCTGTCCGAGCACGTCGTTCATGGCGGTCCGCATCGTCAGCATCGGCTCGACGAGGTAGTACATGACCAGGATCGACAGGGGGAGGAGCAGATGGTGCAGGAAGTCCCACGACCAGAATGTGCCGCCGTCTGCTCGCCCGGGGGAGAACATACCGATGGACGGCACCAAGCCGAGGATGAGCCCGAACAGCATCAGCGCCAGAGTCGACACCCAGAACACAGGTGACGCTTTGACGACGAAGGCCGAGGTCCGGAGGCCGCCGTCGACCCGCGGCCGACTGGTCGCCGCGAATGCGCCGAGCCAGACACCGATCAGCACGGCCAGGATGATCGCCGGAACAACCAGGACGGCCGTGTTGATCAGTGCCTCACCTAGTACGTCGGTGACCGGAACCTTGTACTGGAACGACATCCCGAGATCGCCGTGCAGCAGGGCCTGGCAGTAGGACTGGAACTGCATCGGCAGCGGGTCGTCGAGTCCGTACCGCTGCCGCAACTGTTCGGCCACAGCGGGATCGACGTCCGGCCCGATCACGGCCGCCGCAGGGTCGCCCGGAACAGCGCGGAAGAGCAGGAAGGTCGCCGGAACAAGGACGGCCAGTGTGAGTACGCTCTGGCCGATCCGGACGAATCCGAAGCGGAACAACGGCCAGAGATTTCGGGGGAGCTGGCCCGGACCGGGCGATCCCGAGGAGGAAACAGGCCTGACTGCGTGGGTGATGGTCATCGCCGGATCCTTCAGCAGTCCTGGCGGCTGCAGGACAGCTTCCGCTTGTCGGCGTCGGCGGCGGGGAAATAGAGCTTGCCGTCCGGGCCGAAGGCGTAGCCGGCCTCTCGCAGTGCGTTCATCGCCTTGTCCCGGTCCTCCTCGAAAGGCTTGAGGCTCGAGTCGTGCCACTGCCCGAGAACTGGCGCGATCACCGAACCGCCACGATCGGCTCCACCTTTGAGGACGACATCGATCAGGTCCTCGTACGGGACGAGCGAGGCCAGCGCCTGGCGGAAGTACTTGTCGTTGCCCGGCTCACGCGAGGTGTTGAAATGCAGCCCCCGCCACCCGTGACTCTGGGTCTCGACGACCGTCACTCCGGGGGTGTTGCGCAGCGACTCGTACTGCAGGGCGGGCTGCACGTCGTCGTACAAGTCGATCTCGCCGGACTTCAGCGCGCCGACCCCGGCGTCGAAGGTTCCGAGGATGGTGAGTTCGAGGCGGGCCACCTTCGGCGGGTCATAGTGATTGCGGTTGGCAACGAAACTGAGGGAGCTGCCGAGCCGGCGCTGCTTGAGCACGAATGGTCCCGAACCGATCGGGCTCGCGTTTGCCGCCTTCGCCGGGTCCGCGATGGACGCCCAGACGTGACGGGGCAGGATGGGCATCTGCGTCAGGGTCACGTCGGCGAAGTGGGCGGCCGGACCGGCCAGCGTCAGCGTGGCCGTGAGCCCGTTCGCGGTGGCGGATTTCACGTTCTTGAGGCCGGCCGAGTACAGCGGTGCGCCATGGTCACGCAGGTACGCTGCGGAGAACGCGAAGTCGTCGGCGGTCACCGGCTTGCCGTCGCTGAAGGTGAGTCCGTCACGTAACTTGACCGTGACCGTGGCGCCTTGGACCTGAACATCGTCAGCCGCTCGCTGCACAGTCTTGCCGTCGGGACCGACCGCGAGTGCCGTGTCGTACAGCAGCGAGATGGGGATCTGGCTCTCGAGGGTTTCGGCGACAACGGGATTCAGGGTCGGTGGATCGAACGTGGTGCCGACGACGAGGACGTCGCGACCGTCCTTCGGCGTGGCCTGGGTCGTGTTCCAGATGTTGAAGACCGGATAGCCCAGGGCCGGCTTGATGCCGTCCCAGCGGTCCGACCGGTACGCGGCTCCGACCTTGGGATAGAGCAGCGGTACGGCGGGAAGCTCGTCGTACACGATGCGCTGTGCGTCGAGCACTGCCTTGCGGCGTGAATCGGCATCCGCGGCCTGGTTCTGGGCTTGGTACAGCTCGTCGTACTTGTTGTTCTTGAAGAGCGAGAGGTTGTTGCCGTCGCTGGTGGCGTTGCGTGAGGCGAACCGGCTGAGGAGGTTCTCGGGATCGAGGCGCTCAGGTGTCGGGCCGTAGGACACGAGCGCGACGTCGTAGTCCTTGCCGAGGAAGGTCCGGCTGTTGATTTGAGCGTCGTCCAACGGGAGCAGCTCGGCTGGGATACCCGCGCCCCGCCAGGCTTCGACGATCATGCGGGCCATTTCGAAGCGCGTCGGATCGTTCGCGGCGGTCTTGGTGAGCAGCCGGATGGTCGGGACCGGTTTCCGGCCGCCGGTGTCCCCGGTGTGGGGCCGGTCGGCCTCGTCGGTCGCGGGTTCGTGCGCGCCGAAACCGCAGGAGGTGGCGAACAGTACGGACGCGATCAGGGTCGGAACGAGGAGGGGACGGTGGCGGAGTTTCATGGTGAGCCCTTCCTGGGGCGATGACAGAGATGCCGGTACGGCGCCCTGCGTTACGGCGGAGTGGGATGCTCGTCGTCAGTGGGCTCGGAGCCGCCCCCAGGCCGGAGGAGCCACTGTTCGAGCGAGCGCAGAATGTCCGAGGCGACGTCGGCGCGCATCGAGTACTTCATGCCGTTGCGGTCGCGCTGCTGCCGCACGAGACCCGCGGTACGGAGTTGGTGCAGGTGGTGATGGACGGTCGGCTGGCCGAGTTTCAGCAGGCTGACGAGCTCGGTCGTGTAGCGCGGCCGGTCCGCGAGCAGCCGGAGCAGGGTCAACCGGTTCGGATCCGCCATGACCTTCAACGCGGTGACCAGTTCGGCGCGCATCGGCACCGGGTCGTAGCTGTCGAACATGTCGCTGTGGACGCCGAAGATGATGAAGGCGGCACCGCTGGCCTCGTCGAGACGCGTCGACATGAAGGGATACATGAACACCGACGGCGCGAGCGTGACAGTTCGCACCTCGATGTCCGGTCCCAATGAGTAGCCACCGGTCAGATGCTCGATCGCCGCTGCCGCCGGCAGCGCGTCGAGGGTACTGCGCGCCGCGTCGCCGGCGCGCTCCACCAAGCCGGTGGTCTCGCCGAGGTGTTCGTTGAACACCGCCGCCAGGTAGCCGTCGAGCAACGTCACCAGATCGGCCTGCACGACGTCGGGCTCGAGCAGAACCTTGCGACAGCGGCTTGCCCAGCCTCCTGTCAGACCTGCGACAGCATCCTTGACCGTAGACGCACTGCCGGTGCTCAAGGCTTGGCGGAACGCCTCGCGTCGGTCGGGACGGGTGTCACCGGTGTCGAGCAGGAACATCGCCAGTTCGTCGGGCCTCGTTGCCGCGATCGCCGCGATCAGGTCGGCAGGACCGGCACCAGGTGACAGCTCCGTGATGACCCTCGCAGCGCCATAGCCGAGCGCGGTGTCGAGGCCCTGGAAGAGGAAACGTCCCTTGGACACGAGGTCGTCGCTCAGGCGGGGGAGTTGATCGGCGGCCCAGCGGCGGCTCCGTGTGAAGGTGCGGGGATTGAAAAGAGCGCGCAGGCTGACGACGAAGTCGTAACAGACCGAGGCGTCGAGCGTCACCTCGCCCCGGAACTCTGCCGAGGTCAAGCCGCGATCCACGCCCCTGATCAGCCTCATGAGTGATATCGCTCCGCTTCGAAAATCGATGGTGGTCGATACTCTAAGAACGTCGATAGTGTTCGTCAAGAGGCCGGGTGTGGTGGCCTTTCCCTGTAGGTGCTGAGGTTTCACGTCACGGACGACCACCGCTTACGCCGGCGGATGGGGCGAAGGCCGAGTGCCCTGCGTAGGTCGCCTAGAGCGTTCGCGATGGGCCGAGCGAGGTTCTGACCGCTGACAACGCTGATGGTCGGCCGATGACGGAACGGCGCATCGACCACTCGCTCGCCCGGCAAGCGTCGGGCGCGTCGTCGTACGTCGCGAACACGACTACGGCACCTTCGAAAGCACCGGCTCCAGATCGGTCGAGTACAACGCCTGAGGGTAGGAACAACACCAAAGAGCCGCACGCCGACCAGTTGCTCCAGTCGCGCCAGCCGTTGACTGGAGGACGGCTGCGACATCTGCAGATCCCGGGCTGCGGAACCAACAGAGCCACGGCGGCTCGCCGGGGGGTAAGGCTGCGGCGGCCGAGGTCGATATTTCTTGCGATCAGACGCTGTCCCGAAGGGTCGAACCCTTCGGGACAGCGCAGTGCTAGCGGGCGTCCATGACCGAAGTCATGCCAGGCTGCCCGTCAGCGGGTGCGTGACGCCGGCCGGGTGGACGTGGACGCTGACCTCCTGCAGATGCGGCGTCTTCGTGAGGAGCCGGTGCTCCACGAACTCCGCGATGCTGTGCGCCTCGGCCACCGATAGTCCTGGCTCCACGGTGATCTCGGCGTCCGCGACCAGGCGGTGGCCACTCCACCGGGCGCGCATGGTCTCGACACCGGCGACGCCCTCCGCCGTACGCGCGGTCTGCGTCATCTGGTCGATGATGCCGTGATCCACGCCGTCCATCAGCCGGCGGATCGTGATCCGCAGCGAGCTGACCAGGACGCCGAGGATCGCGATGGCGATGAACAGACCGACGATGGCGTCGGCACGTTCGAATCCGAGCCAGACCCCGATGACACCGAGCACGACGGCGATCGACGTGAACCCGTCGACTCGGGCGTGCTGCCCTTCGGCGACCAGGGCAGCGGAGCCGATGCGCTTGCCCGCACGGATGCGGTAGATCGCCACGACTTCGTTTCCGGCCGCGCCGATGAGACCGGCGGCCAAGACCCAGCCGAGGTTGGTCAAGGGGTGGGGATCGACCAGCGCGTCGATGGATTCCCAGATGATGAGGCCGGCTGAGGCCGCGATCACGAGGGAGATGAAGAGCCCGACCAGGTCTTCCGCGCGGCGGTAGCCGTAGGGGTAGCGCTTGCTCGCGGCGCGCTGTCCGATCTTGAAGGCGATCACCAGCGGGATGGTCGTGGCAGCATGGCCGAGGTTGTGCAGCGTGTCTGCCAGGAGGGCGATGGATCCGGACGCCCAGACGATGACGACCTGGAGCAGTGCGGTCAGCATCATGCCGGCCAGGCCGATCCAGGCTGTACGAATACCTTCTTGGCTGGCTTCTTGTGCGGACTGAATCGCTTCGTTCGAGTCATGAGCGTGTGGCACGAGCGCGTGCTTGATCTTCGCCCATATCCCGCGGCCGTGGTCATGATCGTCATGGTCGCCGTGCCCGTGCCCATGCCCGTGGCCGTGCCCAGCAGTGGCCTCGCCGTCGGGTCTCGCGTGATTCCCGTGCTGCGCGTGCCCGTGCTCAGCGGCTTGGATGTTGGCAGCCCCACCTGTGTGGTCGTGCTCGGACCCGTGGGGGTGCTTGTGATCGTGCTCTCTGGTGCTCATCGGCTGTCTTAGTCCTCCGCTCTGTCAGGTACCGGTGGCTGGATCAGGGTGGCTCACCGCGCCGGGCGCCCGGTGGTGTTCGGGAATTGCTTCACCGGAGTGCTCGGCGTGATAAATCGCGTCCTGGACGAGCTGGCTGGCATGGGAGTTCTCGATCCGGTAGAAGACCTGGTTGCCCTGCTTTCGGGTTCGAACGAGCCGTGCCATCCTCAGCTTGGCCAGGTGCTGTGATACCGCGGCCTGTGACTTGCCGACCGCTTCGGCCAACTCGTTGACCGCCATCTCGCCGTCCAGCAGCGCCCAGAGCAGCCGCACCCGGGTGGGGTCGGACAGCATCCGGAAGACCTCCACAGCCAGCGCGACCTGTTCGTCGGGTGGTATAGGTCCGCGTGATTGCGTATCTGCGCGCATATGCAGATACTAATGAAGAAACTTCGCCTCGGCAAGGTTGCGTCCGCCTCTCAGCGTCGCCTTCGTACCGAGGGCTCAGCGCAGCGGAATGCCAGGTGGCCACGGCTGGCAACAGGTCGCGGGCGACCCATTGCTCAGCGACGGTGTCCCAAACGCCAAGCTGAACTGGGGCGGCCGCGCACCAAGTTCCATCCGTCAGCCGCTTGCTGGTGGAGAGGGTGCGGCCGCCGTCTGGGCCGCCGGCAGGGACGGTACGGCGCAAAGGTTCGCGATCTCGTCGAGGATCAGACTGAGAGGTGGCTCCATGCGTCCTCCTTGGTTGCCGGCCGCGATCTGGCGGCGGCTTCGGTGATGTCTTCGAGGAGTGCGGCGATGAAGGCCGAGGTCGCGCTGGCACCGACGCCTGTGCCGAGAAGGTAGGTGCTCCCCCGGTCTCGGAGGAAAGCGATCGCGGAGGCAGGCTGGACCGTGGACATGCTGCGGGCGAGGTGGAAGCCCGGGACGCCACCAGACTCACCGGTCTTTCCGGACTCGAGCGGAGGGTTTCGGGATCCCCACAATGTTCGTAGGAGTCTCCGAGACGTGCGCCAGCCGGTAGGAACTGAGCGGCGCCAGCAGCTTGGCAAGGTCCTTCGTGCTCATCGCCGCCAAGCTGGATCCGCGCAGAAGGACGTGGTCGACAAGCTCGGCTGGAAGAAGACACGGCTCAGCCTCATCGAAACCGGCAGGATCAGGCTCGATCAGGAGGAAGCTGGCCTTCTGGCCGACACGTACCGAAGCCGTCGTAGTACTGATCTTCCGGTTCGAACTCACAGTCGATGTCGTGCGCAACCATCAGCTGCCCAATCGTCAACAGAGTCCCGGCCGATGAGGAGCAATGGAACGAGATCCGGCGTCAGAGGCCGGATTGTCACGCCAGGTGTGTGTCTGGCGTGAGGTCGCGGGCTGCCCTTCTGCCCTGGATCGCGGGTCCGGACCCCAGGCTCCGGTAGCGTGCGCCGGGTTCTGCTCCGCCTTCTTCTTCTTCGAGCGAGGATTCCTGTGAACCTTGACTTCGGCCTCGAGCCGCTCTTCTCCTGGTACGTCGTGCTGCTGTGTCTCAGTGGCGCCGTAATGGTCGCGCTGGCCGCGATCAAGGCGGGCGACCGGTCGGTCGGCTCGCGTGCCCTCAGCGCGGTGGCCGGCATCGGCTTCCTGGGCTACGGGATCTACCTGGGCTTCATCTTCCAGGGCGACAGCTACCTGATGTTCTTCCAGGCGTTCATCCTGCCGGCCCTGCTGGTCGTCAACTTCGTCCGCTCCCTGTTCACCAACCACCCGGCAGAGCCGCAGCCGCAGCCATACCCGGGCGCCCCCACGCAGCCGTACCCGGGAGTCCCCATGCAGGCGCAGCCGTATCCGGGTGGTTCCGCGCAGGCGCAGCCGTACCAGGCTGGCTCCGCGCAGCCGCAGCCGTACGCGGGCGACCCCACGCAGCCGTACCCGGTCCAGCCGCAGCCCTATCAGGCCCAGCCGCAGGCGTATCCGGCCGGCCCGACCCAGTCGGGTCCGACGCAGTCGAGCTGAACCCACCTCGGGCAAGCTGGTTGCCTGCGGCAACCAGCGTCCGGAGGAATCAGGAGGCGGCACCCCTGCCCGAACTTGGGGTGTCGCACTGGTCGTCGCGGTTGCTGGCGGCCCGGTGGCCGGCCAAGAACGCCCGGGTCACCCTGCACAACACCGCGACCAACTGGCGAGCCCGCCCCTCCAAGTCATTGGAGGGGGTTCGACGGCCGTGCCGTCCCCTTTTGACGAATTCTGTGAAGGTGTCGACGTGCGCGCAACTCGCGACTGTCAGGCCAGAACCCGCAAGTAGTGAGAGGAACCCGCCGGCCGAGGGGGGGAATTGGCCGGCGGGTCCGCCTTTCCAGGATCGCCCTTGGGTTTACGGGTCGACGGCGACCGTGCAGGTGTAGGTACTGGGCTTCAGGCCGAGGCCGAGGCCGAGCCGTCGCCGTTGGCGCCGGTGGAACCAATGGCCATCTGGCCGTCGGGGCCGGTGCACACGATCGTGGACGCCGTACAGCCGTCGATCTGGGAGTCCACCGACACCGACAGGTTGGTGAGGTGTCTTGCCGAAGGCAACCGTCTCGCCGCCGTACGGCGAGTCGGTGCAACTCGCCTTGTTGTTGACCACCACGGTCTTGGTGATCGGACCGTCGGCCACGTCACCCGTCGGCACTGTCTCGGTGACCGAGTAGCTGCCGAACAGGAGGTTGTCGAAGCATGCCTGCCCGTTCGCGTTGCGGCGCGCACGCCGGAACCACGCGATAGGAACATGTTCTCCCCTCAGGAGATCGGGTCGCCGGCCCAGGCAGGGTCGGTCTGCGTCACCGAAGCGCCGTGAATCAGCGCGCGCCCTCCGAGCGCCTGCAGCGCGACCCCCATACCCCCAGCCATGGACCCGCGGCACCTCTGGATCCGTGCCCAAAAACCTACTCTCGCCAGTCCCGAGTGACAATTACCTTACAATCATTGACTTTTCAAGGAACGCTCTTGCTGAACCCGGCGACGGCAACCTTGGAGATGTTGGTTGCCGTGCGCATCTATCGGGTGACTGTGAGCCGCCGGATCGGCGGGGTTGGCCTTTTGCATCACAGACCGTCGTGGTCCGTGCACCAGTCCGCTCGGCGCTGGTCCGGTTCAGCTGTTCGGTGCCTTGTTCGCGTCGCCGCCTTGGGCGTAACGTCAGGAACGACGTCTGGGGTAGGGATAGACGACATGTGAGTGGGTGGGGGCCCGTGAACGTGTGGCGGGCATGTTGTGGCGACCGGGCTCGGCCCGCTGACTTGCGGGCCGTGGGGCTGCCGAACGCGCGCGCACCTCCGGCGCGAGTCTGGGGCAGCGCAACCAGAAATCATGGGCGACCGCACGGGGGACAACACACCGGCCAATCACCGGGTCCAGCCGCTCCTGCGCAACAAACCAGCCTGCCGCCGCGGACAGCTCACTGCTGCCGCAGCCGTCAGGCAATCACCTTTGGGGGATCCCATGCGCAGGTTCTTCACCATGCTCGTCGCGGCACTCGCGGCGATGCTGTTCTTCGCACCACAAGCAGTCGCGGGAAGCCCACACTTCGTGGGCACGCCCACCGTGACCCGCAGCGGCGACTCGCTGATCGTCTCCGGCAAGGAAGCCGGACTCGGCAGCGAAACTCAAGTCACCATCCAGGTCAGCGCGCAGGCCGCATGCCTGAACCCCGGGCAGAACTTCCCGCAGGCCGCGAACAAGCAGACGTTCACCGCCGAGGGCACCTTCCCGGTCCAGAACGGCAAAGCGCTGTTCGAACTCACGCTGACAGCAACGTTCCAGCCCAAGTGCAGCCCGCCAATGCGGGTCGTCTTCGGCGACGTCACCGTCCAAGACACCGCGCACGGACTCTCGGTCACCATCCCAGGGCCCTTCTGACGACGTGCACCTTGAGTTGAAAAAAATCAGAGGAGGGGCGGCGACGTCGCCCCTCCTCACGTCTCGCGCAGCGCGGAACCGCCGACGCCTGCCACTGCGGCACTCAGACTGCCCGCACCGAAAACTGCTGACGCAACAGTTGCGGCAACCCGGACAACGGCAGCCTCCACGGCGCAGGCCGCGACCAGAGCTGTCATCTTCGGCACGTTCCGACTGTCGTCATCGACAGAACCGTAGACACGTTGCTATTAGCAACCTTTGGGGACACTGGATTTTCCGGCGGCACGAACACACAACCTGGCCTGGGTACCAGGCCCCTAGCGAACGCTCGTCGTTGCGCCAGGAGGCCTGACCACCCACCTGTCAGGTACACGGTCAGAGCCAGGTGACCAGGAGCATTCCCCGAACATGCGGCATCAGGCCCGGCGGACGATCACCAGGCCCGCGTTCTGGTCGAGGACCAGGAGGTCGTCGAGGCCGTCGCCGCTGACGTCGGTCACCAGGACGGAGGTGGCGAGGAAGGGGAAGCCGAGCTCGACCGGAGCAGGCGGGCTCACCTCGGTGCCCGTCACCCGCCAGACCTGCGCCTGCCACCAGCTGCCCGGCCCGGTCACCAGGTTGTCCTGGCCGTCGCCGTCAAGGTCACCCATTCCGACTCCGCTCACCGGCGGCGCGTACGGAACGGCGAGCCGTTTGAAGGCCGGCCCGATCCTCAGCTGCGTCTCCGAATCCGGGTAGCTCGCCGGTCCGGTCCACGCCAGGTCGGCAAAACCGTCACCGGTGACGTCGCCGAGCGCGACATCGCCAACGCCCACTGCCGGTTCACGGAAGGCTTGGGTCCATCCACCGGCGGTCGGAGTCCATACCGCCACGGCCTGGTCGTCCGGTGTGGACGCGACGCCCGCCACCTCGAGGCGACTGTCGCCGGTGACATTGCCGATCTCGATCCGGCCCACCGTGCCGGCAGCGATGGGCTGCGCCTTGCCGGTGGAGAGCCGACCCGTACTCGGCAGCACCTGGAGCGCAGTCGTCGTGCTCACCACGACATCGGCCAGGCCGTCCCCGGTGAGGTCGGCGATCCCGACGTCGAACGCCGCTCCCGTCGTACGCCGCAGCGACGGCGGGCCGAAGCCGGTCGACGAAGCCGCCGAGACGAGTACTCCGTCCTGCGACGGCAGCACCGCGTCCGCGTCGCCGTCGCCGTCCAGATCCCCCAACGCCAGCTCCTGGGACCCGAACGGAACGGCGCGGCTGACGGGATCGGCGAGAGACCCGTCGGCCTGTCCCCTGCGCAACTGCAGGAGATTCCCGCTGTCGGCCGACACCACGGTGACCAGGTCGGGCCGTCCATCACCGGTGACGTCACCGACGGCAGCGTCGTACGTGGCTCCGCCGGCGGAAAGGACCTCGGGCTCCGCGAGCGGAGCGAGCACCGGGCGAACCTCGATCATCGCGGTGGTCGAACTCGGCAGGTAGGCGGTGTCGCCGGTCCAGGAGACGGCCACCTCGTACTGGCCTGCCACCAGGTCGACCTCGATCGTCGCCGAGCCGCCGGCCAACGAGACGGCCCGTGGCTCACCGCCGTCGATCGTGAAGGTCATCTCCCCACCCAAGGTCACGAAGCGGTCCTCGGGAGAGTTCTGCACGTACGCGTTCAGAGTCACCGCGCCCTCGTCGAACGGACCGTAGACCGACAAGACCACCCCGCTCGGCCAGCGTGGCGGCGTCGTCACGGTGACCGTCTCGGAGGGTGCGGAACGCTGGCCGTCGTAGGCAACCGAAAGCACCACATAAGAAGTCGTCGTCTCGGCAGAGGTCGCCACGAAGACGCGGCTCACCTCGCCGGAGTACGACCAGGTCTGCAGCGGCCCGTCGAGCGAACCGTCCGCGGCCACGGCATACACCTCGTACTTCGCCTCCCCGTACCCGGACTGCCACGTCAACTGCACCAGGTCGGGCCGAACTGCGGTGCCGACCACCGACGCCGGGGGCGCCGGCGGAGTGGTGAGCTGCGCTGGTGCACTCCAAGGCGACGCCGCATTGCGCCCCAGGGCCCGCACTTCGATCGTGTACGGCGTCGCGGCGAAGACCTTCAGCTTCGCCGAGATGCCGGTGGTGGCGAGGGACTCCACCTCCCCGTACGCCGTCCAGCGCACTTCATAACCGGTCGCCCGATCGACCACAGTCCACGACACGTCGACCGAGGTCGCGGCCGTGGCTACCGCCGACGTAATCGTCGGAGCAGGCAGCTTCGTAGCCCCGAACGCCGAGGTCGGAATCACCAACAGAACCGGCAAAAGAACCAACAGAACGAATACGCCGCGCAGCTTCATCGGACCCCCTGGGCCTCAACCACCAACCGCCACGCTGCTTGAGCGATAGTGAAGAGATACTGACAGCCGCCCCCGCTGGGCGCAATCGCTCAAGCGACCTAAATTTTCGGCCCGCCGACCCGCATCTGCGAGCCTGCCGCCGACCGCCGTCAGGACTTGGCGGGCGCCTCAAGCCTCCCGCCGGCACACTGCCATGAGCCGCGCGGCGGCCCCGGAGGGTGCGGGGCCGCCTTCAGTCGGCCGTCAGGCTTCTCCCTGGCTCTCCGACACTGGATTGAGTGGTTGGAGACCTGCGGGAAGCGGTTCGTTGTCGCTGAGTTTGGCATCCGATGGTGTCGAGGTATCGCATGCCACATTCTCACCCACCCACACCGTCAAACAACTTCAGCCGCGCCGCACACTAGTTAAGGCGAATTGTTGCAAAGACAGATGTCGCGAACTGCTCTCCATAGACGCCATTCCAGTGATTTATGGTCCGGTATTCTCGCAAGATCCTCGTCCAAGACATCGCTCGGCAAGAGATCAGGGGACGGCGAATAGTCCCGCTGTAGGTACGACGTCGTCCAGGTCGTGATCAGACGTCGCGCACAATCAGCGAAAACCTTCGCCGCACGGCGGGTGATCGCGACAATCCGGGCAGTAACGATCGCAGATTGTGACCTGACGGGACGTTGACGACATCCATCGGGAGTGCCCAGGCTGACCCCAGCATTGTCGGCCATGATCGCGTCGGCTGCAGGGGGGACCTGTCATGCGCTCAGTCTTTTCGCGTACCCGGGCGGCCGTCGCCGTCACCGTTCCGCTCGTCGTGATTCTCACCGCCACCGTGCCGGCGACCGCGCACGATACCCCGCCGACCCCTGCCACCGGCACCGCAGCGAGCCCTGGCGGACACGACCACGGTGACCATGACCATGCCGCCGAGGACCTCGTTGGTGTCCCGATGAACGAGATCGAGCGCGCCGCGAAGGCCCGGTCCGACGAGGTGACCCGGCAGACCGGCCAACGCCCCGGCCGCCGCTCCCCGAAGGAGCAGGCGGTGGCGGACGCCATTGCGGCGGCCGCGGATCCGGCGGTCTCCGGGGCGTGGAGCAGCGTGGTCAACACTCCGGTCGTGCCGGTGTTCAACGCGATGCTGCCGAACGGCAAGGTGCTCATGTGGGACTCCGTCGGCGACGGCCCGGCCGAGTCGTACAGCGATCAGTCGTTCACCCGGGCCGCGGTGTGGGACCCGGCGACGAACACCAGCAAGCGGGTGGATGTGCAGGGCTACAACATCTTCTGCGCCGGCTACGCACAACTGTCCGACGGAACCGTCCTTGTTGCTGGAGGCAACCGAAATACGTCGCTGAACGGGATCCGGAAGACGCACCTGTTCGACTGGCGAACGGAGACCTGGCGGCGCGGGCCGGACATGGCCGCCGAGCGTTGGTACCCGTCCGTGACCGCACTGCCGAACCAGGAAGCCCTGATCCAGGGCGGCGGTCCGGAGAACGCCGAGGTCCATCAGACCAACCAGTGGATCCGCCTGCTCACCGGGTTCACCACCCCGTCCAGCCGGCTGTACCCGCTGCTCACCGTCCGCCCGGACGGAAACGTCGACCTGGTCGGAACCGGCACCACCATGCGCACGTTGCAGACCAGCGGTGCCGGCACACAGGTGGCGACGTCCCTCCGCGACACGATCAACCGCGACTACGCCAGCTTTGCGACGATCCGGGGCGGCAAGACGCTGGTAGCCGGCGGCGGGATCGTCGCCGAGGACGGCAAGGTCAGTGTGCCGACCCGGACCGCGGTGATCGTGGACTCCAACGGCGCGACACAGGCACAGCCGACCGGCTCGATGGCGACCGGGCGGCGGCAGCACAACCTGACGGTCCTCGCCGACGGCGATGCCCTGGCCACTGGCGGCATGAACGCCGTCGTGAGCGACGGCGGCGTCAACCTGGCCAGTCCCGTGTACGCCGCGGAGCTGTACGACACCGAAACGGGTAGTTGGCGCACGCTCGGCGCCGCGAACCGGATCCGCCAGTACCACTCGACCGCCCTGCTGCTGCCCGACGGCCGAGTGATGACCGGCGGAGGCGGGATCTGCGGGGAATGCCAGCGGGTCGGCTACCTGGAGAAGAACATCGAGTACTTCACGCCGCCCTACCTGTACGGCGCCGACGGGCAGCTCGCGGCTCGTCCGGCGATCACCGGAGCACCCACGATCGCGTCGTACGGCAACACGTTCTCAGTGACCTCGCCGCAGGCCGGGTCGATCGTCAAGGTGGGCCTGGTGGGGCTCGGTGCGCCGACCCACGGCGATGACCAGGGCCAGCGTTACGTGCCCCTGACGTTCAGCGTCGCCGGGACGACTCTGACCGTCGCCTCACCGGCCAATGTCAACGCCGCGCCGCCGGGCTTCTACATGATGTTCGTTGTCGACAGCAACGGCGTGCCGTCGGTGGCGCGGATGGTCCAGCTGACCGCCACGGCCCCACCAGCTCCGGCGCCCGTACGGCTGACCATCGCCGGACCAGGCGACAGGTGCCTGGACATCGACCACAGCTCGACCGTGCCTGGCACCAAGGTCCAGCTGTGGGACTGCAACGGCACGGGAGCACAGCGCTGGACGCACCCGGCGGACGGCACGTTGCGAGCACTCGGAATGTGCGCGGACGTACCGGCCGGCAACCTGCGCGTAGGGGCTCCGCTGCGAACCGACATCTGCAGCAGCGTCGATCCGGCGCAGAAGTGGACCGTCAACGCGAACGGCAGCATCCGGTCGACCACGAAACCCAAACTCTGCCTGTCAGCCCCCGGGCGAAACAACGCGGAGCCCGTTACCCTGGCCAACTGCAACGGCTCCGCGACCCAGGTGTTCCGGTACTAGTGCAGATCCTCCCGGTGGTGCGTGAACAGCTGCGGATCGCCGAAGGGCGTAACCCGCAGCCCAGCGCAGGGCTGATCCACTCCCAGACGGTGAAGGGTGCCGACACCGTCGGGCGCGAGTCCCGCGGTCAGAATGTGGCGATCGGGTTGACCGGGCTGCCGGACGTACCGGCGAAGCGGACCGGCGCGACTGCTAGCTGGAAGTCCCACTGGCCGAGCTCGGCAGCCGTCGTCGCGCACACCTCCAGGTCGCAGTTGTCGAGCAGCCACAGACCCATCGCAACGAGGCTCACGGCGTGTACCGGCATCAACACGTCTTCGTACCCCGACGGCTGAACGTCCTGGGGGGTGTCAGCGCCGATCAGCGCGACCTCCCGTTCGTGCAGCCACGGCAGGCAGGACGCGTGCCAGCCGGCCTGCGTGAACCCGCTGGCCTCACCGGCCTCGTGCCGAACGCGGCCATAGCCGGTCCGCAGGAGTACCGCATCGCCGGATCGCACCCGCACACCCTGGCGACGCTCGGCCTCCTCGAGATCGTCGGGAAACACACCTTGCCCCGGTTCCAACCACGGCACATCGTGGACCCTCGCAATGTCCAGCAGGACACCACGCGTGATGATCCCGTTCGCCGCCGCCGTGACGGCCGCCCACGCCGATCCCGTTGCGGCGTCGACCAACGAGTGCGACCGCCCGTTGTACATCGTGCCGTCCCAGAAGATGTGGCACGGCGAGTCGATGTGGGTGATCGTGTTGCCGTGGAACATGATGCCGAGCCGCTCGTTCGAAAAGCCCCAGCGCCGGTCAGCGCGGAATCCGGGCACCGGCATGTGCTCGGCGCCCGGCATGTCGGCGGCGCACGGGCAAGTCGTCGTCGACCGCTCCATTTCTTCCGGTACGGCGACCTCCCATGCGCACGACATGCTCCTGCCGTGGCGCACGGCCCGCGCCGCCGCCAGCCGGACATCGTCGGTGATGTGGTTCAGAGTGCCGAGCTCGTCGTCGTCGCCCCACCGTCCCCAGTTCGACAGCGTGTTGAAGTACCCGAGCACGTCGTCCTGTGTGGGCATCGGTCGCCTTGCCGTCATCCCAGCATCGACTCCTCCGGTCAGGCGGTTCGAGGCACCGCAGGCAGGGTAGGTATCCCGCCCCCCCTTTCACATGCCAAGGCCCGCTGAACTGGCATGACACTACAATCGTCAGCGACCAGCCCACCACCGATGGCGTTGTCGGTGGCCATGGCATTCCGGCGTTGGTCGGACCCGTCTGGCCGGGCGCCCCGTCGCGGTCGTCGAGCTTGGGTGGCCTATCCGAGCCGGACCGGCAGGTGGACACTGTGTGCGTGGGGGCAGTGCAAGCACGGCCGAGTCGTCGGCTCGTTGGCCGAGGGGTCGAGGAGCGACTTCTCGCGGATGCCCTGAAGGCGACCGCGTGTGGTCGTCCGTGTGCAGTGATGGTGCACGGCGAGGCGGGCGTGGGGAAGACTCGGTTGGTCCGGGAAGTCTGCGACGCCCTCGGCACCGAGATCCGAGTGCTCTGGGGAACCTGCGTGCACTTCGGTGAGGCGTCCGTTCCGTTCGCGCCGGTGACCGGTGCGCTCCAGTCCTGGCTGGCACAGGCGAACGCTCAGGAGCAACCGAGACCCAGATCCAGGACCTGCTCGGCCGTGCTGTGGACATCGACCTCGCAGCCCAGATCTACGAGCGCTCGGCCGGTAACCCCTACCTCACCGAACTCCTGGTCGGTGGCCTGTCCGGGGACGAGCCAGGACTCCCGGCCACGGCACCCGCGGCGCTCCGCGACGCGCTGCTGGCCAGCTGGCACGGTTTGTCCGCGGCCGCGCGCCAGGCGACCCGTGTACTCGCGGTCGGCGGCCGCCCGACCGACCTCGCGGTGCTTGCCGGCGTGGTCGCCGAACACGGTGTCGAACCCGGCCTACTCACCGGCTGCCTGACCGAGGCCCAGGACCACGGCGTCGTACTACCCGACGGTGACGGCCGGCCCTGGTTCCGCCACCCGCTTCTCGCCGAGGTCCTGTACGACGGTGTGCCGCACGGCGAGAGGGTAAAGGTGCACGCGACCTACGTGCGCGTGCTCGAGGGCATGCCGGGTGGGCAAGACGGTCGCGTGGCTGCCGACCTGGCAGTCCACAACCATCACGCCGGGAGAGTCGACGATTCCTACCGGTGGTCGCTTACCGCTGCGGGCCACGCAGCCGAGCTGTGCGCCACATCCGAGGAGGCCATCCACCTGGAGCGTGCCTGCTCGTTGTGGGACCAGATCTCGCCGGACGTCCGAGGCTCACGAGTTGGACATGTCGATTTGCTCCGCCGGGCGAGCCGCGTCAGCGGACGAGCCTGCCGACTCGACTCTGCTGTCAACTTGGTGAGAGAGGCGTTGTGCGTGGTCGACCGGGATTCCGAGCCGCTCCTGACCAGCACCCTGTTGCTCGCGTGGTGGGAAGCGACATATCGCGGCTCGGCGCCCATGAAGGCGGGTGTCGACGAGCTCGTCGAGGCGGGTCAGCTGACCCAGGCCTATCCCGACAGCGCCGAGCGTGCCTTGGCGTTGGCGGGGTTGGCCTTTGCCGAGCGCTGGGACAAGTCGTACGACAGCGCGGCGGCTCACGCAGAGGAAGCCGTGCAGGCTGCACGGAGATCCGGGTCGGAACTGGCGCTGGCAGGCGCCCTCAGCACGCGCGCTTTCGTACATCTTCATGACCTCGCCTCGAACCCACTGGCGGACGCGGAGGAGGCCGTGCGGCTTGCTCGGTCGTGCGGTTCCACGGACTGGTTGGAGGAGGCAGCGATCTGGCAGGTCAGGTGCTTGAAACATCTCGGCCGGGTCAACGAGGCCACTGTCGTGGCTCAAGGGGCGTTCCAAGAGGTGCTCGCGGCGGGGTCGGAGTGGGCGTATTTCCTCGCCTCACACGCCGCGGAAGGGCTTCTGTGGCAGGGACGTTGGAACGATTGTCGCGAGCTGCTTCGGACGGCGCTGGCAGCGCGCTGCGGAGGCATCGCAGGAGCATCGGTTCGACTAACGGCTGCACAGCTGGCCGCTCGGTCCGGGCGCATCGCAGAGGCCAAGCTGCACCTGGACCGGGCTCTGAACCTGATCTCCGAGGACTTCGCCGGTCTCCGCGGAGACCTGACCCTCGCCGGCGCAGAAGTCTTCCTGGCGTCCGGTGAACCGCAGAAGGCGCTGCAGTGGCTCAGACGCCGGATCGTCGTGCCGAATGCAGCGAGACCCCACTACAGCGAGGACATCCTCGTGGAATTCGCGCACGCCGCCGCGGAGACCGCCCGGGCCGCCCGAGACGCCGGCGATGCGGACGGTGTCGCACAGGCGGTCGCCACGCTTGATGACCTGATCGCCAAGTGGCCAGCGGAATCGTTCACGGCGGAGCGGCCGGATGCCGTGGATGTGGCGATGTTCAAGGCACTGTTCGATGCCGAGGTGGCGCGCTGCAGGGGCCAGACGGGTCAGGCGGACCTGTGGCGGCATGCGATCGAGGCGTGTCATGCGGCTGGTGTGCCTTGGGAGGAAGCGGTCTCGCGCCTGCGCCGGGCGGAGGCCATGCTGGCTGCCGGATCTCGCGGATCAGCTGTGAGTGATCTGTTGCGGCAGGCTCACCTGACTGCTGTCGAGCTCGGCGCGCAGCCGTTGCAGGAGGAGGTCGAGTCGCTCGCACGGATGGCCCGCGTCTCGCTTCGTGAACCCGTCCCGGTGCCGAGTATGCCTGAAGCTCCGACAGCGCTTGGCGGCCTCACCCCGCGCGAACGGGAGATCCTGGCCTTCCTGGTGGCCGGACGATCGAACGGTGAGATCGCGAAGGCACTCGTCATCAGCTACACGACTGTCAGCGTCCATGTCTCCAACATCCTGCGAAAGACCGGAACGTCGAGTCGGGTGGAAACGGCAGCACTTGCCGAGCGGCTGGGCAGCCAGCGCGTCGACTGACAGGGACGGGAGAACGGGTCCCAGCCAATCGGCGCGCCGGCCCACCTCTAGCGGCGTGCGGGTGCCGACTTCTCTCGCCAGAGAAACCCGAATGCCGCGGCTAACCGGCCAGTGCGTGGCGGCGCCGGTACAGCCACATGCCGGTAAAGGCGACGGCCGCACCACCGAGTGCGGAGGCACCAGCCTGCAGGGCCTCGACCCCGCTGTCGTCCGACCGGCTCTGGCCTACCGTCGCCGCCTGCACGGGAGCGACTTCGTACTTCGGGTCGTAGTTCGGGTAGTTGTACTCCGGGCTCTTGCCCTCGGATGCCGGGTAGCCGGTCCCTTCGTCCGGCCACTCGGGAGGCGCGGGCACGCTTTGAGACGTGGACGCGGCTTCAGGGTCTTTCCCCATGGCCGACGCTTCGGTCGTGGTGAGGACCACGGCGCCCATCGCGACTGCTGACAGTGCGAGGGCGGAATACCTGCGGTTCATGATTCCTCCGTGAGGTCGTCGCGGCGGGATCGCCGCCTTCTTTCACGGTCGGCTCACATGCCCGCAGCCACATCCGACGCACCCCCTCAGAAATGGCGCAGAACCTCTTAGATTTCGGTGCCGGATGCGCGCGCCGAAGCTCTGTCTCAGCTCAGCGGCGACCGCTGAACCAGCTCCGGCGCCTTGCCGACGCCCTCCCCCAGTGCACGGCGGCTGCTGGATCCCAGTCATGCATTGCCGTGCTGGCCTGGTAACTGCTCGACAGCCTTGGCGAGCTCGAGTTCAACCGGGCCTGAGAGTTCGGGCGACAAGTTGCCCATGGCCACGGTGTCGCCTCGCGCTGAGTTTTCCGTCCCGCTCAGGCGTGGGACAACACGGCAACAGCCTGACCCGCGCCGGCATGCAGGCGGCAGCGATGTCGCGATCTGCTCCGGGAACCAGGCCGCGTCGTACTGGACGAACCGCAGAAACGCGGTGCATCGATGAACTCCGAGTCCTAGAGTGCGTGGGGTGAATCTTTCGCATCTCGGTGCGCCGATCGGGCCGATGATCCGCGTCCACGGCGGGTTCGCCAACCGGACTTACCGGCTCGACACCGACCAGGGGTCGTTCGCGGTGAAGGAGTTGAACCTCGTCGACCGCCCCTGGACCTACCGCATCGAGGACGTGTTCAGGTTCGAGCGGGCGGCCTTCGCCGCCGGCATTCCGATGCCGGAGCCGATCTCGGCCAGCCACCACACGCTCGTCCACCGGTGGGTCGAGGGAAGGAAGATGCCCGAAGCACCAGTGTCGGGGGCGTACGCGTTCGAGATCGGTGAGATTCTCGCGCGCATCCACGCGCTCGACGTCGAGTGGACCCACATGTCGATCGAGGACCCGGCGGCACGGGACTGGCCCGAGCTCGCCGAGCGGGCGGCGTCGACCGGACAGCCGTGGGCCGACGAACTCGCCTCCCATGTCGAGACGCTCCTCGCGATTGCCCACTTCGTCGACACCTGCGAACGGCCAGGCCCTGTTGTACTGACCCACAGGGACATCCAACCGTGGAACCTGCTCGCTCGAGACGGTCGGCCGGTAGTGCTCGACTGGGAGCTCTCGGGGATGCTCGACCTGGCGGGTGAGCTTGGCTCGACCGCGCTGAGCCTCGCGAAGGGACCTGGCTTCGACAACATCGAGCCCGCCATCTTCCGCTCGGTCCTCGACGGCTACGTTGCAGGGGGCGGAGCGCTGCCCCCGTCGGGTCCAAGCTGGTTCGTGTTCATGATCGGCGGCTGGCTGGGGCACACAAGGCGGAACGTCCTCCGGTGCCTGGCTGGTGTTGAGGCGAGCACAGGCCCTGACCTCGCGCTGTCGCACGAGTCCGTGCGCAACGGCGTGCGCGGCCTACCCGACATGTTCGGCCGGCTTGCAGAGCTCGAAACGCTGCTCGTGTGACTGACCCGCTTCTGTGCGCCAAGAGCGCGTCTACTTGACTGGTTCAGTGAAGGAACCCGTCCCACTTCAACTCGTAGCGGGAGCCGCCAGGCATGCCGTTGCGGCCAGGCAACTGTTCGACGACTTTGGCAAGCTTGGGTGATTCCAGCCCTGCTACGGGGCGCAGCAACGCGCACGACCTGCTGCGGTGGTTCCCCGTTCTGCGTGGATCGCGCGGCTCGCGCGGCCGCTGATCGCGGCCGGTCTGGCCGAGCTGCCCACCGGCCCGGCCTTTGCCAAGTCCTGGGCCGAACTGCACGCGATGGCAGCGTCGGAGATGAAGTGGGCGTTGTGGCGGCAAGAGCGTCACAACGGTACGCCGGAACCGCTGCCCACCGGGTCACTCGTCGAGGAGTTGCGCGCTGACCCCGTCCTGCCCGAAGCCCTGTCAGCCGCGCTGGCCGGCCCCGGCGTGATCGGGATTCTGGAGCGGCACGCCGTACCGTCGTGGGAGCTCGGTCCGGCCGTCGCCGAGCTGGTCGCCGATGGCCACCTCGACCGGTCCCGCATTCTGGCCGACGCCTTTGTCGCATTGACTCGCCAGGACACTCCCAGCACCCGGAAGGGCATCGCGAAGCTGCTGGCAGCACTCGACCTGAAAGGTCCGGACCTCGCCGAGCGCATGCCGTTGGTCCAGGGGTTGCTGGCGACCAGCCACGGATCGGTGACCGCCGTGCTGTTGCCCGCAGCGGTCGAAACCGCCCACGCCGACGATCTCCCCGACCTCGCGGCCACGATCTTCGCGCGTCCGGAGAAGGCCCAGAAGACCGTGCTGCTCAAGGCGTTGACCGGGCCGCACGCGGTCGACCGGTGGGGATCCGACGCGGTGACGATCGCGCTCAAGGTCGCGGCCGACGTACCCGACCAGGCGTTCGCAGACCGAGCCACCAAAGCGCTTACCGCACTCGGAGTCGCCCAAGAAGCCGACGCAGAGGCTCCGCTGTCTGATCTGTGGGCCGCACCCCTGCCGGTTAACGACACCGGGCCTGCCGCCAAGATCGAGCCGGATGAGCCTGGGCTGGCCGCTGCTCTCT
Organism: Kribbella orskensis; assembly: GCF_004342085.1. Classification (NCBI taxonomy): domain Bacteria; kingdom Bacillati; phylum Actinomycetota; class Actinomycetes; order Propionibacteriales; family Kribbellaceae; genus Kribbella; species Kribbella orskensis. The sequence continues at coordinate 54,371 of NZ_SLWM01000005.1, forward strand.
CCCGGATCATCAGGTCAACCACGGCCGCGGACGGCGCGGTCTTCTGGGACGCGATCGTCCGCTGGTCTGCCAGATCGCCTCAAGAGGTGCGCTACTGGGCCTGGTCCGCAAACCAGAGTCTCGGCGACGGAGTGCGCCCGCCGTCGGCTCTGTGGGCAGTGGTCACAGCGGCCGACGTGACCGCGAAGACCCACAAGACCTTGTGCGACAAGATCGCGAACGGCGTACACGCGCCGACCGACTGGGAGATCGCCAGCCTGTCCCTGACCGGCGCGGTCCACGAGATCTTCGCGAGCGAGACAACCCTAAGACTCGGCACGATCCCGTACCTGCTGAGCACCCCGACACAATGGAACGGCCTACTCTCCTTCGACACCCTCGTGGACCGTCTCAAAGGCTACGGCCGTACGTCGGCAGGCCCGACGGATCTCTTCCTCGCACTACTCCGCCTCGAACCCACTCCACCCGAACGCACGACCCAACTCGACGGATTGTCACTCGACCTGTGGTCCCCGGGATCCACGTGGCGTACGGCGAAACACACCGAAGACGCGGTCGACCTGCTGCGACAGTGGATCGAAGGCGGCGGACTCCCGAAGCTCGTGACTCGACATGACGGAGCAACCGTGACCGTCGAACCGGTCCGGCTTCCGATCGACATCAGCCTCATCCCAGGCATCCCGGCCGGGCTCCTCGCCGGTCACACGAGCGGTACCCATCGCGAGTACCACGAGTGGGCGATCAGAGCCGAAACCGGATTCGGGATCGTCCCGGCCTGGCCGGATCTGTTGGCCGCCAAGACGCAGACGCAGTACGACCAAGCCGCGCGGCACCCACCTCGCTGGTTGCCGATGATGGCGCACGCGCCCGGCCCCGGCCTCGCTGTCCAGCATGACATCGCGGCCACGCTGTGCCACGCCGACGAGGATCGACGGCTCCTCGCCGTGGACGCAGCGCTGGCGCTGATGGGCCGCGGTCGGTGGGACAGCACGGCGTACACCGAGTGCTGTCTGCATCTCCTCAATGACGGCGTACTGCGTCTCGGTCGCCTTGGCCACTCGTGGGAGCAGCTGATTCTCGCGGGTGGGCTGCAACCACTCTGGCCGACCGCGATGACCGTGCTCGGCAAGGCTTCGGTGCTCGAGCGGAAGCCCGCTGCGCTGGCCGAGCTGTGCGGCGTACTGCGTCGCTACGTCAGCGCGGTCCCCGATCCACAGATCCCCGAATCCGTTCTGGAGCTGGCAGCATCGAAGGGTAGTAGCAAGGCACGGGTGGAGGCAGCCGCCTTTGTGGCAGCAGCCGCACAGGGAGAAGGCAGATCGTGACGATCGAGGCCGGTTATCGCACTGATTCGACGCTCGTACGGCGTACCGATCGCAGCGCACTGTTGGAACTCGAGACAGCGCTCGGTGCGACTCCCGGCGGACTCGTCGAGCAGCCGCGGTTCTTCAGCGGAGTGCTGGCGCGGCCGGACGTGACCGCGGCCGGCATCCTGGCGGTCGCCGACGTGGCCAACAGCCGGTACTTCGACGCGGGTCTCGTCCACCGCCTCAGCAACCTCGATCCCGTGGTCACCGCCTCGGGCGACCGGCTGCGGTTCGAGGCGTTCTCACTCTGCAACGGAGTCCACGCCCGGCTCGATCTGCTTGCCGATGGCATCGACTCGGGCGAGGTCGCGCACGGGACCACCAACGTGGACATCAACCAGCCGCTGCGCACCGCACTCGCCGGAGTCGGCCGCGCCGAGCTCGTCCACCTCGACGTCGGAACCGAAGGCCTCTCGGTGGCGACGCTCGACGAGACCCACCACGAACGGAAGGTCGATCTCCCGGACCGATGGATCAGGGGCTTCGCCGAGACGCCCGTGCTCGCCGCACGGATGACGCAGCGGGCCGAGCTCGCCGGACCGGCGGCGGCTCGATGGCTCGCCTCACTGCCCAAGTCTGCGCCAGGTCCGTCGTACCACCTGCTCCCGGCGCCAGGCGGATTGCGACAGTCGACCCGACCATCGCCTGGGTCCGTGCATCTTGCCGGAGCCGCGCGGCTGGCAGCGTCGGCGCGGGTCGCGCGCTTCACGCACCGCCTGCGCGTGTTCGGTTCCGACGATCACGCCAGCGCGTGGGTGTTCGAACTGCCGGGCGCGCGGTTGACGCTGCTGCTTTCCCCAGAACCGTACCGAGGCTTCTCGGGTGAAGGCGGCCTGCTGACCACCTTGACGGCGTCTTCGGCCGGGTCCGCTGCCGCCCGACTACTCGAACATCTCGCCTGGCAGCCGGTCATCGATCGCGATCGGCTGGCGGCGACGACGGACCTTCCCCTCGCGGACGTCGACGCGGGCATCGGCTACCTGGCCGTGTCCGGCAAGGTGGGCTACGACCTCCACGGGAGCACCTGGTTCCACCGGGAGTTGCCGTGGAACAGCGAACGGATCGAGCGTGACAACCCTCGACTGAAGGACGCCCGCCAACTGCTGCAGGACCGAGCGGTCGCGCCATCCGCCAACGGCTGGTCGATCACCTCCGGCAACCACCGCCACTGGGTCAAGGGCGATCCCTACACCTGCACCTGTCTGTGGTGGGCCAAGTACCACGGCCAACGCGGCCCCTGCAAACACGTCCTGGCAGTCACCCTGTACGTCCAGGCGCAGCACTAGCAGGTCTTTCGGTACGGACGGTCGCCGAACGACTGGGCCCATTCCGTGGGGGTCAGGTTGCGACCGGCCATGGTGCAGGCTTGGACGAGGATGCGCTGGGTGCTGGTTTCCCAGTGGTAGATCCTCCCGTCGGGTGATCCGTCGGCCCCGGCCACCACCTGACCACACCAGCCGAACCGGCGCGACCCGACAAACCAGTGGAACACCTCCGCAGCGAGGCGGAGCGACCCACCGCGCGCACCCACCAGGATCCAAAGTCCCCAACCGGAACCCACGCCCATCACCGGCTCATCGGTGGATCGAGGCTGAGTGCCTCGCCGCCGTTCTCCCAGAGGGCGGCGGCGACCAGGCTGACGTTGGCCGCAAACTCGTCCTCGGGCAGCTTCGGGAGCATGTCGTCCCAGGCGGCGATCATCGCGCCGCGGAGCTGCATCATGCCGAGGGGCCGGGCGAGGAACCACAGGTGGAAGTGTTCGCTCCCGTCGCCCCAGCGGTTGAAGTGCGTCCGCCCGACGCTGTCGATCCGCCGGATCGCGTTCGCGACGCGCTGGATCATCGGTCCGAGCGTCGCGGTGAGCTCGGGTGGGAGGTTGTCGAGCCGGTAGTGCTCGCGCGGCTCGAGAACGGCCACGAACGGCAGCCCACTCGGCCCGAACGCCTTGAGATGCCAATGGCCGTCTCGCCAGATCACAAACCGATCCGGATCTTCGCACTTCGGACACGGCCGCCCTCCGTCCTCACCGCTACGCGGCGGCTCCGGCAGCACCGGTTCGTTCAGCGGCACGACCTGGAGGTCGCCCTCGAACGGAAAGAACGGTCCACCCAGCAAGGGCTCGGCCGACATCCGCTCGCTGTACGGAAGTCTGCGGTGGTACTCGGACGGAAGTTCAGTCATGCCCCGCACTCTGTCCGAGAATCGGGGCATGGAGAAGCCGGAATTGGCGCGACAGCTGGACCTCGAGCCGCATCCCGAGGGCGGGTCGTATCGCGAGACGTGGCGATCGACCGTCGACTTCGAGCCCGACGGGTACGACGGGAGCCGGGCCAGCGCGACGGCGATCTACTTCCTGCTGGTACCAAGGGGAGGAGCCGCGGTCGCACCGGGTCCGGTCGGCGGAGATCTGGTTGTGGCACTCGGGTGGCCCGCTGACGTTGCAGTACGACGGCATCACGGTCACACTCGGCCCCGATGTGGCCGCGGGTCAGCAGCCGCAGGTCGTCGTACCGCCAGGGGCGTGGCAGTCCGCGCGGCCGGCGGGAGGGCAGGCTGTGCTGGTGTCGTGCGTGGGGTCACCCGGCTTCGACTTCGCCGACTTCACCCCCTCACCGGCCGGTCAGCCGGGCTGACCGGCCGGCTCAGGCTCACGTCTGCTGCGGTAGGGCGGCCTCCCCGGTGGTGATCTCCGGCAGGTGCTCGCGGACCATGAACCCGCTCGCGCAGACGATCCACACCGCGGACAGCAGCAACGGGACGGTGCTCATCAAGTTGCCCCCAGCAACGAACACGCCGTCGGTGGCGAACACACCGAACGCACCCGCGAAGGACACCAGGGCGGCCAGCAGGGCGAGGTAGCCCAGCCAGTTCGGCATCAGGTGCGTCCGCAGTACGCCGATCCCGGCCGCGGCCAGCGGCAGTGCGGCGGCGAAGCCGATCATCGTCGTCATCACCGCGGTGATGTTGTACATCAGGACCGTGAGTGCCTCGTCCCGGCCCGCGATGCTGAACGCGGAGGCTGCGGTGAGTGCGCCGTTCACGAAGACCGCGCCGCCCACCAGCACCGAGCCGGCCAGCAACGCGAGATGTACGTCGCTGCGCTCCTCCCGCTCCCGGATCGCCTCGGCGAAGGCGGCCGCGAACCAGATCACCAGCCCGGCGGCGGCGGCCCACATCAGGGAACTGAACAGCACCGTGGTCCGGTGGTCGTTGAGCCAACTCGAGATCGTGCCGCCCGAGTCGGCGACTGTCGGAGGATTGCCGGCCAGGAACCGGCCCAGGAGTGCCAGGACGACGAACGCCAGTCCGGCGATACCGCCCCAACGCAACTCGTGTCGCTCAGTCATGAGAAACACCTCCAAAGGGCATCGCGAAATGCGGTGCTTATACTCACGATGTTCGCGCGTTCCGGCCGGGAATCAAGACCATGTTTCACACCCGCAACACGGTGCCGTCCGCCGAACAGGCGGGTCGTCGGACGGCCCGCCCGAACCCCAACTGGAGAACGATTGCCAGCGCCTCGTACCCGGGCAGCAGGTCGATCCCTTCCCGTCCCCGCAACTGGATCGCGACGTGGTCGGCACCCGCGTCCAGGTGGGCCTTCACATTGACAGATCCATTGGCAGACCGTCTGCGATCATGGCTACACAGAGTAGTAATGCCTGGTCGAACGCTGAGCCGACGAGGGGACTCGAACCCCTCACCGCTTTCTGAGCCCAGACATGTCACCGCTTGCCGCCATCGCCCAAAGGTTGCCATGACCTGGGCTTATGCCGCGGCAGGCATGTCAACGACGCGCGGCACCACGCACTGTTTGCCACTGAATCACGTGAGCTAAGACGTGAGCGCTGCGTCCCGAGACGTGGAGCTCGGTCTTCAGGTGGGAGCGCAGCAATCCGTCGGCGAAGTACTCTCCGTGTCGCAGAGCATCTCCGCCTTCTTGAGCCCGGTCAGGTCGATCCCCGTCACCCCTGACCGCCGTCATAATGACCCTCGTGGTCGTCCTAGTCCCTCCGACCACTCCTGACCCAGCCACCGATGCCAGCACCTACGGCCGGGCACCCATCGCTGTTCCAATGGGTCCGCTCAAGGCCGCCCACCGCGGTCGGCATGCGTCAACGATCCGGCTGCGAGGTAGGCGTACAGACGTAAGAACTGCTGCTAAGCGACGATGTATCTGACGAAATCTAGATTATCGGCTCGCTCAACCGTTCGATTATGTTGCGGCGGCGTGGCGAATGGCGAGACCGACACCGAACCGGCACTGGCCGGATCGCTGCGGCTGCGTCGCTCGCCGAGGTCCGCCCTGTCCCCGGCTCCTCCTCAGCCGCCTTCGCCAAGGCCAGGGCGACATCGACGAACTCCTCACGACCGCCGTCGAGAAGGGTCAGTTCCGCACGAACCAGCACAGTCATCGGAACCCTCTCCGGTCTCCGGGTGAGGGGTCCGAGGTTGCCTCCGGTCACGGTTTCTGCAGCTGGACGACGTCGTACTCGGTCCCGGGCGGAGCACCCGGGCCGAACGGCGGGGGTAGGGCGAGGTCGAAGCGGGCGTTGAGGAGAGCCAGCCGATCGCCGTGCTCGGCCACGGCCGTAGGGACGCGGAACAGGTCGCTGGTGGTGGCGGAGACGATCTGGCCGCTGGTGAGGTCGGGGTCGAGCCTCAGCTCGACCAGGCGCTCTGCGAAGTTCTCCACCACCCACAGGGTCTTGCCGTCGAGCAGGAGTCCGTCCGGAGTTCCGGGGGTGAGGGTGCCGCCCGTCACGGTGATGGTCCGGCTGGCGCCCGTGCTCGGGTCGACGGTGAACAGCGCACCGAGCGTCGAGTGGCCGACGATCAGGACCTTGCCGTCGGGGGTGGCGTCGATGCCGTTGAGGTTGGGGAACGCAGCGACCGTCGCCGCCGGCCCGGACAGCGGAATCGCCACCGGTGTGCCCACCTGCCCGTTCGGTGCGATCGGCACCTTGAAGAGTACCGGGTTGAACGAGTCGGTGAAGTAGGCGCCGCCCTTGGTGACCACGACGTCGTTGAGCAGCGTCGGCCCGGACGTCAGCACCAGGTCGGCGATCGCGGAACCGTCGCGGGTGCTGTAGACGTACGCGTGCCCGCTGGCACCGCCCGCCACCCAGAGCCGGTGCCAGTCCTCCTCCACCTTCAGTCCGGCGGCCACTCGATCGGGTGGTGCGTCGACGAAGACCTCGCCCTCACCGCTGCGCAGGCTGCCCCGGTAGATGTCGCCGTCTTTCAGAGAGCCCACGTAGAAGGTGCTCCCCGTCCCGATGGCGATCGCCTCCGGCCAGAAGTCGTCTGGCAACGGCACCGACGTGGGGAACGGGCGCGCCGCCCCCAGAGTCAGCACGACCGCCGCCGCCACCACCACAAACCGACGAACACGAGACATACCGCTCCCCCCAAAGGACTGCTCCCCTTGAACCGACGGTAGATCGGGCTCCTGCTGCCGTCCAGATCGGACAGAAGGGCATGATCGCGGGTGACTGGACGCCTACGCTCCGGCCACGGCGGGGTCCTTCTTCAGAACGTGCACCGGGAGGAGCAGCATCGCCGCAGCGGTCGTCGGAGCCAACCCTTGTCCCTGGACGAGGAACGGGTACCCCCAGAGCAGTCCGAAGGTGCTGCCGGAGAAGCTCGTGGTGAGGTGCGTCCACAGCCCCAGCCGGGTGCCCGGCTCCTTCCAGGCTCTGCGCAGGTTGCGCACCTCACCGAGCGACTGATTGGGCCGTCGCAGCGGCTCGTCGTACGGACTGTCCTTGATCAGGAGCAGCACGGCCAGACCGGTCACCAGACTCCGGCAACCGTTGTCAAAGGCAACCGCCGACCACTACGCGAGAGCCGGCCTCGGCGGGTGCGGGGATTCGCCGCAAGACGACGAGCGGGATCGGGCGGTCTGTCCGCGAGCCGAACCGTCCGACATCCGGGTACCGGGCCACCACCTCCTGCCAGAGCTCGTCGCGCTCGCCCCCGCCCGCTTCTGCCGCGTGCACCGCAACGACGTCGGTGCCGATCTCGACTGCGGCGTCCGGATGAGTTCGGAGATTGTGCAGCCAGGCAGGATCGCTCGGCTCGCCTCCGTTGGACGCGACGACGACCACGCGGTCGCCTGCATGGCAGGAGTACACCAAGGGCGTGACCCGCCGCGTACCGGTTCGCGCCCCGACGTGGTGCAGGAGCAGGACGGGCGTTCCGGCCAGGGGCCCGCCCAGCCGGCCGCTGTTCGCGCGGAACTCGGCGATCACCTGGCTGTTGTCCGGACCTGTCATGAGGCGAATCCGTAGGTCAGCTCGACCTTGCCACGGTCGAGCTTCCGCACCTCGAGCAGCTCGGCACTGCGTCGTGGTGAGGTCGCGAACAGCGCGGTGCTGTCCGTGCCGGCGACGAGCGGGTACATGATCAACCGCAGCTCGTCGACCAAGCCTGCGTCGATCAGGGACGCGGTGATGCGCGCTCCACCGACAACGTAGATGTCCTTGCCCGGCTGCTGCTTGAGTGCGGCCACGTCGTCGACAGAACGCAGGAAGGTCGTGTTCGGCCACGACGTGGTCTCCAAGGTGCTGGACAGCACGTAGTGGGGCGTCTGCTTGATGAAGTCGGCCCACTCACGCTCGGCCGGCGTCGGCGGCTCGCTGGTGAGCCACGCCGGCGTCTCCGGCTTGGTCTGGATCCCGGTCCAGTACGACTCGTAGCCGGGGTACATGCCTCCGCCGAGCAGGCAGGCGTCGATCTGCGGCGTCAGGCCGTAGTCCTCCGACCATGCCTCGACCCAGTCGGCGGTACCGTCCGGGCCTTCCACCTTCGCGTCGAGCGACATCTTCATGGCGGCGATGAGCTTGCGCATTGCGTCCTCCGTCTGCTGTGCGGCCGCCCGTCCGTCGGACGGCCTACACAGACAGACCCGCGCCGGTCCGCCGATTCGTCGCGCGAAGCGAAAGTTCTATTCGGACAGCAGTCCGAACGCCGGGAACAGGCCGGGATCCTGGAACGCGACCATGCGCGTGATGCCGGCGGGAGAGACGGTCAGCACGATCACCGCGTGCGCGCGGTGGACGCCATCGGGACCGCGTGAGTACACGCCCAGCGCGTCCTGATCGTTGGCCCGGGTCCGGACGGTGCGCAGCCCACCGGGCTCGAGCAGCAGGTTGGCGCCGAGGAAACGGGCCACCGGATCGCGGCCGGCGAACCAGGTGAGCAGCGGCGGCATCTCCAAGACGGCGTCCACGCGCAGCAGCTCGGCCACCGCGGAGGCGTCCGCGCTTTCGATCGCTGCCGCGAACCGCTCGACGAGTCCACGCCGCTCCGCCTCGCCCGGCTCCGCGACGTCGTCGACGGCCGGCGTCGAGCGGGCCACGTCGGCACGAGCCCGCCGCAGCGCGCTGTGCACGGCGGTCGGGGTCGTCCCCAGCAGCTCGGCAACCTCGGCAGCCGACCACTGCAGGACATCGCGCAGGATCAGTACGGCGCGGGACCGGGCCGAGAGATGTTGCAACGCGGCGACGAACGCGAGCCGGATCCCCGCTCGCGACATCGCCACCGCCGCGGGGTCGTCCGGGAGGTCACCGAGGAGAACGTCCGGGTACGGCTGAAGCCACGCCACCTCCGGTCCGGCCACCAATGGCACGTCCGGGTCGGTGCTCGGTGCGCCGAGACCCGATGGCAGCGGCCGACGGCCACGGCGCTCGATCGCGGTCAGGCAGGCGTTCGTGGCGATGCGATACAGCCACGTCCGCGCTGATGACCGGCCTTCGAAGCCGTCGTACGACCGCCACGCCCGCAGGTAGGTCTCCTGCACCACGTCCTCGGCCTCGTCGATCGAACCGAGCATGCGGTAGCAATGCGCGAGCAACTCGCGGCGGTACGTCCCGGTGAGCTCGGTGAACTCGACACTCGTCGTCACAGCTTCCCAGGCTACTGGGGCTCGACGCCATGCGTTGAGGTGTCAGCCGCTCATGGTTCGTCCGGAAGGAGCTCATCGCGTCCGTGGGCCATCGCTTCTCGACGAGAGGAACCATTCGGCTACAGGCCACCAGTGCCGTGCATTGAGTCCGTCACGCCCCCTCGACATGGGTACCCACTCCCCCGGAGCGACTGGTTCGGTGGCAGAGATCGGTGCAAAGACCGGAACGTGCACGTAGGGCGTGGGATATGCGTACGTCTCGTCGGGCGTGGGTACAACGTTGCGGACGTAGCCCACGCAGCGCGTGGGCACCACCCGGCCAAGGATGTCCTGGCTCAGGTCATCAAGTCCCACGGTCGGAGCGGTCCACCCGTTGTCTCCTCCGAGGAACCGCGTCGGTAAATCGAGCCCCTTGTCTGCATCAACGCAGAAGATCTGAGGCTCACAACCAGAAACGAGTCGAGTCAGCAGGAGCCGAACAATAATGGCTGGTTCCGGGTTCGCCGTGGAGTCGCACGCCCACACTTCTGCAGTGCTTCCTGGCGGTAGCCACGGTGCGTCGGGAGTGCGTGCCACAAGTTGGTCGCTGAAAGGCATGGCCGGATCCTAGGCGCTTGCCACTTGGCTGCTTGCTAACAACCTTGCTAACAGGGGCCTCGGATCGACCTGTTCGGATCTGTACTGGTGAGCCCATTCAGCTCGGTCGACCAGCGGCGGGAACGCTCCCGGTAGACGGCCCTGCACTCGCCTCGGACGACTCGTAATGAGTAGGTCGAGCCGCGACAATGGCCGCGTGACCAGAGAGCCTGCGCCGCACCAGCGTGGAGAACGGCTGCGTCGCCTCGTCCGCGAGCGGGACTGGGAGTTTGCCTTCAAGCGGTTCGCGCTGCTTCTCGTCATCGTGCCGTCAGCCCTACTGATCAGCGCGGCGACAGCGGAGGCCGACTCGGGAGGCAGATGGTGGCCATGGCTGCTCGCCGGCGCGATATGGCTGCTCCTCGCCGGATTCACTTCGGCGTTGTTGCCCGATGATGCTCAGATCCCTTGTGACACAGGGATTGCCGTCGACCGAGTGGTTCGTCCCCAGTCGGCTCTTGGCATCAATGCGCGTTGAAACTCATGGGCTAAACCATGAGCTCGAGCGCATGCGCTCCGTGGGGCGGCCGATCCCGTACTTCTCGATCACGAAGCGCCGGAACAGGTAGCCGCGGCATGACGCGCCCTCCTGACCTGGCAGCATCCGGCCTGGGATCATTCTTCGTGAGCGACGAGGGGTTTCTGATTGGAGAACATACTATGGGATTCAATAGTTCTGAACGTCCGGTGCTCTACGCTTTTTGTGGCTTACCTGGTGCCGGAAAAACTATTGTTGCAAAAGAATTAGAGAAGTCGACGGGTGCGGTCCGGCTCAATGTAGACGAGTGGGTTGCCGCACTCGGAGTCGACTTCTTTGACTTCGAGTTCCGCCGTAAACTTGAGGTTCGACTCTATGAGCACGGCCTAACATTACTGAAACTCGGGTACAGCATCATTTTGGAAGATGGTTTTTGGAGTCGAGATGAACGTGATAGACATCGAGAGGTTGCGCACAAACTAGGCGCTGCTATACAAATGCATTACTTTGATGTGCCATTTGCTGAATTATGGCGGCGTCTTGAGATTCGTAATGCAAGTGGAACACCTGGCGCGGTACCCATAACAAAAGAGCTACTAACAAAATCCTGGTCTATATTTCAACGACCAGATGAGGCGGAACTGGCGCTCTTTGATAGTTTCATCATACATACCTAGTGTCGCGTAGCCCGCTCGCCAAGCCGAACGATCCCTTTCGGTCCGCGTAGTCCGCACCAGACACGGCGCCTCCTCCGGTTCCAGCGAGCGCACGAAAACCTCAGGCTGCCGAGCCATCACCACCTCGCCAGCAAGCCTCCACACCCACCGCCGAACCGGTCAACCCAACACGGCTACGACCCCAACCTTTCTGGACGAGGCACTAGCCAGGCGATTGGCCGTCCTGTGGACTGAAGTCGACCTTCGTGAAGAGCGAAGTAGCTGTCACCTCGCAGATCAACCGCATCAAAGGTCAAGGACTCGTTAGGCGTCGGACGAGGTCGCGTGCGGGTCAGCGTGTTCTGACCTGGCCACCCTGGGCGATGGCCATGCTTCACCGGCGGTTCAGTTCGGACGTCCGGCTAGAGGATCCAGTCTTCCTGGACGCTTTGGGCGGCTATCGGGACCCGAACAACGTCCGCAAGGACCTTCGCCTAGCTCGACAACCAATCGGCAATGAGCTTCGTTGTGAACTGGGCCGCTTGCTCGGCAAGGCTCGTCGGGATGCCGGCCTCAAGCAGATCGAAGCCGCGGAGCGGTTGGGATGGTCGAAGAACCGGCTCAGCCTCATCGAAACCGGGCGAGATCGGGTGGACCCGTCCGAGGCTCGTTTGCTGGCAGATACCTACCGGCTGTCCCGATCGTCCCGCGCCTCGTTGATGGACATGGTCAGCTCAGCTGGCCAACCGACGATTGCCGACGAACTGTCTTGGGTGACCTCACACAACTTCCGGAAGACAACGGCGACGCTCCTGGACGAGGCGGGGCAGACGGCACGGCAGGTAGCTGACCAGTTCGGTCAGTCCCGTCCTTCCATGACACAAGATGTCTACTTTGCCCGGAGAGCCCGCAATCCGGAGGCTGCCCACGCCCTCGCCGGAGCAATGCCGGAGCACCATGAGAGCCAAAATCATGGGGTAAACCATGGGCAGAAGGCTTATGGTTCATGAGGCGACAGGCATATGCCCTGGTGAGAGAGCCGACGAGGGGACTCGAACCCCTAACCACCGCTTTACAAGAGCGGTGCGCTACCAATTGCGCCACGTCGGCGGGTGGGACTGTGGGTCCCCGGTGTTGCTGAGTCATCTTAGAGGATCTGGTGGGCAGGGTCGGGAGGTGGAGGGAGGGGTTTGGTGGCCGGGGTCGGGGTGTTGCGCGGGAATCGGGGGTTTCGGCGGTTGTTCGTGGCTCGGGCGGTGTCGTTTCTGGGCGACTCGCTGGGGCTGGTGGCGCTGCTGCTGTACGTCGAGGGGGTTACGGGGGCGGCGTTGGCGGTGGCGTTGTTGTTGCTGGCGGGGGACTTCACGCCGGGGTTGTTCGGGGCGTTCGCGGGGGTGGTCGGGGATCGGATTGATCTGCGCAAGGTGATGGTGGGGTGCGATCTGGCGCAGGGGGTTCTCGTCGTGGTGATGGCGGTGGCGCTGCCGCCGTTGCCAGTGTTGTTGGTGCTGGTGGCGGTCCGGAGCCTGGTGGCTCAGGTGTTCCAGGCGAGTAGCCGGAGCGCAGTACCTGCGTTGGTGAACGACAGGGATTTGGAGACGGCCAACTCGACGCTCGGGGCCGGCACCTACGGGCTCGAGGCGATCGGGCCTCTGGTGGCGGCGGTGTTGTTCCTGGTCCTCGACGTCCGCGGGATCCTGCTGATCGACGCGGCGACGTTCTTCGTGTCCGCGGTCCTGCTCATGGGCTTGCCGAGTCTGCCGCCCAGCAACGAACACTCCGGTACGTCGGTACTCCGCAACGCGCGCGACGGCCTCAGCTACATCTGGAAGACGAAGACGGTGCGGGTGATCGGCCTCGGGTTCTTCGCGGTGGTGGCGTTCAACGGCGTGGACGACGTGGCGATGGTGTTCCTCGCGAAGGACGAGCTGCACGGCGGGGACTCCGCAGCGGCGACCTTGTACGCCGGGGTCGGGATCGGCCTGGTCGTGGGCTACGCGTTGCTCACCAGGTACGCGAGCCGCTTCGCGATGCCCGTGCTCCTCATCGCGGGTCTCGCGATCAGCAGTCTGGGCAACCTCCTCACCGGGTTGGCCTGGGCGATCTGGGCGGCGCTCGCCCTGCAGACCATCCGGGGAGTCGGCATCGCCGCGCTCGACGTAGCGATCAACACGCACCTGCAGCGCGTCGTACCGCCGGCGATGCTCGGCCGCGTCTTCGGCAACCTGTACGGCGCGATCGGCCTGGCCGCGGGGATCTCCTACGTCTTCGGTGGTCTTCTGCTCGAGCACACCAACGCCCGGGTGACCTTCATCGCCGCGGGCGTCGGCGGTCTCCTCGCGACGGCCGCGACGGCTATCGCTCTAAGGGTTCAAGCGCGGCGATAGGACCTCGCAGGGCACGGGCACCCGGTACTGCGATCAGCGCGACCGCCGCCATCACCAGGAACGCAGCCATCGGGTGATCCACCAGCAGGCCGACCACGATCGCGACGAGGAGTCCGCCGAGGTTGCCCGCCATCCAGATCAAGCCGGCGCCGGTTCCTTCGGCTTCACCGGTACGTCGCTCGACCAGTTCGAGCACGATCGGCAGGGCGGGCAGCAGCAGGAACCCGATCACGGTGATGGCGACGAATCCCATCAGCGCGCTGGGCACGAACGCGAGGGCCACGCAGGCGAGTGCGGTCAGCAGCAGGCTCATCACCAGCAGGGCGGATTCCGCGCGATACCTGACCACGATCACCGGGATCACCGCACAGCCGATCACACCGGCGACTACGTTGACCAGGAGAATCGTGCTCGCCGTCTCGCCACTGACTCCGGCAGGTTCCAGCAGGGCCTGGGCGAAGGTGGTCATGGCGACGAAGACTCCGAACGGGAAGATCGCCAGCACACAGAGCCGGCGGATCAGCGAGTCGCCCCACGCCACCTTCAGGGCGCTGCGATCCGGGCGACGGTGCTCTGCCTTGTGCTCGCCTGGTTTGCGCAGGGCAACGAGCAGGACGAGCGCGGAGACCACCGAGAAGATCGCCGTCAGGATGAGCATGGTCGGCAGCTGGTTGCCGTCGGCAAATATGGCGGCGAGGAGGAAGGCGATCACCATGCCGGCGAAGATGCTGGCGGTGCCGGCGGCGATCCCTTTCGGGCGGTCCTTCTCGGCGAGGTAGCGACCGGTGATGCCGGTGACGGCGTTGAGGACCAGTGGCTGGGCGACCGCGGCAACGATCTGGCCGGCCAGCAGCCAGCCGTAGTCGTCGCCGACGAGTCGCAGACAGGCGCCTAGTGCGGTCAGGACGGCACCGATGAGCAAGCCGCTGCGGAACCACCGGTCGAGGATCAGGCCGGCCGGGATCGCGAGCACGACGTACAGGAGAGGGAAGACCTGGGCCAGCCAGCCGATGGCGTTCTCGGAGACACCGTAGCGCTCGGCGGCAACCGTGGTGACGCCGGCGAAGTTCAGCCAGACGAGCTGGGTTGAAGCGCCGACCAGGGCGAAGGCGACGATCGCAAACCACCGGCTGCGAAGCCCGACCGACTGCTGTGTTTCCGCCATCTCTATCCCTCCCGAACCGAACAGTAACCGCAACCCGCCCCACCCCGCACTGAACCGGCAGAGAACCCGCACTGCACTCGCACTGCACCGCGGCAGCACGGGCGGAGGCAGGCCGCACCAGCGCTGACCCTGGGGGACCTCAACCTGGGAGGGGGGTTGGGGGGTTGATCAGGTGAGAGGGGTGAATGGATGCGGGATCAGGATGGGTTTGACGAGTTTGTTCGGGCCCGGTGGGGCTCGACCGTGCGGTTGGCGGTCGGGCTGACGTTGGATCACGGATATGCGGAGGATCTGGCGCAGGAGGCGTTGGCGAAGTTGTGGTTCCGGTGGAGCCGCGTGGCAGACGGCAATCCGGACGCCTATCTCCGCAAGATCGTGCTGAACACCTTCCTCTCCCGGCGGCGGCGCAGGTGGTGGGGAGAGCACGCGACCGCCGAGCTTCCCGAGTCCGAAGCCGGGCAACCGGCCGCCGCGTGGACCCAAGCGGCACCAACAACCCAGGTGGACGACCGCGACGCGCTGAGGCAGGCGCTCCGAAAGGTCAGCCCCAAGCAACGAGTGGTGATCTTCCTCCGGTACGCCGAGGACCTGCCCGAGCAGGAGGTCGCCGAACTGCTCGGCTGCTCCGTCGGCACGGTGAAGTCCCACGCCAGCCGCGGCCTCGCAGTACTCCGGAAGGCCCTCGACAACCACGCTCAGGAGGTGCACCGATGAACCAAGACCAGCTAGAACGCCTGCGCGACGACCTGCTCGACCTGGCAGATCCTTCGACCGGCCCGTCCGATCCAGCCGCACTGGTGAACGACCGCGTCCGCCAACTCAGGAGACGCCGTACTGAGGGGTCGCTGGCGGGTGTCGCCGTGGTCACCGCCGGGGTGATCCTGGCGAGCCAGACACTCACCGGCACCCCGCAGAGCGAACCTCCAGCGGCCGGGTTCCCCACGCCTGCTAGGACGATCGTCATGGACCCGAAGACCGGCAAGATCCTCAGCGAGAACCCGCCGCGCCAAGAGCAGGCGAACCTGCCGAGGTTCCCACTCCCCCAGCCCTGGCTGAACCAGATGTACACGAAGCTGCCCGGCGCGAACGCCTTCCGCCCGCACGGCTACTACGTGCAGACCGAGACCAAGCTGAACGGCCGACCTTGGGGCATGGTGTCCTACCAGGCCGGGATGACGACCTCGGAAGCCGGCTGTCTGGAGGTGATCCCGCAGGCAGTGTTCGACGCCGCGGCCTGCTTCGACCGTCCGGAGCCGCACGCCAGGGTCGACTGGCGCGCGCAAACAGCCACCAGCGGCACGAAGCCCGAGCTGACCGAGCTCAACAACAGCCTGGTCTACGGAGTGACCCACTACGGCGCCCGTTCGGTCAAGATCACCCTGGCGAACGGCACGACGTACCAGGCGCCCGCGACCGGTACGCCGGCCTCCCGGAGCCAGCGCTTCTTCGCCCTGGTGGTCCCGGCCAAGGCGCCCGCGGTCAAGAAGGTGGAAGCCTTCGACGCACAGGGCCGACTCGCGCCGGAGCTACTCGGCGACTAGTTCGACAGAGGCCGCGTGGCGGCGGGCCAGGTCGTGGTAGACGGCGGCGTTGTGGTCGACGAAGAGCTTGGCGGTGCCGTCCAGTGGGATGATCTTCTTCGCCGGGCTGCCGAGCGCGACGGACTCGGGCGGAATCACCGAGCCGGGCGTGACGGTGGCGCCGGCGGCGATCAGGGTTCGCTCGCCGACCACTGCGCCGTCGAGCACGATCGCGCCGTTGCCGATCAGGGCCTGCTCGCCGACCACGCAGTCGTGCACGAGGCACTGGTGACCGACGGTGGCGTTCCGGCCGACCTCGCAGAGCCCGTCGCCGACGTGGATCACCGAGTTGTCCTGGATGTTCGCGCCCTCGCGGATGACGATCCGGCCGAGGTCGGCGCGGATCACCACGCCATACCAGATCGAGGCGCCCTTCTCGACGACGACGTCACCGACCAGGGTGGCGGTCGGCGCGATCCAGGCTTCCGGGTGGACGGTCGGGCTGACGCCCTCAAAGGAATACAGCGGCATAGCAAGCAGACTAAGCGACTGACTTGACCTGCCGAACCAGTACTGCGCCCAGCAGCGTCACCGCGGCGGCTAGTACGTAAAGCACCGGGTAGCCGCCAAGGAAGCGCACCACAGGTGCTGCGATAGCGGGAGCAATCACCTGCGGCAGGGAGTTCGCGATGTTGATCACGCCGAGGTCCTTCGCCCGGTCGCGCGCGCTCGGCAGGACCTCCGTGAGCAGGGCGAAGTCCACCGACAGGTACACGCCGAAGCCGATACCGAGAATGACGGCTCCCACCAGCGCGCCGGACCAGGTCGGCCAGATCGCGAGCACCACGCCGCCCAGCGCCATCACGACGCCCGCCCAGGTAACGAAGACCTTCCGGCGGGCCAGGTGGTCCGACCAACTACCGGAGCCGACGGCCGTCAGGATCACGCAGAGGCTGTAGATCGCGGTCAGGATCAGTACGCCGGTATCGGGATCGTCGTAGCCGACCGCGTCCTGCAGGTAGAAGAACAGGTACAGCGTGCCGAGCGCATTGCCGAGGTTGAGCAGGAAGCGCGTCAACCACGCCCACCCGAAGTCGGGAAAGCGCCGAGGGCTCACCCAGAATCCGGCGAAGAACTCGCGCCACACCAGCGTGGGCCGCTCGGTCAACTGCTGGTCGCCGCTGATCAGCAGATAAGGAATCACCGAGACGAGCAGGAAGGCGGCACAAGCGATATAGCCGACGCCGACCCCTCCGACAACGGTGGCCAGGCCGACTCCCACCAGCGCGCCGAGCGTCTGGGCGAGCGCGACCCAACCGCCGACGACCCCGCGCTGGAGCTTCGGCACCCGGTCCGGCACGGCGGCGGTGATTGCCGCCAGCAACGCGTTGCAGAACAGTTGCACCAGGCACCAACCGAGCAGCATCCATGCGACCGCACCGGCGCCCGCCAGCACCAGCAACCCCACCGCCCCGCCGAGCGCACCCGCAAGCACCCACGGCACCCGACGGCCGAAGCGCGATCTCGTGCGGTCGGAGATCGCGCCGAACAAGGGGTTCGCGACCACCGAGACCGCCGCACCGACACCGGTGACTAGCCCGAAGACGAACTCCTTGTTGCCCGGAGCAATCGCATCGGACTGCTTCGCGAGCAGCACCTGAATCGGCCCGAGCCAGGCGGCGAACACCCCGACATTCGCCAGCACCACACCCGCAGTCCACCGCCCCCGAACCGGCACCACCGGTTCGGCAAGAGCGTGAGGTGCGGCCGACTCGGTGGTCATTCCCGGCTCTTGGCGATCAGGTTGCGGTACCAGTGGTACGACGCTTTGGGGGTGCGCGCCTGGGTCTTGAAGTCCACGTGCACCAGGCCGAAGCGCTGCGAGTACCCGGCGGCCCACTCGAAGTTGTCCAGCAACGACCACTGGAAGTAGCCGCGGACGTCGATGCCGTTGTCGATCGACTCTTTCAGGACACGGAGATAGGCGCCCAGGTAGTCGATCCGGCGTTGGTCGGTGACAACCCCGTCGACCGGTTCGTCGTTGATCGCGCAGCCGTTCTCGGTGATGTAGATCGGCGGGAGGCGGTCGCCGTACCGGGTCTTGAAGGTCTGCAGAATCTCCCCGAAAGCCTCGGGAACAACCGGCCAGCCGAAGTCCGTGCGCGGATAGCCCTCCAGAACACGTGGTTCGAAAGGAAGACCGTCAGGCATGGGGATGCCGTCCGTGGCCGCGGTGTCCGGGTTGCCGGTGGGAGCGCCGACCCGGACGGGCGCGTAGTGGTTCAGGCCGAACCAGTCGATCGGGGTGGAGATCACCTCGAGGTCCTCGGCGACCGGACCGGGCATCGCCTCCCCCAGCCCCTCGGGATAGCGACCCAGCAGCACCGGATCGGCGAAGAGCCAGTTGACCAGGTTGTCGTAGAAGCCTGCGGCCGCCACATCCTCAGGACTATCGCTGGCCGACCAGGTCGGAGCATGGTTCGACGCGATCCCGATATTCGACGCGCCACCCGCCCGCAGAGCCTGTACTGCGCGGCCGTGCGCGAGCAACTGGTGATGAGCCACCGGCAGCGCCTCGAAGCCGAGCCGCTTGCCCGGCGCGTGACCACCCACGGCGTACCCGAGCAGGGTGAGCACCACCGGCTCGTTGATCGTCATCCACAGTGGCACCCGGTCGGCGAAGCGTTCAGCCAGCAGGGCGGCGTAGTCGGCAAACCGCCCAGTGATGTCCCGGGACGCCCAGCCGCCGGCATCCTCGAGCGCCTGCGGGGTGTCCCAGTGGAACAACGTCGGCGCCGGCTGGATCCCCGCGGTCAGCGGCGAGTCGATCAGCCGGTCGTAGAAGTCGAGACCATCGGCGTTGCCCGGACCGATACCCGAGGGCTGGATCCGCGGCCAGGAGAAGGAGAACCGATAGACGTCGACCCCGAGGTCGCGCATCAGCCCGACATCCTCGGCATACCGGTGATAGTGGTCGCAGGCGACCTCCCCGGTGTCGCCGTTCAGGACCGCCCCCGGTGAGGCGCAGAACGTGTCCCAGGTCGAAGGGCCGCGACCACCCTCGGTCACGGCACCCTCGATCTGGTACGCCGACGTCGAGACTCCCCACCGGAAGTCGGGGCCGAAGTTCAGCGGGTCAGGCGTCACTCGCATCATCCTCACTGGGTCTGGCGACGTCCTGCGGACGCGGCGGCTCCACCTTGCGGACGATCACCGCGGTGCCGTAGGCGGCCACCTCGCTCATCGTCTGGGCGATCTCGTTGCAGTCGAAGCGCATCGCCAGGATCGCGTTCGCGCCCATCTGCTGCGCCATCTGGCACATCCGCATCACCGCGACATGGCGCGACTCGGCCAGCATCTGGGTGTACTCCGGCACCTCGCCACCGCCGAGCGACCGGAAGCTCGCGGTGAAGTTCGAGCCGAAGTCGCGGCTGCGCACGGTCAGCCCGAACACCTCGCCGAACACCTTCTCCGCGGTGTATCCGGGCAGGTCGTTCATGGTCGAGACGAGCACCGGGTACGGCGAACCCTGCGGCGCCACGTGCGGCGCGTTCTGCTGGGCCGGCTGGTACCCGCCCGGCGCCTGGCCGTACCCGGGCTGCCCGTAGCCACGCTGCTGCGGCGGCGGGCCCTGCTGGTAGCCGGGCGGCGGGGCGTACCCCGGCGGCGACCCCTGCTGGTAGCCCTGCTGTGGCGGGTACGGCTGGTTCGGGTTCGGAGGAAAGTTCTGGTTCATACCGTCATCTTTCCAGCCCCGTGCTCGTCATTGGCGGTAGACCTGGAACTCGTAGAGCGAGTACCCGTACGACGTCACCCGCCGCGTCCCGGTGATCCGCACGTACCGCGCGGTGGTGGCCGCGAACCGGGCCGCGTCCTCCCCGCCATCGCCGTTGCCGGTGGCAAACACCTGCTGCCAGTTCACGTTGTCCCGGGACACCTCGATCCGGTACGCCGACCCGTACGCCGCCTCCCACTTGAGCACCACGCGGCGGATCGTCTGCTCGGCGCCCAGGTCCACCTTCAGCCACTGCGGGTCGGACCACCTGCTCGCCCACCGTGTGCCAAGATCTCCGTCGACGGCCTTCGCGGGCGGCGAGTTGAACAGCCCAGTCTCGTAGCTGGAAGCGGTGGCGGTCTTGCCCACCGCCTGGTTGCTGACGTCGTCACCACGGCGCGCCGGGAACTCGACCACCTGCTGGTAGGTCGGCCGGTTGACCCACGTCATGCGGTCCTGGGTGATTCCGCCCATCGGCTGGTGCACGATCTGGTCCGCGCAGTACTGGTCGCCCGCTGGACAGTCCGCTGTCGCCGGGGAGGTGGTGGTTGCCGGGACCTTGGTTGCCGCCAGCAAGGAGTCGGCGAGCACCGTTCGGCAGGCGGCCAAGGAGCCACTACCGCAGTACGTCACCGGCTGCGGGGTCTTGACCGGGTCGCCGAGGACCTTCCGCAGGTCTCGCTGGACGAATCCCCACCAGCCGTTCTGGAACGCCGAGCCCTGGGCACTCGGACGCTCGTCGATCTTCTGCGCGCTCACCAGAGCTCCGTAGAGGTCCGGGCCGAGACCCTGGAACTGTGCGGGGACCAGCAGCGGCCACCAGGCGTCGAGAATCCGGATCGCCTCGGCGTGGTCGTAGGTCTTCGTCGCCTCGTTGGGTGTCTTCCGATGACTGCCGGCCGCCTGCCACGCCTCCAGCTTGGCGACGGCATCCGCGACAGCGGGATCGCTGATCTGTGCGCTCTCCAGCACCCGCAGCAGATACGGCAGCACCTGGTCCGCGCGGAGATCGACGGTCGCCGCCTCCTCCATCGCCTCGACCAACCTGCCGCGGGTGAACTTCTGCCCGGAGCCGATCACCGCCTTGATCCGGTCGTCCAGCGGCTGGCTGCGGTAGACCGCGTTGTAGCCGAAGTTCCCGTCGGCCGCGGAGAACCCGGGCGCCTGCTTGTTGTTCCAGCTGGTCAGGTAGTCCTGGTTGACCACCTGCGGATGCTGAGCCGGCGGCGTGTACGTCGCACGGTTGGTGTCCGGGTTCCAGCCCTGCCACTCATAGGTGCTCCAGGTCGGCAGGTTCGGGTCGGCCCCGGTCGGCCGGACCGGGTTTGTCGCCGGAGTTGAAGTACGCGATGTCGGTCTTGTCCGTGTAGAACCAGTTGAACGTGTAGCCGATGTTCGTCGCCGCGTTCTGGAAGTCCTGCGCGGAGTGGATCGCGTCCGGGTCGTTGAACAGCATGAACCCGAGCGCCGAGCCGACCTCGTTCCCGTAGGTCGACCGGTTCTTCGTGAACAGCACGGGCTTCCCGCCGACGGCGCCCCGGTGCGTGACGATGCCGTACTTCGTGCGCTGGGCGACCAACGTGTAGGAGCCGGCTGGTTCCGAGGACCCGAGACTCGGGTACCACGCGTTGTGCCGCTCGAGCTTCTCGATCGGGACGCACTGGTTCCGGAAGAGGTAGTGCGTCGAGTTCTTGGTGGGAGTCCCGCCGCCCGGCTCACACAGCTCAACGGCGTACGTGTCGGTGATGTCCTGGCCGGCCGAGGTGGCGCTCCAGGAGTAGTCGGCGCCGCGGCCGATCAAGGTGTAGAAGTTCAGCCCCGCGAAGGCGATCCCGCGCGAGCTGACTCCCGGGCCCTGAAGTTCCTGGCGGAGCAGGAGTTGCGGGGCGAAGTACGAGGTCTGGGGTCCGTAGACGGCCACCGGGTTGCCGCTCTCGGTGTGTGCGCCGGAGACGAGCAGCGCGTTCGACATTCCCTTGGGTCCGAAGCCCTCCGGGAAGACGCCGCCGTCGAAGATTCCCTTCAGGGATTCCTTGCCCTGGGCCTTGTTCGGCGGCTTGATTCCCGTGCTGCTCTTGGGTTTCAGCGTCTTGGCGATGCCGGCCGAACCGGTCTGGTCGACGACCTCGGGCTCAGGGGTCACCGAACCACGATCCGGCATCGCGCGACCGGCCGGGTTGGCCGGCGTCGTGCCGTAGGGAAAGGTCGCGCCGTTGTGCACGGTGGTGTTGGCCTCCGGGTCGTTCTGCGAGCGGAACGCCTCCCACACCTTGGTGCCCTCGGCAACGCCGTACTTCGCCTGCGCCTCGAGCAACGCAAGCGCGGACTCCATCTCGCCGCCGCCACCGGTGCCGAAGATGCCGGCCACCACGGCCGCGGTGGCGACCACGTCGGTCACCTTCCACGCTTGCGGCGTCGGCAGGCCGAGCGCGACGTACTCGCCGGGGTAGGCGATCCCGACGGTGTCGATGTAGTGGTTGACCCCGTCCACCCAGGCCTGGATGTCCTGCTGCATCCTGACGCCGTTGGCGCCATAGCGCTCGTCGGCGTCGTCGAACTGCTTCTGCAGCTCGACCTCGGTGTACGGCGCGGTCCGCCAGAGCTCCTGCTCGAACGCGCGGTTCCCGGCCGCGCCACCCGCGAACGGGGTCAGCTGGCCGCGGCCGAGATGCCGGAACACGTCCATCACGAACAGCCTGTCCCGCGCCCCGGCGTACCCGGCGCCGAACATGGTCCCCTCGCGGGTGGTGCCGGTGATGTGCGGGATGCCGCGGGACTTGTCGCGCACGATCGTCACGTCCGCGCGGGGATGGATCGTGCTCGCCACATCGCCCGGTCTCACCCCGAACGACGCGTCGTCGAAGTACGGGGCGAGGCCGTCGTCGGTGATGCCCTGGAAGTTCCAGACCAGCCGCTCGTACGGCTTGACGGTGTCGCTGAAGTGCGGCGGGCGGGTGCCGAATCCCTTGAACAGAAGGAGATCCGTGAAGGTCGCGTTACCGTTCTGTCCGGGTGGCACGATGTCCGCGCACTGCCCGACGCAGTAGTCGACCGGTACCGCGGCCGCGGCCGGTCCGGCCTGACTGGTGGTGGACAGACCGGCAGCCAGTACTGCGCTGACGGCGAGCGCGGCGGTCGTCGTACGGACGGCGCGGGTGAGCTGAGCGGGGCGGCGCGTCACGAGGTCCTCCCTAGAAGCATCTTCAGTTGATGGCGGCAGGGGATCGTCAAAAACTGACGATGACTCACCAGTAGGTTCAGGTCAAGAGTCTTGGACGCTTGACCTGGAAGCCGTACTGTGAGACCGGTCGAGAGGAGTCCGATGCCCCGGGTACCCGCGAACGAGCGGCGCGCCGAGCTCGTCCAGGCGGCGATCCAGGTCGCCACCCGCGAAGGACTGGCCGCGACCACCACCCGGCGGATCGCGCAGGAGCTGGGGATCTCGGTCGGCATCGTGCACTACTGCTTCCGGTCAAAGGAGGAACTGCTGCACGAGGTGATCCGGATGATCACCGAGGCGCAGGTGGTTGCCGCCCGCTCCGCGATCACGCCCGGCGGTGACGTCGCGGCGAGCGTGCGGAACGCGTTCCTCGGGTTCTGGCAACTCGTCGAGGCGACCCCGGACGCGCAGTTGCTGACGTACGAGCTGACCAGCTGGGCCCTGCGCAATGCAAAGACGGAGCCACTCGCACGGGAGCAGCGGGCCAGTCAGCTCGCGGGTATCGAGGAGATCCTGCAGGAGATCTCGGCCGCGACCGGGGTTGAGTGGAAGCTCCCTGCCGACCAACTGGCGCGGATGACGCTCGCCATCACCGACGGAGTCACGCTCGGCTGGCTGGTCGACCGCGACACGGCGTCCGCAGTACAGGCTTTGGAGACCTTCGCGGACCAGCTGCTCGCGCTGGCCGTCTAGTCAGAAGTTGGTGGTCAGGAAACGGTCGCGGGCTTGGCGGTGAAGGTGTTGCAGGCCGACGGATTGGCGGCTTCGAAGCCGCGGAGGGACCAGCGGCCGTGGTTGGTCTTGTTGCCGTGGGTGCGCGTGGGGTTCCACTGGTCGCCGCGGTTGCGGACCGTCCACTTCCACCTGTCCAGGAACGAGCCGCGGGCCGGGAAGAACTGCTTGTCGGCGCCCAGGTAGACACCACTCAGGCAGGAGGCCTGCAGCTCGCGCCGCCTGCTCTCGGTCAGCTGGGCCGCCGAGCCGTTCATGTAGCCCTCGCGGGTGTCGGACGCGACGAGGATCCCGGTCATCGCCTGCACGTGGTGCCCGTACTCGTGGGCGATCAGGAAGGCCATCGTGGCGCGGGCCCACATCGGGTCGGAGTCCCGGTAGTTCTTGATGTCGTAGTTGCCGTCCATGTAGATGACGCCGTTGCAGTACACCGCGGTACTGATCAGCGCGCAGGGCGAGGTCGACGACTTGCCGCCGTACACCTGCAACTGGGGAGCCCAGAACTGGTACCCCGCCTTGCGGATCGCGGGCGCCCACGCCTTGTTCAGACAACCGAGGGCCTGGGTGTAGTAGGCCCGGACCTTGGCGAGCGAGGTCGGCCGGACGGTCGGCTCCTTGCAGCGTGAGGCCGGCAGCCGGCCGACCTTGTAGAGCCGGTTCTGGACGACCAGCCGGTTCTCCTGAGCCATCGGCGCGACCGTCGCGGTCGGACCGGAAGGACTCGGCGTCGGCGTCGGCTTGGGCGACGTAGTGGTGGACGTGATGGCGGGGGCAGGCACTCTCACCGCGACCGAACCCGGCCGGTTCTGGTCGCCCTGGCGCACCGCCACCGCACCCGAGGCCCCGACGACCACGAGGGCCGCGCAGACCACCGTTATGCTCAACCGCCTGCTACTCGCCACCGGCTGACCTTAACCGCAAGCGCGGGCCTTCGCGCGCCGACCGAGGTCACCGAGATTTTCGAGGGGCCCGGCCGCAACTTTGCGTGACGGAACCATGGCAGACAGGTGTCACCTGCCACTATGGTGAGCCGCATCATGGGCACATATGAGCGGCATCGGTTGACCGACGTCATCAACGCCAAAGGGACCAACACGGCGCTGGGCGTCTCCCGCAGTTCAGCGAAGGTGGCCGAGGCGGTCGCAGAGGCCTTGCCCGAGTTCTTCGTGATGAAGGAGTTGGGCGACCGGGTCAGCGAGGCGATCGCACACGCCACCGGCGCGCAGGCCGGCGCCATCACGCACTGCACGTCGGCGGCGATCACCGTCACGATCGCGGCGGCGATGGCCGGCACCGACCCCGACCGCATCGCGGCCCTGCCCGACACCAGGGACATGCACAACAGGGTCGTGCTGCCGGCCGGCCATGCCGTTGCCTACGGCCAGTCGATCCTGCAGGCCGTCCGTCTGGCCGGCGCGAGCGTGGTGCTCGCAGGGTCCGAAAACCGTTGTAGCACAGACGATCTGGACGACGCGCTCTCCGGTTCCGAGATCACCTGCCTGCTACTCGTGTCGTCGCGGCTGACCCACGGCGAGCCCGTCGACCTGACCGCCGCGGTCCGCGCCGCACACCGCCGAGGAGTCCCTGCGATCATCGACGGCGCCGCCCAGTTCCCCCGGACCGCGGACCTGCTGGCCACCGGCGCGGACGTGGTACTGATCAGCGGGCAGAAATACCTGGCCTCGCCGACGGCCGGTCTGGTGATCGGCACCCAGCGGCTGGTCCGGGCGGTTCGCGCGCAGGAGAACGGCATCGGACGCGGGATGAAGCCGACGAAGGAGTCGACCGTCGGTGTGCTCGCGGCACTCGAGGAGTGGCAGGCGATGGACCGGGCCAAGTGGGAGGCGGACCAGGCCGCCAAGGTCGCCGCGTTCGTCCGTGCTGCCGACGAGTTCCCCGGGATCTCGGCCTCGGACCTTCCCGACCCGACCGGCCTGCCGCTGTCCCGAGTGCTCCTCACGGTGGATCCCGCAATCGATGCCACGGCTCTCGCCGCCAAGCTCCAGATCGGCCACCCGCCCATCTACGTGATCGCCGACGACGCTCCCGCGGGCCACCTCGTCCTCGAACTCGTCCCCCTCGACGACGACGAGATCGAAGTACTGGTGACCCGGCTCGGAATGGAGCTCAGGGCAACAGAAAAGCCCCCGGTGTGAACCGGAGGCTTCTCTGAATTGCCAGGGCTGGAACGTCAGCGTTGGTAGGACTTGTTGTTGCCCTCGTAGCGGTTGGACTCGGGGCGACGCGGGCCGTTGCCCGAGCGCTCCGGGCGACGGCTACCGCCACTGCCGCCGCGGCCTTCGTAGCCACCGCGACCCTCGTAGCCACGACTCGAGCGGCCGCCGCCGAAGCGCTTGCCACCCTTGTTGAAGCCACCGCCACCACGCGTCGGCTTCGGGGCCGGCAGCTTGACCGGAGAGCCCGACGGCTTGGTGCCACCGGTCAGCTCGGTCACGACGCCGTCACCCGGACGGGCGCGGACCGGCTCGGTGTTGACACCGGCCGACTCGGCCAGCCGGATCATGCCGCGCCGCTGGTGCGGCAGCACAAGCGTGACGACGGCACCCTTGCCACCGGCGCGCGCAGTACGGCCGGCGCGGTGCAGGTAGTCCTTGTGCTCGGCCGGCGGGTCCGCCTGGACGACCAGGCCGACGTCGTCGACGTGGATACCGCGGGCCGCGACATCCGTTGCCACCAGCACCGGTACCGAACCGTCCTTGAACTGGTCCAGCGTCCGGTTCCGGGCGCCCTGGGTCAGGCCGCCGTGCAGCGCCGCGGCCATCACGCCACGGTCCCGCAGCTGGGTGGCGACGCGGTCGGCGCCCAGCTTGGTGCGGACGAACACGATGGTCCGGCCATCGCGGCTGGCCAGCTCGGCCGTCAGCGACTGCTTGTGCGCCGGCTCGATCACGAGCAGGTGGTGCTCCATCGTGGTGACGGAGGCCTGGCCGGACTCGGTCGAGTGCGTGACCGGGTCCTTCAGGTAGGTCTTCACGATGGTGTCGACGTCGTTGTCCAGCGTCGCCGAGAACAGCAGCCGCTGACCTTCCGGCGGCGTCATGTCCAGCAGCGTGGTGACGGCCGGCATGAAGCCCATGTCGCACATGTGGTCGGCCTCGTCGAGCACGGCCACCTCGATCGCGCCCAGGTCGGCAGCGCCCTGCTCACACAGGTCGATCAGCCGGCCGGGGGTGGCGATCAGCAGGTCGACGCCACGACGCAGCGCTTCGATCTGCTTCGGGTAGGGCAGACCGCCGGCGATCAGCTTGATCGAAACGCCCATCACATGGGCGAGCGGCTCGAGCGCGTCGTGCACCTGCATGGCGAGCTCGCGGGTCGGCACCAGGACCAGGCCACGCGGGCGGCGCGACTCGGTGTGGCCACCGGCCAGCCGCATCAGCGTCGGCAGGCCGAACCCGAGGGTCTTGCCGGAGCCGGTCTGACCACGGCCGAGCACGTCCTTGCCGGCCAGCGCGTCCGGAATGGTGGCTTCCTGGATCGGGAACGGCGCGGTGATGCCGTCCTTGGCCATCCGCTGCACCAGCCGCGGCGCCAGTCCGAGGGCGGCGAACCCATTGCCCTCGGCAACCTCGCCGAGGTCGACGGGCGCCTCGACCCGGGCCGGGCGCTCGCGCTGCTCGAACTTGCGGTCGCCCCGGTCGAACGAGCGGTTGTCATTACGGTCGAACGAACGGTTGTCGTTGCGGTCGAACGTGCGGTTGGTACCACGCTCGGCGCGGGGGTCGCGGTCGAAGCCGCGCTCGTCGCGATCCTTGCGGTAGGCCGGCTTGTCGGAAGAGCTCCGGTCGTACGAGCTCTTCTGGTACGAGCTCTTCGGGTACGACGGGCTGTCGGTGCGGGTGCTCTTCGGGTACGACGAGGTGCCGGTGCTCGCCGGACGACGCTCGGAGTAGGCCGGGCGCTCCGGGCTGGAGTCGTTCGCACGCTCGGCGCGGTAGCCGCGAACCGGGCGGTCGTTGCCACGGGCGGCGTTGTCACGCGGGGCGTCGCGGCGCTCGCCACGGCTGCCACGGTCGGAGTACTGCGAGGGGCCGCCGCGGCGCTCGGTCACGACAGGCTTCTCCACCCGGGCCGAACTACGGTCGGTGCCCGGGGTGCTCGGTGCGTCCAGCTCGGCGGCCATCCGCTCGCCGTACGACTGGGTCTGGAACTTCTTGTGCCGCGGCTTCTTCGCCCGATCGGCGGCGTCGTTGCCGTCGGCGGGAACATACTGGTCCTGGTGGTGCTGGGACACGCAATCTCTCTCTCAACGTCACGGACGGATGCCGGATCGGAGCCGCACGCAAGCGCCGGCCAGAGATCTGGCCGGACTGGACGTGCTGGGCAGGAGATAGGCATCGACCTGCGGGCGCTATCGCGTTGCACCCATGTCGCCGGGGATACATCAGCGGGTTGCTGAAACCGACGGGTCGGAGCGCCTGGGAAATGCTCTGGTGACGCGACTCGCGCACCGACGCCGAAAAGTATACCCCGTCCAGCCCCGCCCCTTGACCACACCCAACAACAGGCGTACCGGGCCCAACCGCTCCACCCACCTACAACCACGTGACCCCGGCCACAATTCCCACCACCCGCGCGCGAGGTGGGACCCACCCGCAGGATCGCCGACGGAGCGCCCGCGGTACCCCCAAGAACTAAAGTCCCCTTCAGCTCTTGTCCCGGCGTCCTAGGGTGGCGGTATGGCGGAGGACACCATTCCCAGCAAGGACCACTGGTTGTCGATCGGCGAGATCGCGAACCGTTCCGGCGTCGCCGCGTCGGCCTTGCGCTTCTACGAGGACCAGGGCCTGATCAACTCGCGGCGGACGGCCGGCAACCAGCGGCAGTACCAGCGCAGCACCCTGCGGCGGATCGCGTTCGTCCAGGCGGCGCAACGCGTCGGGCTGGCGCTGGCCGAGATCAAGGCCGCGCTGGATTCGTTGCCTGGCGACCGGACCCCGACGCGCGCCGACTGGAGCCGGTTGTCGAAGTCCTGGCGGAGCCGGCTCGACCAGCGGATCTCCGAGCTCGAGCGGCTGCGTGACGACCTGGACGGCTGTATCGGCTGCGGCTGCCTCAGCCTGCAGCGCTGCAACCTCTACAACAAGGCCGATCGGCTGGCCGAGCGTGGACCTGGTGCCCGCATTCTGAACGTCGGCATACCCGGCGAGTTATGAAGGTCATAGAGCCGAGCTCGGCGAACGAGGGTTAACCCCCGAGTTCTTCCCGATCTGGTGTGGATTTCCTCGGGGCTTGGCAACATCCGGGATCGTGGCGATCAGTAACCCGCTGGTCGCTTTCCGCCACAGATCACGGAGTGAGGCCCTCCCATGTCCCGTCCCCGGATTCTGACTTCTCTCGCCGGGCTCGCCGCCGCAGCCCTGGCCGTCCCCGCCTTCGCCGCCGCCCCCACGGCGCAGGCCCCCAGCTCGTCCCCGACCACCGTCGCGGCGTACACCGGTTCCCCGCAGGACGAGGCCGCCACCAAGGCGTACCGAAGAACAGGAAGTAGTCCGGCTGCACGCGGGCAGTCCCGCTTGCGAGGCTGACGGTCAGGGCGGACTGGCGGACTACTCCTGTCCCTCGGTACGCCGCCCGCCTGCCGAACGCAGGCGGTCGGGTACAGGTAGCTTCCATCCGCTGGCAGGCGCGTTCGCCTGACCGTCTGTCTTCTGGGCGGATGAATGCAGCTACTGGTTCAGGAGCCTCGCCTTTTCACGCCACCGCCGGCGGGCAGTCCGCGCTGCGCGCTCGTCCACGCGCACCCGGCCCAGCCGCACCTGCCGGCACCAATCCCCCCACGCCAGCCCGTGCCCCAGCCTCTCGCTGCATCCGGATGGTTCTGGCTACCGCGCCAGCCGACCGCCGACCTCAGCGCGCGTCACCGCGGCGGCGTCCACCGGACTGGCGCACTATCTCTTTCTCTTCTGTCCTTTGTCTCTTGCTCTTCAACCCGTCGCCTACAGCTCGCGGTGGGGGCCGGTGGTGTTGCGGACTACCAACTCTGGGCGGAAGAGGAATTCTGTGTGGGGGGTGGTGTGGCCGCGGACCTCTTCCAGGAGGGATTGGACTGCGGCCAGCGCCATGGCGTTGACGGGTTGGCGGACCGTCGTCATCGGCGGGTCGGTGAACTCCATCATCGGGGCGTCGTCGTAGCCGACTACCGAGATGTTGTCGGGGACTGCGAGGCCTCGTTGGCGGGCGGCCCGGATGACGCCTAGCGCCATCATGTCGGAGCCGCAGACGACCGCGCTGACGCCGACGTCGAGGAGGCGCTGGGCCGCGGCGGCTCCGCCTTCTACACCGAACATGCTGAGCTCGACCATCGAGTCGACCTCGGCGTCGTTCAGGCCGAGCTGGGCCTTCATCGCGGTGCGGTAGCCGGCGAGTTTGCGCTGTACGACGATGAACCGCTCCGGCCCCGAGGCGAACCCGATCCGGCGGTGGCCGAGGGCAACCAGGTGGGAGACGGCGAGTTCCATCGCTGCCGCCTCGTCGGAGGAGACGAAAGGTGCCTCGACGCCCGGCAGCCAGCCGTTCACGAACACCACGGGCAGCTTGCGGTCCACCAGCGACTGGTACCGCGCGTGGTCCGCGCCCGTGTCGGCATGCAGCCCGGAGACGAAGATGATGCCGGACACGCCGCGCTCGAGGAGCATCTCGACGTACTCGTCCTCGGTCGCGCCGGACGGTGACTGGGTGCACAGCACCGGGGTGAAGCCGCGCTGCGACAGGGCGGACTCGATCACCTGGGCGAAGGCCGGGAAGATCGGGTTGATCAGCTCGGGCATCACCAGCCCGATCAGGCCGGCCGAGCGGCGCCGCAACCGGGTCGGCCGCTCGAAGCCGAGCACGTCCAGCGCGGTGAGCACCGCCTGTTTGGTGTCCTCGGCGACCCCTGGTTTGCCGTTCAGCACCCGGGACACGGTCGCCTCGCTGACCCCTGCCTTGACCGCGATGTCGGCCAGCCTCGCTCTACTGCTCACGGCGGCACCCTACCCACCGATCGTTGTTCTTGCAGCAAGATGCTGCAAGAACTTGCAGACTCGCGCCGCCCCCAGTCTGCGCGGAAGTGTCCACCAGGTGAACAGTACGGACACCTCACACGCCGTACACCTTGTCAGGAGCAGCCACTCAGGTCAGGATGAACGCACCCCCGCCCGGGGGCCTTTACTCGGATCGTCCGGCACGTTCCTGCCGGTGAAGGAAGGTACACAGTCATGGCTACTGTCTCGTTCAAGGCGGCGACCCGGGTCTACCCCGGTTCTGAGACGCCCGCCGTCGACAAGCTCAACCTCGAGATCGAGGACGGCGAGTTCATGGTGCTCGTCGGCCCGTCGGGTTGCGGCAAGTCCACCTCGCTCCGGATGCTCGCCGGCCTCGAAGAGGTCAACGAGGGTTCGATCTACATCGGCGACCGCGATGTCACCCACCGCCCGCCGAAAGAGCGGGACATCGCGATGGTGTTCCAGAACTACGCTCTCTACCCGCACATGTCCGTCGCGGACAACATGGGCTTCGCGCTGAAGATGCAGGGTGTCTCCAAGGACGACCGCGCCAAGCGCGTGATGGAGGCCGCCAAGCTGCTCGGCCTGGAGGAGTACCTCGAGCGCAAGCCGAAGGCCCTCTCGGGTGGTCAGCGTCAGCGTGTCGCGATGGGTCGCGCGATCGTGCGTAACCCGCAGGTCTTCCTGATGGACGAGCCGCTGTCGAACCTCGACGCCAAGCTGCGG
The DNA here is from genome assembly GCF_004342085.1 of Kribbella orskensis. NCBI lineage: Bacteria > Bacillati > Actinomycetota > Actinomycetes > Propionibacteriales > Kribbellaceae > Kribbella > Kribbella orskensis. The sequence goes on from NZ_SLWM01000005.1 coordinate 85,949, forward strand.
GTCCAGACCCGCACCCAGATCGCCGAGCTGCAGCAGCGTCTCGGTGTCACCACCGTCTACGTCACCCACGACCAGGTCGAGGCCATGACGATGGGCGACCGGGTGGCGGTACTCAAGGACGGTCTGCTCCAGCAGGTCGACACCCCGCTGAACCTGTACGACCACCCGAAGAACAAGTTCGTGGCCGGCTTCATCGGCTCGCCCGCGATGAACCTGCTCGACGCGGACCTGGTCGAGGGTGGCGCCAAGCTGGGCGACTACATCGTGCCGGTCGACCGAGGCATCCTGGCCAAGGCCGCCAACGACAAGACCCTGACGCTGGGTGTCCGGCCGGAGGCCTTCAAGGTCTCCGACAAGGGCCTGCCGGTGCACGTGGCCGTGGTCGAGGAGCTCGGCGCCGACGCGTTCCTCTACGGCACCGCGGAGCACAACAACGAGCACCAGCAGATCGTCGCCCGGATCGACGCCCGGATGCCGGTCGAGAAGGGTTCGACCATCCACCTGGCCGCCGACCCGGAGAAGCTGCACCTCTTCTCGACCTCCACCGAGGAGCGCCTCATCGCCTGATCTCCGGATCCGGTACTGCGTACGCTGCCCCGGGTGGCTCGTCCAGCCGGGGCCGGCGTTCGTCTTGTCCCCGGCTGTTCGTCGTGCCCGGTGAAGGGCGTCACGCAGTACGGCGGGGCAGCGGGCGGTTCGGAGTACGGTCAGTCGGTGCGGTCGAGGCGGTCGAGGCGGTCCTGGTCGCGGTTCTCGAGCTTGTAGGTCGAGGTGGCCGCGCCGCCGATCACCACCCCCGGCGGAGTCAGGTTGCTCTCCTTGATCAGGTAGTGCGGGCGGTGCTTGGTCTCGTAGTAGATCCGGCCGATGTACTCGCCGATCACGCCGAGCATCACCATCTGGATCCCGCCGAGCCCCACGATCGCGGCGATCAGGGTGACGTATCCCGGCATCTTCACGCCCTGGGTGGCCGCGACCGCCACCACCCAGATCGCGTAGAGGACGGCGATCGCGGTGAGCCCCAGGCCGAAGTAGATCGCCACCCGCAGCGGTTTGTTGTTGAACGAGAGCAGCCCGTCCAGCCCGTACTCGAACAGCCTGCGAAAGGTCCACCGGCTCTTGCCGGTCTCGCGCTGCACGTTCTCGTACTCGAAGACGACCGACTCGACGCCGATCCAGGTGGCCTGGCTGTCGTCCGCGGATCGTGCGCCGAGCCCGATCGCGCTGGGCGGGCGCCGCGGCCTTGCTCGTCACGCTCGCCCTGATCAGCCAGGGCAGTCCGTTCCTGACCTCGGGCAGTGTCGGCATGCTCGCCGCCGCGGGCGGTCTGACCATCGCGGTCATGCTGACCTTGTGGCTGATCAGACGCCTCGGCAACCCGGTCACCGACGCCATCTTCTCCATCGGCGCGGCCATGCATCGCGACGACGACCTCACCCGCGCCGACGCCCCGCCCTTGGTGACGGTCCGCCCCGGCCCGGCCCCCGACGCACCGTTCACCAGCGCGTACGGCCTGCAGGAACGACTTCTCGGCGCCCAGGTGTACGACGTCCCGGCGTACCGCGGGAGCCTGGTGGCCCCCGGGCTGCTGACGCTGAAGGCGCGGTGTCCCGTGGAGTCCACCGTGTTCCTCAACTTCCCGCAGGTCGGCGGCCAGGCACGACTGGCGGGCGGCGAGTGGCAAGCGCTGACGGCCTCGCGCCGACCGAGGACCACGACCAGCAGCAAGATGGTGGAGCTCGGCAAGACACCGGTCTCGGGAGAGGTCCTGATCGACATGCAGGTCGTCGCCGCTGTCCGGGGGGCGATCACACCGCGTGGTGCGCTGGGCTGTCTCGATACCACCAAGCTGGCAACCGCCGTCTCCGGCCTCCGAGCGACCGGCGCCACGCACGTAGAGGCGGGCGGACGCTCGATCTCGGCGACGCTCAGGCCCGGCAGTGCTGGGGTGGCGGTGATCGCCGCACCCGCGCTGCCCGGCTGGCTGTGCGCCAGGGATGGCGGGAAGACGGAGAAGCCGACGAGCTTCGGCGGTCTGCTCTCGGTGTCGCTGCCCGTACCTACCGAGCGGGTGAGCTGCGAGTACTTGCCCCCAGGCCTGAGAATCGGTCTGGCAGCAGGAGGCGGCGCGCTTCTGATCACGCTCGCTCTGGTGCTCGCGGCACGATCCCGCAAGCGCCCGAGCGCAAGCGCCGAAGAACCTCCGACGCAGGGCGCTAACTGATGTCGCGGCGGGAGAAGACGAAGGCGCCGAGTGCGACCAGGACCACGGTGACGACGGCGAGATACCAGGCGCCGTGCTCGAACATCAGCGTCTTCGTGATCGTGCTGCAGCCGTAGCCGCCGTCGCTGGTGGGCTGGCACTTGTCGATGTAGTACGTCGCGTCGTGCTGGATCCAGGCGTCGAAGTTGAGTTTCACCAACCAGGGTTGGAGTTTGGTGAGGAAGCCGCCGAACACGCCTTCGACCAGGACGATGTAGCCCATCGCCACCCCGATCGCGGCCGCGGTGTGCCGGAGCAGCAGTCCCACCACTCCCCCGAGCACCGCGCCGACGGCGGTGACCAGGACCCCTCGGCCAGCTTGCGCGGTGAGATCACCCCAGACCTTGCCCGTCGTACCGGCGGTGATGCCCAACTGGTCGATGATCAGGAACGTGCCGACCAACAGCAGCGCGTAGACCACCACCGCCACCGGGACCATGCCGATCGCGGCGGCCAGCAACTTGCTGCCGTACACGCGCATCCGGCGTGGCTCGAACGTCAGCCAGTTGCCGATCGAACCGCTGCTGAACTCCGCGCCGACGAAGCTCGCGCCGATCAGGAAGGTGGCGAACACCAGCAGGTACGACACTCCGAGCAACTGCTCCGGCATCACCTCGGCGAAGACGGACTTCGGCTTCAGGAACTGGTCGATGGACGGGCCGTTGGTCTGGCAGTACACCTCGACCGGGTCCTTCGGGTCGGGCAGCGTCGCGTAGTCCTCCAGGCACCGCTTCGTGTACTCCGCGCCGTGCAACTCCCAGTCCTTCGCAGCGATCTCGTACTGCGCTTGTGCCTGCCGCCGCTGCTCCTCCGACTGCGGCCGGGCGTTGTTCCAGGTCGCGACCAGCACGATCGCGGTGATCAGCAGGACTCCCGCGACGCCGATCAGGGTCAGCCGGCGGGCCACCAGCCGACGCAGTTCGACCCCGCTGAGCCGGATCATCGGGTGCCTCCGAGGCCTTGGTCGGCGGTCAGTTCGAGGAAGACGGACTCCAGGTCGGCGCGGACCGGGATCAGCTCGGACACGTACAACTCCTGCTGCGCGAGGCGCCTGGTCACGTCGGCCGGGTGCTCGGCGCCGTCCACGAACAAGTAGTTGCCCTCGGCCCGCACCGTGAGCCCGGCCGCGGTCAGGATCCTGGTCGCGGCCTCACGCTGCGCCGCCGGGTCACCGAGCGGGCTGTCGATGGCGACCTTCACGGTCGTCCTGCCACTGCCGCCGATCACCTCCGCAACGGTGCCGGAGGCAAGCAACCTGCCGTGGCCGATGATCGAGACGGTGTCCGCGACCTGCTCCACCTCGGCCAGGATGTGGCTGCTGACCAGAACTGTCCGGCCCTGCTCGCCCAGGCCGCGCATAGTCTCGCGGATCTCCCGGATACCGGCCGGATCGAGGCCGTTGGTGGGCTCGTCGAAGATCAGCAGCTCGGGTTCCTTGAGGAGCGTGGCCGCGATCGCGAGCCGCTGCTTCATGCCGAGCGAGTAGGTCTTGAACTTGTCCTTGCCGCGCTCGCCCAGCGAGGTCTCCTCGAGCACCTCGCCGACCCTGCCACGCGGCGTGCCGATCGCGTCGGCCAGCAGTTCGAGGTTCTTCCGGCCGCTGAAGGTGGGGAAGAACTTCGGCGACTCGACGATCGCGCCGACCCGGCCGACGACGTCGGGCAGGTGCTCCGGGACGACCTGGTCGAACACCATCATAGTGCCGGCGTCGGCGCGAACCAGGCCCAGCAGCATCCGGATCGAGGTGGTCTTCCCGGAGCCGTTCGGACCGAGGAAGCCGTGCACGCCGCCGACCGGCACCTCCAGGTCGAGGCCCTGGACCGCGACCACCCGCCTGCCGCGACGGGTCCGGTAGGTCTTGCGCAAGGCCTGTGTGCGGATCGCCAGGTCCGGCATGCCCACCCCTCTCGTCGCCTCCCCGGATCGGGGGATCGCTCATCCTTGCAGAGGCAGACGTCCATCCCGCCGGGTTTGTCGCTGAGCGCACGAGTGGATCGTTCAAGGGGGGTCGCGGCCGCCAGGGATTTGGTCCAAGATTCAATGGATACCGTTGACAACGGCCTACGCCGGGCGCAGGACGCCCCCGACCGAGGAGATGTCGTGAACACTCGACCCCCGCTGCCGCCCTTCACCGAAGAGACAGCGATCCAGAAGGTCCGCGCGGCCGAGAACGCCTGGAACAACCAGGACCCGGAGGCCGTGTCACTGGCCTACACGCCGGACACCTACTGGCGGAACCGCGACACCTTCGTCACCGGCCGCGCCGAGGTGGTCGAGTTCCTGACCCAGAAGTGGGCCCGCGAACTGGACTACCGCCTGATCAAGGAACTCTGGGCCCACACCGACAACCGGATCGCCGTCCGCTTCGTCTACGAGTCCCACGACACCGCTGGCCAGTGGTACCGCTCCCACGGCAACGAGAACTGGGAGTTCGACGAGAACGGCCTGATGAAAGTCCGCCGAGCCAGCATCAACGACCAGAAGATCAACGAATCAGACCGCCTCTTCCACTGGACCGCCCCAGGCCCCCGCCCCGACGACCACCCAGGGCTCACCGACCTGGGCCTCTAACCACCCGAAGACACCCGCACGACCAGCCCGCGACGAGCGTGGCTTTTGGCCGACGACAGCGACCGGTAGAGACCAGCCGGCGTAGGGCGTCGGACAAAAGTCACGCTCGTCGTGTTCCCGGCCAGGCAGCACTGCTCCCGGTCGCGAGAAGGGCTCAGCCCCTCGCCGACCCTGCGCAACGCGGTACAGAAAAATTACCCCCGAGGGGTATCCTCCAAAGACTTGCCAAGGGATACCCCGAGGGGGTAACTTCGGGGGTGTTGACATACCCCCACGGGGTAGCTGCAGGAGAAAGAGAGACCGCCATGACCACCGAAGAGCAGCAGATCGAGCCGGGCCACGTGCACGGCTACACCGCCGAGAAGTCCAGCCACCTGAAGCGGCTGCGCCGGATCGAGGGGCAGATTCGCGGCCTGCAGCGGATGGTCGAGGAGGACAAGTACTGCATCGACATCCTCACCCAGGTGTCGGCCGCGACGAAGGCGCTCCAGTCCTTCTCGCTGGAACTCCTGGACGAGCACCTGTCGCACTGCGTGGTCGAGGCCGCACAGAAGGGCGGGGCGGAGGCCGAGGAGAAGGTCCGCGAGGCCTCCGACGCGATCGCCCGCCTGGTCCGCAGCTGACCCAGCCACACCAGACACCAACCACCCCGGCACAGAGTCACCCGCCTCGGTGCCGGTGATCACAAAACACGAGCAAGGAGCACCGATATGACCACCACGACCTACTCCGTCACCGGTATGACCTGCGGCCACTGCACCGCCGCTGTCACCGAGGAGATCAGCAAGCTGGTCGGCGTCCAGCAGGTCAGCATCGACCTCAACGCCGGTGGCACCTCCGCTGTCCACGTGACCAGCGAGTCCACCCTCGACGAGTCGGCCGTACGCGAGGCCGTCGACGAGGCGGGCTACGAGCTGGCCGCCTCTTCTCCGGGCGTCACAGCATGACCGGGGCTGTCGCGCTCCGGCTCGGCGCGTTCGCTGGTGCGCTCGCGCTGGCCTTCGCCGGCGCCTTCGCCATCGGCTCCGCGGTCGACCCGATCGCGGCAGCCGACCCCGCCCCACACACGGACAACCCAGCCATGCCTGAAATGAACGGGCCGGGAATGGACGAGTCAGGCGAGGCGCAGGGCGGCGGACACAGCGATCCCGCGGCACAACCGCCCGGGCTCGCGGTCTCCCAGGCCGGCTACACCCTGGTCCCGGCGACGACGTTCTTCCAGCCGGGCAAGCAGGAGACGCTGAAGTTCACGATCCAGGGTCCGGACGGCACACCCGTCACGCAGTACAAGCAGACGCACGAGAAGGACCTGCACCTGATCGTCGTACGGCGGGATCTGTCCGGGTTCCACCACGTGCACCCGACTCGGGACGCGAGTGGCACCTGGACCATCCCGTTCACCTTCACCGCGGGCGGTACCTGGCGGATGTTCACCGACTTCCAGCCGGCCGGGCTAGACAAGACGCTGACGCTCGGCACCGACGTGAACGTGTCCGGGCTCTACATCCCGGTCCCGCTGAGCGAGCCGGCCAGCGTCTACTCGATCGACGGGTATGACGTGACCCTGGCGGGCAAGCCGATCGCCGGGAAGGAGTCCGAGCTGACCTTCATGATCAGCAAGGACGGCAAGCCGGTCACCGATCTCCAGCCGTACCTCGGGGCGTTCGGGCACCTGGTGTCCCTGCGCGGCGGCGATCTCGCCTACCTGCACACGCATCCTTCCGAGGAGGCGAAGGCCGGGATGAAGGGCGGTCCGCAGATCGAGTTCGGTACGACGTTCCCGACAGCGGGCACCTACAACCTGTTCCTGGACTTCCAGCACGCGGGCAGGGTCCACACCGCCGAGTTCACCGTGAACGTCAGCACCAGCGGTACCGCGATCGTCCCGCCGGCCTCGTTGCCGAGCCCGACACCGAAGAAGACCACCCCGGGCCACGAGTCCACTCCGCACGGCCACTGAGAGGAGGCTCCACAATGACCACCCCAGCACCACCGGGCAACTCCGTCGAACTCATCATCGGTGGCATGACCTGTGCCTCCTGCGCCAACCGGGTCGAGAAGAAGCTGAACCGGATGGAGGGCGTCACCGCCACCGTCAACTACGCCACCGAGAAGGCGAAGGTGACGTTCGACGAGGGCGTCAGCCCGGACGACCTGGTCGCCACCGTCGAGGCCACCGGCTACACCGCCTCGTTACCGGCTCCCCCTGCTGCCGACAGCCCCGAGCCGCCGGATGAGCTCAAACCACTGCGCGAGCGCCTGATCACCAGCATCGTGCTCGCCGTCCCAGTGGTTGCCCTGGGCATGATTCCGGCGCTGCAGTTCGACTACTGGCAGTGGGCCTCGCTGACGCTCGCGGCGCCGGTCGTCACCTGGGCGGCCTGGCCGTTCCACAAGGCCGCCTGGGTGAACCTGCGCCACGGCGCCACCACCATGGACACCCTGGTCTCGCTGGGTGTCATCAGCGCCTTCCTCTGGTCGCTGTACGCGCTGTTCCTCGGCGAAGCGGGCCGGGCCGGGATGACGATGCCGTTCACGCTGATCCCGTCCCGCGGCAGCGGCGCCGAGGAGATCTATCTCGAGGTCGCGGCCGGCGTGTCCACCTTCCTGCTGGCCGGCCGGTACTTCGAGGGCCGCGCCAAGCGCCGCTCCGGAGCAGCCCTGCAAGCGCTGCTGGAGCTCGGCGCGAAGGACGTCGCCGTACTCCGCGACGGTGCCGAGGTGCGGATCCCCGCGGACCAGCTTGCCGTGGGCAACGAGTTCGTGGTCCGGCCGGGCGAGAAGATCGCCACCGACGGCGTGATCGTCACCGGCAGCAGCGCGGTGGACGCGTCGATGCTGACCGGCGAATCCGTTCCGGTCGAGGTGAGCGAGGGTGACGCCGTCGTCGGCGCCACCGTGAACGCCGGCGGACGGCTCGTCGTCAGGGCGACCCGGGTCGGTGCCGACACCCAGCTGGCGCAGATGGCCCGGCTGGTGGAGGACGCCCAGAACGGCAAGGCAGCGGTTCAACGGCTGGCCGACCGGATCTCCGGGGTGTTCGTGCCGATCGTGATCGTGCTGGCGTTCGGCACCCTCGCGTTCTGGCTCGGCAACGGGTCTCCGACCGAGGTGGCGTTCACCGCGGCCGTGGCCGTGCTGATCATCGCCTGCCCCTGTGCCCTCGGCCTGGCCACCCCGACCGCGCTGATGGTCGGGACCGGCCGTGGCGCGCAACTGGGAATCCTGATCAAGGGCCCGGAGGTGCTGGAGTCCACCCGTCGCGTCGACACCGTCGTCCTCGACAAGACCGGCACGGTGACCACCGGCCGGATGGCTCTGGTCGACGTCCTGCTGGCCGACGGCGAGGATCGCGCCGAGGTACTGCGGCTGGCGGGTGCGCTGGAGCACTCCAGCGAGCACCCGATCGCCCAGGCGATCGCCCGCGGAGCCGTTGACGAACTCGGCACCCTCCCCACGGCAGAGGACTTCGGCAACGTCGAGGGCCTCGGAGTACAAGGGATCGTCGACGGGCACGCGGTACTGGTCGGGCGGACGCGGCTCCTCGAGGAGTGGAGCCAGTACTTGCCCGAGGACCTGGCTCACGCCAAGGAACACGCGGAAGCAGAAGGCAGTACTGCGGTCGCGGTCGGGTGGGACGGCAAGGCCCGCGCCGTGCTGGTGGTCGCCGACACGGTCAAGCCCAGCTCGGCCGAGGCGATCCGCCAACTGAAGGCGCTCGGACTCCGGCCGGTCCTGCTGACGGGCGACAACGAAGCGGTGGCCCAGAAGGTCGCGGCCGAGGTGGGGATCGACGAGGTCATCGCCGAGGTGCTGCCGGCCGACAAGGTCGACGTGGTGAAGAAGTTGCAGGCCGAGGGCCGGGTGGTCGCGATGGTCGGCGACGGCGTGAACGACGCGGCCGCGCTGGCGCAGGCGGATCTCGGGCTCAGCATGGGAACCGGCACCGACGTGGCGATCGAGGCGAGCGACCTCACCCTGGTCCGCGGCGACCTGCGCTCGGCGGCGGACGCGATCCGGCTGTCGCGGCGGACCCTGCGGACGATCAAGGGCAACCTGTTCTGGGCGTTCGCGTACAACGTGGCCGGGTTGCCGCTGGCGGCCGCCGGACTGCTGAACCCGATGCTCGCGGGCGCGGCGATGGCTTTCAGTTCGGTCTTCGTGGTGTCCAACAGCCTCCGCCTCCGCCGCTTCCAGCCGCTCACCCCTGGAGAGTGAAATGACCCACGACGCACACCGGCACGGGGATCACCCGGCACCCGCCGAGCATGGAGATCACCCAGCACAGGCTGCGCACGGAGGCCACGCGCAGGAGCAGAGTCTGACCCGGCAGGCGATCTCGGCGACCGTCCACTGCCTGACCGGCTGCGCGATCGGTGAGGTCCTCGGCATGGTGATCGGTACCGCGCTCGGGCTGCACAACCTGGCCACGGTGGTCCTGTCGATCGTGCTGGCGTTCTTCTTCGGCTACTCGCTGACCATCCGGCCGGTGCTGAAGGCCGGCGTGACCTTCCGGCAGGCGCTCAAGATCGCGCTGGCCGCGGACACGCTGAGCATCTTGACCATGGAGATCGTCGACAACGCGATCATCCTGGCGGTGCCCGGCGCGATGGACGCCGGCCTGGCCTCGGTGCTCTTCTGGGCCAGCCTGGCCGTCGCCCTCGCGATCGCCTTCGTCATCACCGTCCCGGTCAACCGCTGGCTGATCGGCCGCGGCAAGGGCCACGCGGTGATGCACGCCTACCACTGACACCACCTAGCCCTTGGGTCCGAGGAATCCCCCTCGGACGCACGGGCTTTCAGCGCAGCCAGGCGGTGGTGTCGGAGGGGAGCCGGGTCTCCTCCAAGGGAGAACTGGTGAGCAGGATCTCGGAGTACTCCGGGAGGTCGATCGGGTCCGGGGTGAGGTTCACGATGCAGGTGAGACCTTCCCGGGCGAACAACAGCACGCCTGGCGCCGAGTCCAGCCAAGTGAGGGTGCCGTCGCCCAGGGACTCCCGGCGGATCTTCAGCCCGTCGCGGTAGAGCGCGAGCATCGAGTTCTGGTCCGCCTGCTGCGACTCGACCGTGAGGTTCTTCCAGTCGGCGGGTTGCGGCAGCCACGGCGTACCGGAGCCGAAGCCGAACGGCGGCTCCTTGCCCGACCACGGCAGCGGCACTCGGCAACCGTCGCGACCACGGTCGGTTCCACCAGAGCGCGCCCACAGCGGATCCTGGAGCAACTCGTCCGGCAGATTCTCGACCTCAGGCAGGCCGAGCTCCTCGCCCTGGTAGACGTACAGCCCGCCAGGCAGAGCCATCGCGAGCAGAGCCGCCGCGCGAGCCCGGCGCTCGCCCAGTACGGGGTCCGTCTCCATCCCGTGCTTGCGGTCCTGGTGTGAGAACGAGGTGTCAGGACGCCCGTACTTCGTGACCGGCCGGGTGACGTCGTGGTTCGAAAGCACCCAGGTGGGCGGTGCTCCGATCGGCACGTGCGTCGTCAGGGTCAGGTCGATCGACGCGCGCAACTCGTCCGCGTCCCAGGGGCGGGACAGGAAGTCGAAGTTGAACGCCGTCTGCATCTCGTCGGGCCGCAGGTAGAGCGCGAACCGCTCCTGGTCCGGCATCCACATCTCGCCGACCAGGAACCGGCCTTCGTAGGAGTCGGTGATCTGCCGCCAGCCGCGGTACACGTCGTGCACCTCGTCGTGGTCGGTGTACGACTCCTCCACGCTGTCCAGGTCCTTGAAGAGCACTGCCGCACTGTCGATCCGGATCCCGTCGACTCCGCGGTCGAGCCAGAACCGGAGGATGTTGTGGAACTCCTCGACCACCTCAGGATTGCGCCAGTTGAAGTCTGGCTGCTCCGGGGCGAACAGGTGCAGGTACCACTGGCCGTCGGGGACCTGGGTCCAGGCCGGGCCGTTGAAGATCGACTGCCAGTCGTTCGGCGGAAGTCCCCCTTCGCGGCCGTCGCCGAAGAGGAACCGCCCCCGCTCCGGTGAACCCGGCGCCGCGGCGAGGGCCTGGACGAACCAGTCCTGCTGGTCCGATCCGTGGTTCGGCACGATGTCGATGATGGTGCGGACCCCCAGCGCGTGCGCCTCGTCGATGTAGGCCTCGGCCTCGGCGAGGGTGCCGAAGCTCGGCTCGATCGCCCGGTAGTCGGCCACGTCGTACCCGCCGTCGGCCATCGGGGACGGGTACCACGGGTTCAGCCAGATCGCGTCGATGCCCAGCTCGGACAGGTACGGCAGCTTCGCCCGCAGCCCCGCGAGATCACCGATCCCGTCACCGTTGCCGTCGGCAAAGCTGCGCAGGTACACCTGGTAGATCGCGGCTCCGCGCCACCACGTTTCCGACATTGCTTCTCCTTTGGGGGTTGGGGAATCAGCCTTTGAGGCTTCCGGCGGTGAGGCCCGCCATGATGCTGCGCTGGAACACGAAGAAGACCAGGATCGTCGGCAGGCTGGCGATCACCAGCGCGGCGATGAGCACGTTCTGCGGCATCTGCGCGGACAGCGACGCGATGCCGACGCTGATCGACATCTTGTCGGTCTCCGGCAGCACCAGCAGCGGCCAGACGAAGTCCTTCCAGACCGTCACCACCGACAGGATCGACACCACGCCGAGGATCGGCCGCGACACCGGCAGCACGATCGACCAGAGGATCCGCAGCGGCGACGCCCCGTCGATCTCGGCCGCCTCCAGCAGCTCGCGCGGAATCGAGTCGAAGAATCGCTTGAGCAGGAAGATGAAGAACCCGTTCGCCGCCGCCGGCAACCAGATCGCCCAAGGGGTGTTCAGCAGGTTCCAGTGGAACAACGGCACATCCTTGGCCACCAGGTATGTCGGCAGCAGGAGCACCATCGGCGGGATCATCAAGGTGGCCAGCATCAGGCCGAGGATGACCTTGCCGAAGAACGGCCGGAGCTTGGACAACGCGTACGCCGCAGTCACGTCCACCGCGAGGGTGAACAGCCACGCGCCCCCGGCGTACAGGGCGGTGTTCCTCAGGAAGACGCCGAGCTGGAGCTGGTCCCAGGCTTCCTCGTAGACGCCGAAGTCGTAGTCCTTCGGGAAGAAGCTCGGCGGGATCTGCGCGAGCTCGTCGGGCGACTTCAGCGCACCGGTCACCATCCAGTACAGCGGGAAGACGAAGGCCAGGGTGAACCCGATCACCACGACGACCAGCACGGCCCAGTAGGTCAACCTGCCGTGCCAGGACCGCAACGACAACGGCGACACCAGGCTCCTGGACTCATAACCGCGCCCCTTGTATCGCTTCTTCCGCGTACTGCGGGACGCCGGCTCCGGCGGGGTTGCCTCGAGCAACGGTGTCGGCTGCACGGTCGTTGTCATCGGCCACCTTCGTTGTCTCGCGAGACGCGCAGGTAGATCGCGGAGAACACCATCAGAACCACCATCAGCATCAGGCCGAGGGCGCCACCACCGCCGAAGTCGCCGAAGTTGAAGGCGTACTGGTACATCAGGTAGGCCACCGTCACGGTCGCGTTCTCAGGGCCGCCACCGGTGAGCAGGTACGGCTCGATGAACACCTGCATCGTCGCCACCACCTGGAGCAGCAGCATCACCAGCAGGATCAGCTTGGTCTGCGGGATCGTCACGTGCCAGACGCGACGGAACAACCCGGCGCCGTCGAGCTCGGCCGACTCGTACAGGTCACCGGGAATGCTCTGCAGCGCGGCGAGGTAGATCAGCGTGCCGGTGCCGAGGTTCATCCAGGTTGAGACCAGGACCAAGGAGATGAGCGCAGTACTGGTGGAGTCGAGCCAGGCCAGCGGCGGGATCCCGAAGACGTCGAGGATCTGGTTGAACAAGCCGGACCCCGGATCGTAGAACCACTTGAACAGCAGCACGGCGACCGCGGGCGGCAGCATCACCGGCAGGTAGACGACGAACCTCAGGTACGCCACGGCGTGCCGCAGTTCGTTGAGGACCACGGCCAGCACGAACGGTACGGCGTACCCGACCACCAGAGCGAGCCCGCTGAAGGCGGCCGTGTTCAGCCAGGCGGACCGGAACGCCGGGTCCTCGATCACGGTGCGGAAGTTGTCGAAGCCCACCCACTTGGCCGGGTCGACGAAGTTGTTCTCCTGGAAGCTGAGGATGATCTCGCGGATCATCGGATACCAGGAGAAGAAGGCGAAACAGATCAGCGCCCCGCAGAGGAACCCGTACGCCGTGAGGTTGCGGCCAACCGCCCGACGCGCCGCGCCATTCTTCTCAAAGGGGTGCGCCGCACCCGGGTGAGGGGAACGGCGCACCGGCGGTTTGGACAGGATCGCCATCAGGTGTTCTTGGCGAGGATCTTGTCTGCCTTGGAGGCGGCGTCGGACAAGAGCTTGTCGATGTCGGCGTCCTTGCGGGTGAGCACCGCCGACATCGCCACGTCGAGCACCGCGTAGAGCTCCTGCGCTTTCGGCGGCTCGAGCTTGTTGGTGATGCTGGACTGCGCGGTCACGTACGGGGTGAAGTGGTCGACCGGCACGGTGGCGAACTGCTTGCGCAGCGCGGTGATCTCCTGGCCGGGGGCGGAATCGCCGTACAGGTCGGGGATCGGCAGGCCGACCGGGCGGCCCTGGGCCTTGGCGCGGTCGTAGTTGAACTGACCCTTGCCCGGGGTGAGCTCGTGGAACTCCAGCCAGAGCAGACCGGCCTTGATCTTCTCCGGCGTCGCCTTCGGGTTGAACATGTAGCCGTCGCCACCGCTCAGCGAGGCCTTGCCCTCGGACTCCGGCACCGCGGTGACGCCGTAGTCCTCGAACTTGCCCTGGAAGTCGTTGTTCACCGACTGGACGACGTCCGGCGCGCCGATCATCATGCCGAGCTTGCCGGAACCCATCATCCGCATCAGGTCTTCCCACTGCAGCAGTTGCTTGCTGCCCATGGAGTTGTCGTTCCAGCGCATCTGCTTGAGGTTCTCCAGCACGGCCTTGCCCTCGGCGCTGTTGAACGCCGAGCTCTTGCCGTCGTCGCTCACCATCGAGCCACCGCGCGCGTACAGGGAGGCGGCGAAGTGCCAGCCGCCGGTGTTGCCCGCGCTGTACTCACCGAAGCCGGTGTAGCCCGGGCCGATCGCCGCGATCTTCCTGGCGGCCTCCTGCACCTCGGCCCAGGTCTTGGGCGGCGAGTCCGGGTTCAGCCCGGCCTGGGTGAAGAGCTTGCGGTTGTAGACCAGGCCCATGTTGTAGTTGTTGCGGGGCAGGCCGTAGGTCTTGTCGCCGTCCTTGAAGACGCTCTGCACGTCCGGGCGGATGTCGTTCAGCGCCTTCACGCTGCCGACGTACTCGCTGATGTCGGCGGCCTGCTTGGACCTGATGATCTTCTGGACGTCGGTGTAGTAGACGTAGAAGACGTCCTCCTGGGTGCCGCCGGCCAGCTTCGCCTGGAAGGTGTCCGGGTTGATGCAGGGGAACGCGTCCTTGCTCTGGATCGTGATGTTCGGGTGCAACTTCTGGAACGCGGCCACGTCCTCGTCCCACCCGGCCCGTTCCTTCGGGTTGCTCTTCGGCGGCTGACATCCCACGGTGATGGTCACCGGGGCATCGGCCGCCGCCGACCCCTGGGCAGTCGGCTTCTCCTCGTCCCCGGATCCACAGGACGCGGCCGCCAGGCCGAGCCCTGCCACGAGCAACAGGCTTGCCGGCCGGCGCCAGCCGGCCGCGGACACCCTGCGGTGGCTCGTTGTCCTCATCGATCTGCCCTTCTCGAAACGGCGCCGGTCTGAGCCGGCCCACGATGGCGAGGGCGAGTCCCGCCCCTTGATGTGGTCCGTACCGTAGGCAACTCGACCGATCGGCGCAATACTTCGATCTCAAGTTGCAAAAACGTGACTACAAAGCGGAACTCACGAGAATTGCGGTGGGTGTGGCGTTGTCCGCCGTTGTCACCAGCCCGTCAGGCACCCGAACGCAACAGACGGCACGGAGTACAAGACCTCTGTACTCCGTGCCGTCTGTGGGCGCGGGGGATCAGGCGGGGGCGGCCACCGAGGCTGGTTTGAGGCGCGCGGTGGAGGCGCGGACGACGAGTTCCGGCTCGAAGAGGAGTTCGTCGGCGGGCACCGCGGCGCGCTCGATCAGGGCGACCAGCATGTCCACGGCCGCCCGGCCCATCGCGTCGATCGGCTGCCGGACGGTGGTCAGCGGCGGATCGGTGCAGTTCATCATCGCGGAGTCGTCGTAGCCGATCACCGACACGTCGTCCGGCACCGAGAGGCCGGCCCGGCGGACCGCACGGATCGCGCCGAGGGCGAGGATGTCGCTAGCGCAGACGATGCCGGTGACACCGTGCCTGACCAGCCGGGTGGCCGCCGCGTGCCCGCCCTCGAGCGAGAACATCGTGTGCTCGACGAGTTGCGGATCCGCCTCGGGCGAGGCCATGAACGCGTCCAGCTTGCGGCGCGACGGGATGTGGTCGCGCGGGCCGAGCACCATCCCGATCTTCTGGTGGCCGAGTGCGCGCAGATGACCGATCGCCATCTCGGCGGCGACCACGTCGTCGGACGAGACCTGTGGGAAGCCCAGGTGGTCGACCGCCGCGTTGACCAGTACGGTCGGCAGCCGGCGCTCCTGGATCAGCTTGTAGTGCGCGTGCGGCGCGTCCGCCTGGGCGTAGAAACCGCCGGCGAAGACGACCCCGGAAACCTGCTGCTGCAGGAGCAGGTCCACGTAGTCGGCCTCGGACACGCCACCGAGGGTGCGGGTGCAGAGCAAGGAGGTGAAACCTTGCTGCGCGAGCGCGCCGCCGACCACCTCGGCGAAGGCGGGGAAGATCGGGTTCTGCAACTCGGGCAGCACCAGCCCGACAAGCCTTGCGCGATCGCCGCGCAACTGGGTGGGACGCTCGTACCCCAGTACGTCGAGCGCCGTCAGCACGGCCTCGCGGGTCGCCTCGGAGACACCGGGTTTACCGTTCAGCACCCGGCTCACGGTGGCCTCACTGACGCCGACCTTCTTCGCAACCTCAGCAAGTCGTCGAGTCATGACGCAAACACTACGCCCTTTTCCGCAAGTTCTTGCGTTCACTTGCGCAGCGACTCGCGCGGCCAGACTCCGGAGTACCGGCGCCACAGGACCGGCCCGCAGGACCAAGACACCACCGACTTACTGAGCGCTCAGCGGTCCGGGTGTTGGAACTGACAGACTGTGGGGGTGCCTCGTTTCGTCGCCACCCGCCCGGACACCGGTCTGCTGTCGCTCCCGTGGGACATCCCGCTGGAGGACTGGCCCGATGACCAGCTGGTCGCGTTGCCTCGCGGTATCTCGCGGCACGTCGTCCGCTTCGTTCGGGTGAACGGCACTGTCTACGCGATCAAAGAGGTGATGGAACACCTCGCGATGCACGAGTACCGGCTGCTGCGCGACCTCGAACGCCTCGACTCCCCCGCGGTCGAACCGGTCGGCGTGATCACCGACCGGCTGGACCGCGACGGCGAGCCGATCGACTCGATCCTGGTCACCCGGCACCTGCAGTTCTCCCTGCCGTACCGCGCGCTGTTCTCCAGCACGCTGCGGCCCGACACCGTGAACCGGCTGATCGACGCGCTGGTCGCGCTGATCGTGCGGCTGCACCTGCTCGGCTTCTTCTGGGGCGACTGCTCGCTGTCCAACACGTTGTTCCGTCGCGACGCGGGCGCTTTCGCGGCGTACCTGGTGGACGCGGAGACCGGCGAGCTGCACCAGGAGATCTCCGACGGTCAGCGGGCACACGACCTCTACACCGCCGAGATCAACCTGTTCGGCGAGCTGTCCGACCTGCAGGAGGGCGGTCTGCTGGACGCCGACATCGACCCGCTGGAGACGGTCGAGTCGATCACCAGCCGGTACGAGGCGCTCTGGAAGGAGCTGACCGCGCCGGAGGAGTTCCACACCGACGAGATGCACCGGCTGGACTCCCGGATCCGGCGGCTGAACGATCTCGGCTTCGACGTCGCCGAGATCGACATCATCACCGACTGGGACGGCAGCCAGGTCCGGATCCAGCCCAAGGTCGTGGACGCCGGCCACCACAGCCGCCGGCTGCTGCGGCTGACCGGCCTCGACGTCGAGGAGAACCAGGCGCGCCGGCTGCTGAACGATCTGGACGCGTTCTCGGCGGCCACCGACCAGCAGAACGAGGACGAGGAGATCGTCGCGCACCAGTGGCTGACCGAGGTGTTCGAGCCGGTGGTCCGGAGCGTGCCGCGTGACCTGAAGCGCAAGCTGGAGCCGGCCGAGGTGTTCCACGAGGTGCTCGAGCACCGCTGGTTCCTGTCCGAGCAGGCCGGGCACGAGATCGACACGATGGAGGCGGCCCGCTCGTACGTCGACGACGTGCTGAGCGCGAAGCCGGACGAGAAGCTGACGCTGCCGCCGCCACCGATCGCCGGGGCGGAATCGCTGGACTGATCTCCTGGGGCGCCTCGTGCAACGTCCGGGCGGTCGGCGGCGTGGTAGGGGTGGGAGGTGGCCGATGGCCGACGAGGGGGCGCCGGACTTCGATACGTGGGTGCTGCAGCGGGGCGCCGCGCTGCTGCGGTTCGCGTATCTGGTGACCCGGGACCACAGCCGCGCCGAGGAGGCGGTCCAGGACGCCCTCGTCGCGGCGTACTCGCGCTGGTCGCGGATCCTGCAACACGGAGATCCCGAGGCCTATGTCCGGCGCTCGATCGTGAACGCCGACATCTCCCGCTGGCGGAAGTTCCTCCGGCGGGAGACACCGGTGGGCGATGCCGCGGTGTTCGACTCGGCCGGGGTCGATCACGCCGGCTCGCTCGCGGAGCAGGACGCCGTGTGGGACCTGTGCGCCTCCCTGCCGACGAGACAACGCGCCGCCGTGGTGCTGCGGTACTACGAGGGCCTGCCCGACGCGGACATCGCCGAGATCCTCGGCTGTACCGCGGGCACGGTCCGCTCCCAGATCCACCGAGCCCTCGCGTCCCTGCGAACCACCCTGAGCGTGACCGAGGAGGTCACCCACCGATGACGCCCCACGACGACCCGACCGAGAACCTGATCACCCGGACGCTGGACGATCACGCCGCCGATGCACCGTCCGACGCGGGTCTGCTGACAGGCGTACACACCCGGCTCCGCCGTCGACGGAACACCCGCGTGCTCGGCGCCGCGGTACTGGCTTGTGCCGCGGTGGCCGCGACGGTCACCGCCGGCCAGAGCCTCAACAGCGAGGTCTCCCCGGCCAAGGAACCGGTCGCGCCACAGACGATTCCCGCTGCACGGACACAGTCGAAGACGGGGCTGAGCCTGCGCTGGGAGTCGTACAAGACGGTCCAGGTCCTGGTGCCGGCCAGTTGGCAGACGTATGTCTCGGGCCCTGCACCTTGCTCACTGTCGAGCGGACCGGTGATCGGCCGGCTGAGCCCTTGGCTCGACCGGGAACGCGGCTGCGCGCTCGCCGTCCTCCCGCTGGCGGACCGGCAGGAGTACCTGTGGTTCGACGACGTGCAGAAGCCCGGCATCAAGCAGTACGACGGGGACTGGACCGAGGAGACCCGCGAGGTGGCCGGCGTCCACGTCAGCGTGCTCTCCCAGAGCGACGCGACCCGCCGGGAGATCCTCGACTCCGCGACGCCGATCCTGACGACGGACAAGTACGGGTGCCCCTCGCGCATCGGAGGCGATCAGGCGTTTCAGGAGTCGTCCTCGCGGCGCGCGCGAGACGCAGACCTTCGCGCGGTGTCGCTGGTCAGCATCTGCGAGTACTGGGGTGGTGGCGTCTCACCCGTGCAGGGACCGACGCTCCTCTCCGGCTCCAGACTCACCGGCGACGCGGCCCGCGCCTTGGCCACCGAACTCACCGACGCCACCCCGCACACAACCACCCCGGAGGCCCTGCCCGGCTGCACCGACGACGGCGGCCGCACCTTCGTCGTCACCATCACCAGCCCGGTGGCGAGCTGGCCCAGCCGCCTGCACTACTCCCCCTGCTTCCCCAGCTACAGAATCGGCGAGGGCTCCACCCAGCGCACCGCATCCCAACACCTCGTCGACCTGATCCGCACCGGCCCCCACCGCCCATCACAACCGACCGACCTCATCCTCATCCCCAACAACAAGACAACCCCCGCCCGCTGACGAGGCAGGTCAACAGCCTGGGGTCGCGGTGGGGAGACCGAGGGCGGTCGCCGTGGCAAGAAGGCGCCGGTCGTAGGTGACGAAGCACGTCAGGTCATCCGCCAGTACGGCGTCCGCGGTGGCAAGGTGAATCGCGTCGAGCGACCGGATCTGCGGATCGGTGTACGCCGCTGCGGTGGTCCTGACGAGGTCATCGATCTCGTAGATCGCGATGCGCCCGAGCAGCGCAGGCACCCCTGCCACCAGGGCCGGCTCGGTCCGTCGCAAGGCGCGCGGCAACTCCACCTCCGCCAGGGCGGACGAGACCAGCAACTGCTCCGGCCGGACCGCGATCCACTCGACCAGAGCATCCGACTCGACCTCGCGGCGGACGAGTTTCACCAGCGCCGCCGTGTCGAGGTAGATCATCAGTAGCGTTCCTCGTCCCGCAACTCGTCCAGCACGTCACCGGCCTGCCGGTCGGTGCGAACCTCTCCCCTCGGCTGCGGGATCGGGCCGGTGGCCTGGGGCAACCTCAGCTTGCCGGTCGCGAGCAACCGGGCCTGCGGCGACGGCTGGGCAGGCACCAGCCGCGCGACCACCACCCCGCGCTCGGTGATCTCGATCTCCTCGCCCTGCTTCACCCGGGCCAGCACTTTCGCCGTCTCCTGGTTCAGCATCCGCACCGGCACCTCACCCATAGCTGCAAGTGTAGTACTTATTTGTCAGACACCATCCTCTCGCTGAGAATCACTCAGCAGAGAAGGTACGAGGGTCGACTGGTCCCGCGGTTCAGTTGTCCACAGGGTCAGCGGGGTGGCATGCGGAGGGCGCCGTCCAGGCGGATCACTTCGCCGTTGAGGAGTTGGTTGGAGACGATGTGGTCCACCAGGGCGGCGTACTCGGACGGGCGGCCGAGGCGGGCGGGGTGGGGGACCTGCTGTTCGAGGACGGTGCGAGCGTCTTCGGGGAGGCCGGCGAGCATGGGGGTCTCCATGGTGCCAGGGGCGATGGTGACCACCCGGATGCCCTTGTCCGCCAGGTCGCGGGCGGCCGTCAGGGTGAGGCCGACGATGCCGCCCTTGCTGGACGCGTACGCCGCCTGGCCGATCTGGCCGTCGTACGCGGCGATCGAGGCGGTCATCACCACGACGCCGCGATCGCCGTCCTCGCCGGCGGGCAGGTCGATCATCCGCTCGGCGGCGAGCCGGAGCACGTTGAAGGTGCCGATCAGGTTGACCTCGACCACCTGCCGGAAGGTTGCCAGCGGCAACGGACCCTTGCGGCCCACGATCCGGCCCGGGGTGGCGATGCCGGCGCAGGTGACGACCAGGCGCAGCGAACCCAGCGACGCGGCCACGTCCAGTGCAGCCGTCACCGCGACCTCGTCGGTGACGTCGGTGGGCACGAAGTCGACCCGGTCCCCGAGCTCGTCCGCGATCGCTTTGCCGGCCGAGGACGGGAGGTCGCAGATCACCACACCGGCGCCGGACTCGGCGATCCGGCGAACGGTGGCTTCACCGAGCCCGGAGCCACCACCGGTGACGAGCGCGACATCGGACGGGCCAAGCTTCATCGAACACTCCTGAGCAGGTCGCGGCTGATCACCAGCCGCTGGATCTGGTTGGTTCCTTCGAAGATCTGGGTCACCTTGGCCTCGCGCATGTACCGCTCGGCCGGGAACTCGCGGGTGTAACCGTAGCCACCGAGCACCTGGACCGCGTCGGTGGTCACCTTCATCGCGGCGTCGGTGCAGATCAGCTTGGCGATCGCCGCCTGCTGGGTGAACCGCCGGCCGAGGTCGCGCCGCCGGGCGGCCTGGACGTACGTCGCGCGGGCCGACTCCACTGCGGCAGCCATGTCCGCCAGCAGGAACTGCAGCCCCTGGAACTCCGCGATCGCGTGCCCGAACTGCTGCCGCTCCAACGCGTACGACGAGGCGACATCGAGCGCGGCCTGGGCCAGCCCCACGGCGCAGGCGGCGATCCCGAGCCGGCCCGAGTCGAGCGCGGACAGGGCGATCCGCATGCCGTCGCCCTCAGCGCCGATCAGGTTCGCCGCGGGCACCCGGACACGGTCGTAGTTGACCAGCGTCGTGGTCGAACCGGTCAACCCCATCTTCCGCTCGGGCGCCCCGAAGCTGAGGCCTTCGGCGTCAGCGGGCACGTGGAACGCGGAGATGCCGTGCTTCGGATCGGCCGAGGTCCGGGCGAAGGTGGTGTAGAAGTCGGCGTGCGAGCCGTGGGTGATCCACGACTTGGTGCCGCTGATCACGTAGTAGTCCCCGTCGCGAACGGCCTTCGTGGTCATCCCGCTGATGTCCGAGCCCGCCTGCGGCTCCGACAGCGCGTACGCACCGAGCAGCTCGCCGCCGATCATGTCGGGCAGCAGCAACTCGCGCTGATCGGGCGTCCCGAACGTGGCGACGGCGTAGCTCGTCATGGTGTGGACCGACAACCCGACGCCGACCGACATCCAGGCGGCGGCGATCTCCTCCAGCATCTGCAGGTAGACCTCGTACGGCTGCTCGGCGCCGCCGTACTGCTCCGGATAGGGCAGGCCCAGCAGGCCCGCCTTGCCGAGGGTCCGGAAGGCGTCCCGCGGGAACGTCTCGGTTTCCTCGGCCTTCGCCGCGTACGGCGTGAGCTCGTTTGCGCACAGATCCCGGACCAGGCCCAGCAGGTCGGTGGACTCCTCGGTCGGGAGCAAGCGATCGACAGCCATCAGGCACCCCTCTCAACAGCTGACGAAATGATACTCCTATTGATACTGAAGACCATAACTCCGTATCGTTCTATGCTGTCTCGATATGACAACAGTCGTCCCGGGACGCCGCACCCGCAGGCAGTCCGAGCTGCTCGACCGGCTTCTGTCCCTGTTCCTGACCCAAGGCTTCAGCCGGTTCACCCTGGACGACCTGGCCGCGGAGCTGCGCTGCAGCAAGACGACCCTGTACGCGTTGGCGCCGAGCAAGGAACAGCTCGCCGTCGAGGTGGTCAAGCACTACTTCAAGAATGCCACCGCGGAGGTCGAGTCCGCGGTCGGCAAGCAGACCCGGCCCGACCGCCGGATCGCCGCCTATCTGAACGCGGTCGCAGACGCGCTCCGGCCGGCCACCCGCACGTTCCTGGACGACGTGGCGACCTTCGCCCCGGCACGCTCCGTGTACGAGCGGAACACCCGGATCGCGGCGGACCGGGTCCGGTCGCTGATCGAGGAAGGCATTGACAGCAAGGCCTTCCGGCAGGTCGACATCGGCTTCGCGGCGGAGATGATCGCGCACACGATGCAAGCGATCCAGCGCGGCGACATCGCCCGGCGGACCGGGCTGACCGACGCCGAGGCGTACCGCGAGCTCGCCTCGTTCGTCCTGCACTCCCTCCGCCACGACTGACCTCGGCGCGGACTCGGCAGCGAAGCTGACTTCGGCGGCACGGCTGGACCTGACGTCAGGTTGGGTCTCGGCTGTAGCGTGCTTGAGGTGCAGCAGACCAACGTGGACCTCAAGTTGGGGCCTCTTCTCCGGTACGTCGACCAGACGCGCGCGACCGTCTGGGTGGAGACGACCCGGCCCTGTCAGGTGGAGATCCTCGGCCACCGGACGAGCACCTGGTCCGTGCACGGACACCACTACGCGCTGGTCTTGATCGAAGACCTCGAGCCGGCCACCGCGACGCCGTACGAGGTGCACCTGGACGGGGCGCAGGTGTGGCCGCCGGCCGAGACGCCGTACGGGCCGAGTGTGATCCAGACGCCGAAGGCCGACGGGAGTTTCCGGCTGACGTTCGGGTCGTGCCGGCGGTCGGCCCCGTTCGACGAGCAGGGGTTCAAGGACTTCGGCCCGGACGCCCTCGTCGCCCTGGCCGAACGGATGGCCGGTGGCGACACCGAGCGACCGGACGCACTGCTGCTGCTCGGCGACCAGGTGTACGCCGACGACCCCTCGGACGCGGTACTCGAGAAGCTCCGCGAGGCGCACGGTGGCCGGCAGGGGTCCGAGGTGGCCGACGAGATCGGCAACTTCGAGGAGTACACCTGGCTGTACGACGACGCCTGGCTGACTCCGGCCGTCCGGTGGCTCTTCTCCACGGTCCCGCTGTGCATGCTGCTCGACGATCACGACCTGCGGGACGACTGGAACACCTCGCTCAGCTGGCGCCGCTGGGTCACCTCGCAGCCGTGGTGGCACGACCGGGTCGTCGGCGCCTACGCGTCGTACTGGGTCTACCAGCACCTGGGCAACCTCTCGCCGGAGCAGCTGGACAAGGACCCGACGTACGCGGCGATGCGGGCGCTCGAGGACGAGGACGAACGCAGCTCCTACCTGGACGCCTTCGCCTGGGAGGCGGACGAGGACGCGGCCTCCACTCGCTGGAGCTACTACCGGGACTTCGGCGCACGGTCACGCGGAGTACGGCTCGTCGCCGTCGACTCCCGCTGCTCGCGGCATCTGGATCCGGACGAACGGGCGATGGTGGACGCGCACGAGTGGGAATGGGTCCGCAGGCACACGGTCGACGCCACGCAGCCGATCCACCATCTGCTGTTCGCCTCGACGCTGCCGTTCCTGCTGACGCCCGGGCTACACCACCTGGAAGGCTGGGACGAGGCGGTCTCGTCCGGCGCCTGGGGACCGCGCGCCGCCCGGATCGGCGAGAGGATCCGGCAGGGCATGGATCTGGAGCACTGGGCCTCGTTCCGGAAGTCCTTCGACCTGTTGACCGACCTGTTCACCGACCTGATCCGCGGCCAGAACGCGCCGACCTCGATCCTGATGCTGTCGGGCGACGTGCACTGCAGCTACCTGGCCGAGGCGGGCCTGATCACCGTCGACCACCCCGGTACTGCGATCCGCCAGCTGACCATGTCGCCCTTCCGGAATCCCGTCGGGAAGTACATCCAACTGGCGAACAAGCTGCTGGACAGCCGTGGGATGACGGCTCTCCTGCACCGGCTGGCCCGCTCCGCCAAGGTCGCGGATGTCGCCGCCACCTGGCGCACTGCGTACGGGCCGTGGTTCGACAACGGGGTGATGAGCGTCAAGGTGACGGGCGATGAGTGGACGGTCGAGGTGGAGCACGCCGCGCTGGAGGAGCAGCGGCAGGTGCTGCGGCGGACGCTGACCTACGGAGGTTAACCCTACGCTCCGGAATTAACTGAATACTCAGGGATATAGTGGGTATGGCTACCACGGTTGAGCCAAGGACGCTCCCGCCCCGAGCGCGTCCTTCATCGTGAGGAGGCCGACCGTGAAGCTGAATTCCGTCCGCCGTACCGCCGCTCTGCTGGCAACAGCCGGTTTGGCAGCAACCACCGCTCTGCTGGCCACCCAGGCCTCGGCCGCCCCGAGTCCTGAGATCGCGTCAGCGAGCACCATCACCTCCACCCTGTCCCGCGACGCGTCCATCCCGGGCACCGCCTGGATGACTGACCAGAAGAGCGGGCGGATCATCGTCTCGTACGACGACACCGTGAGCGGCGCCAAGTTCGACGCGCTCACCGCCGTCACCAAGCGCTTCGGCAGCCAGGTCACCCTGGAGAAACTGCCCGGCGTCCTCAGCAAGCGGATCAGTGGCGGCCAGGCCATCTACGGAGGTGGCTACCGTTGCTCGCTCGGCTTCAATGTCCGCAGCGGCAGCACCTACTACTTCCTCACCGCCGGCCACTGCACGAACCTGTCCAGCACCTGGTACGCGAACTCCTCGCAGTCGACCGTGCTCGGCACCCGGTACGGGACCAGCTTCCCGGGCAACGACTACGGCATCGTCCGGTACAGCACGTCGTACACGAACCACCCCGGCAACGTGTACCTCTACAACGGCTCGTACCAGGACATCACCGCGGCCGGTAACGCCAGCGTTGGCCAGGCGGTCAAGCGCAGCGGCAGCACGACCGGTGTGCGGAGCGGCTCGGTCACCGGCCTGAATGCCACGGTGAACTACGCCGAGGGCACCGTCACCGGCCTGATCCGGACCAACGTCTGCGCCGAGGGCGGCGACTCCGGCGGCTCGCTGTTCGCCGGCAGCATCGCGCTCGGTCTGACCTCGGGCGGCAGCGGCAACTGCTCCTCCGGTGGCACGACCTTCTTCCAGCCCGTCACCGAGGTGCTGAGCCGTTACGGCGTCAGCGTCTACTGACATTCGCGCTCGCTTGCCCCTGCGGGCTTGGTGGGTGGTTTGAACAGTACGTCGGGACCTCGGACAGGTCATTCCCTGTCCGAGGTCCCACCTTCTTGTCCGGACCCCCGACAACTGGCTGTCCCCAGGGACAATCGGCCGTCCACAGGTTGGTGATGCAGATAGATGGCCGGTGGAATCGCCTGCATGTTCTCTGGTGTGAACAAGAGATTGAGCAACGTGACCGACGAGCGTGGCGGGTGGTTCACGCGCCTTGATGCGTTGGAAGCCGGCTATAGCGACAGCGAGATCCGTCTACGCCTCCGCAAGGGTCAGTGGACGCGGCTCTGCCGGAACGCCTACGCCGAGCCTGACCGCTTGCCGGAGGGTGAATCGCCTTGGGAGCGGACGAGGCGGCTGCACGAACTGATGGCTCGCGTGGTGATCGAGCGGATGAGCGGAGAGGTGGCGATAAGCCATCAGTCGGCAGCCTTGCTCCATGGCTTGCCGGACTGGGGATTCAACCTGGACCGCGTTCAGCTCACCAGGATGGCCGGACGAGCAAGGTCCGATCGGACCTCGCAGATCCATCGGTCACCGCTGATGGCGGACGACGTCGTCGAAGTCCAAGGCTTGCGTCTCACCAGTCCCGCGATCATCGAGACAACCTGCACTTCGTCGTACGAGGTGGGTGTCGTGCTGTGCGATGCTGCCCTGCGCGAAGGGATTGCGACAGCGGAACAGCTGCTCAGTATGGCGAAACGTCTGCAGCATTGGCCCGGCTCGCCCGCCTGCCGTACTGCGGTTGCCTTCGCCGACGGCGCCAGTGAGTCCGTCGGCGAATCCAGACTGAGGGTGCTGATGGCCAACCAGGGTGTTCCACCACCGAAACTGCAGGTGGAGATTCGCAACTCGGATGGGCAGCTGCTCGGCCGGGTCGACTTCCTCATGCAGAAAGACCTTGATCGTCGAGTTCGACGGAGCTGAGAAGTACGACTCGCCGAAGGTACTCCTGGCCGAGAAGTGGCGCGAGGACCGGCTCCGCGAACTCGGCTACTCGTTCGTCAGGGTCGGGTGGGCCGATCTGGATCGTCCTCGGGAGACCGGCGACCGCCTCCACCAAGCGCTCGCCCGCGCCAACGCGGCTTGATCGTCTGCGACCCGAGTGTGTGCGGCTGGTGGGTTCGGACACCAAGTCGGGACCTGGGACAGGTTATTTCCTGTCCCAGGTCCCGAGATGGTGTTCAAGATCCCGAGAACCGCCGGGTTCAGCCGTACCCACCGGTTCAGCCGCGGCGGCGGGAGATTTCGTAGAGGGCTACGCCGGTGGCTATGCCGGCGTTGAGGGATTCAGTGGCGGTGGTGATTGGGATGGAGACGATGATGTCGCAGTTCTCGCGGACCAGGCGGGCCAGGCCCTTGCCCTCGCTGCCGACCACCAGGACGAGGGGCTCGGTGGCGTCCACCAGTTCGGGGAGCTCCACCTCGCCGCCCATGTCGAGGCCGACGATGAGCAGGCCGGCGTCCTTGTAGGACTTCAGCGCGCGGTTCAGGTTGGTCGCGCGGGCGACCGGGATCCGGGCTGCGGCACCGGCCGAGGTCTTCCACGCCGACGCCGTCATGGAGGCGGTACGACGCTCCGGCACGAGCACCCCATGAGCCCCGAAGGCGGCGGCGGACCGGGTGATGGCACCCAGGTTGCGGGGGTCCGTCACGCCGTCGAGCGCCACGATCAGCGGCGCCTGGCCGACGTCGTACGCACGGGCGAGCAGGTCGTCCGGGTGGGCGTACTCGTACGGCGGGATCTGGACCGCGACACCCTGGTGGGCGCCGTGGCTGGTGAGCCGGTCCATCTCCGTGCGCGGCACCTCGAGCAGCGAGATGCCGTGCTCGACGGCGATCAGCAGCGCCTCCCGCAGCCGGGCGTCCCTTTCGGTGCCCTCGGCAACATAAAGCGCGCTGACCGGAACGCCCGCGCGCAGTGCCTCGACCACCGGGTTGCGGCCGTAGACCCACTCGACGGTGGACTCGCCGACGTCCTTGCTGTTCTGGCGACGACCGCCGGTGCGCTCCTTGGCGCGCTCCTGCGCCTTCGCCCGCTTGTGCGCGGGGTGCTTGGTGCGGTCCACCGCCTTGGGCGTCGGGCCCTTGCCCTCCAGCCCGCGACGGACCCGGCCGCCGGAACCGGCGGTCGGGTTGCCTCGGGGCTTCTTGCGGATCGCGCCCTTGCGCTGACTACTGCCTGGCACTTCAGTTTCCTTCGGTTGAGTGGGGCGCAGCGATCGTCCAGCGAGGCCCCTGCGGGGTGTCCTCGACGACGACGCCCAGCGCCTTGAGCCGGTCGCGGATCTCGTCCGAGGCGGCATAGTCCTTGCGTTCCCTGGCGGCCTGACGCTGGTCCAGCAGAGCCTTCACCAGCCCGTCGGCCACCTCGGTGAGCTCGTCGGTCGCCCCGGTCCGGGACACCCAGGGCTCGGCCAGCGGGTCCAGCCCCAGCACGCCGAGCATCGCGCGCACGGAGGCCAGGTTTTCCTTCAGGGCAACGGAATCCCCGTCGGCGACCAGCTTATTGCCGTCCCGCACGGTGTTGTGCAGTACGGCGACCGCGGCTGGCGTCCCGAGGTCGTCGTCCATCGCGGTGACGAAGGCCTGCGGCACATCCGCCGCGGGCTGGACACCACCAGTCACCTCGGTGGCGCGGTCGACGTACCCCTCGACGCGCTGGAAGCTGGTCGCGGCCTCCTCCAGCGCGGCCATCGAGAACTCGACCACGGACCGGTAGTGCGAGCTGACCAGGTAGTACCGCAGCTCGATCGGCCGCACCTGCTCGACCACGTTGCGCACGATGGCGCCGTTGCCGAGCGACTTCGACATCTTCTCGCCGGCCGCGGTGACGAGCGCGCTGTGCATCCAGAAGCGGGCGAACTTCTGCCCGATCGCCTTCGACTGGGCCAGTTCGTTCTCGTGGTGCGGGAAGCGCAGATCGAGGCCGCCGCCGTGGATGTCGAACTCGGTGCCGAGGTACTTGCCCGCCATCGCGGAGCACTCCAGGTGCCAGCCCGGACGGCCTCGTCCCCACGGGGTCGGCCAGGACGCGGTCCGCGGGGTGTCCTCGGTCCAGCCCTTCCACAGCGCGAAGTCCCGGGGGTCGCGCTTGCCGCGCGGGTCGGCGTCCTCAGCCGGCTCCATGTCGTCGATCCGCTGGTTCGAGAGCTCGCCGTACGACGGCCAGGACTTGACGTCGAAGTAGACGTCACCCGAGCCGTCGGGCGCGACGTACGCGTGGCCGCTCGCGAGCAGCGCGTCGATCATCTCCACCATCTCGGGGATGTGACCGGTCGCGCGCGGCTCGTACGTCGGCGGGCGGCAGCCGAGCACGTCGTACGCCCAGTGCAGCTCGCGCTCGAACTCGTAGGCGTGCGCCCACCACGGGATGTGCCGCTCGGCCGACTTGGCGAGGATCTTGTCGTCGATGTCGGTCACGTTCGCGATCACGGTGACGTCGTAGCCGGACCGCTCGAGCCAGCGCCGCAGGACGTCGAACACGATCTCCTTGTAGATGTGCCCGACGTGCGGGGCACCCTGCACCGTCAGCCCACAGTGGTAGATCCCGACCTTGCCCGGATGGACCGGCTCGAAATCCCTCACTGCTGCTGTCGCGGTGTCATACAAGCGAAGTGTCACCGATCAAGGGTAACGGTGATTCGAGACTGCTCTTGACAATTCTCCACAGGCGGGCTCTGTACTGCGGTCAGGTGGTCCGTGGAGGCCGAGCCGGCCGGGCGGTCACGTGGTCTGGGAGCTGACCCGGTACTGCGGTCAGGTGGTCTGGGCCGCTCGGGGCTTCCAGCCGCCGGGTGGGTCCTCGCCGACGCGGCCGTCCACCGCCTCGCGGAGCAGGTCGGCCTGGCCGGTGTGTCGGCCGTACTCCTCGATCAGATCGCACACGAGCCGCCGCAGATTGGCGTGCTCACCCTCGTCCGAGGAGGCGTGGATCAACTGGTCGAGTCCACCCTCAGCCAGGGCCGCGCCGAGCCTCGCGCGCGAACGCTCGACGGCTCCGTCCCACAGCGCGTACAGCTCGTCGGGAGTGTCATCGGCGGCGGAGGTGAACTCCCAGTCGTTGCTGCCGTCCCAGCCGGTCGCGTCCCAGGGCGCACCCACCGGTTCCCCGCGCAGCTTCACGGTGAACTGGTAGTCCTCCTGGGCGGCGAGGTGCTTCAGCAGACCGCCGAGGGTCAGCGAGGAAGCCCCGATACGGGTCTGCAGCCCGGCGGAGTCGAGGTCGTCGGCCTTCCAGCGAAAGGTCATCCGCAGCCGGTCGAGCGCCCCGAGGAGCGCCTCCACTTCAGTGCCCGCCAGCGGCGGTTCCCACGGGGTGTCAGTGGTGTCCATGGCGCCAAACCTAAACCCCAATGCGGACGATCCGCGTCCGGGAAGCGACGATTCCACCATCGGCAATCGGCGACCCGCCGCCGGGAAGGCCGCAGCAAATTGGGTTGCGGGTGTCTCCTAGGCTCGATGGGTGACTTATTCGTTGCCGATCGAGACCGACCGTCTGACCCTTCGCCGCTATCTCGAGACCGACTACGACGACCTGCTGAAGCTCCAGTCGAACAACGACGTCACCCGCTTCCTGCTATACGAGTCGAGAACGCCCGAACAAGTCCGGGAGTCCCTGGCCGGCCGGCTGGCCGACGTACCGATGGATACCGACGGACAGGCGCTCACAGTCGCAGTGATCATGCGGGACACCGGTCAGCACGTCGGCGAGGTCACGCTGTTCGTTCACAGCGCAGAGCACCGCACGGGCGAGATCGGCTTCGTCTTCCACCCCGACTTCCACGGCCGCGGCTTCGCCGCCGAGGCGTCGGTCGAGCTGCTCCGGCTCGGCTTCGAGGAACTCGGCATGCACCGGATCATCGGCCGCCTGGACCACCGCAACACCGGTTCCGCGAACCTGCTCAAGCGCCTGGGGATGCGGCAGGAGGCGCACTTCGTTCGCAACGAGTTCCTCAAGGGTGAGTGGACCGACGAACTCGTCTTCGCGCTCCTCGCGGACGAGTGGTCCGAGCGCGGAAAGTAATTAACCAACTACACACACAACGCGGCACGCGTTCACCGCGACAGCGGGTGGCGGCAGGACTACCGTCGAAAACATGACCGCCGCCCGCGCTCTCGCCGCCCTGATCACCGGTGTCCTCGTGCTGAGCCTCGCCACCGTGCCGAGCGAGGCAGCCAAGCAACCTCAGCAGCGCGACATTGCGTACGAGACGTGGACGTCGACCTCCGACTTCCTCTCCGGCACCCGGTCCGGCACCACCGTGGCCGACGATTCCCTGACCTTCGGCACGTCGACCGGCACCAGCTCGTACGTCGATCCGTTCGGCGACGGCACGGCCAAGAGCTACGACCAGACGAGCTGGACCTCCCCACAGGTGCCGACCTCCTTCGGCCTGACCGAGCTGATCGCCTCGTGGAACGCCACCACTCCGCCCGGGACCTGGGTCGAGGTGTCGATGGCCGGCCACACGGATCTCGGCACGACCACCAAGTGGTACGTGCTCGGCCGCTGGTCGAGCGGCGACGACACCGCGGCCGGCGACATCCACCGCACATCGGTACCGAGCCAGGGCGACACCAACGGCTCCGTCGCCGTCGACACCTTCGTCGCCGCGACCGGCCGGACCCTCGACAGCTGGCAGCTGAAGGTGACGCTGTACCGCCTGTCCGGCACGACCCAGTCGCCCGTAGTCCGCTCAGTCAGTGCGATGGCATCCCGCCTGCCCGACGAGAAGAAGGTCCCGGCCAGCCCCCTGGGAGGAGCCGAAGGCCAGGTGCTCGACGTACCGACCTATTCGCAAGAGACGCACATCGGGCACTATCCGCAGTGGGACGGCGGTGGCGAGGCCTGGTGTTCGGCCACCTCCACGGCCATGGTGCTCGACTACTACGGCGCCGGCCCGACCGCGGCCGACACCGCCTGGGTGGACCCGACCGACGCGGATCCGCAGGTGGACCACTCGGCCCGCTCGGTCTTCGACTATGAGTACGACGGCGCAGGCAACTGGCCCTTCAACACCGCGTACGCCGCTACCCGTGGCATCGACACCTTCGTCACCCGGCTGAGGTCGCTCACCGAGGCCGAGCAGTTCATCAAAGCGGGCATCCCGCTGGTCGCCTCCCTCTCCTTCAAGAAGGGCGACCTCCCCGGCGCCGGCTACGGCACCAACGGCCACCTGATGGTCATCGTCGGCTTCGACGCCGCCGGCAACGTCGTCGTCAACGACCCCGCCTCCCACCTGATCGCCTCCAACGACCAGGTCCGCACCACCTACGACCGCGAAGCCTTCGAAAACGCCTGGGTCCCCCACTCCGGCGGCCTCGTCTATGTCCTCCACCCCACCACCACACAGCTACCTCCCACCACCGGCTCCCAGCCCAACTGGTAACCCGATCAGGAACCGCCCGTATGCCGGGGGCGGCGTACGGGCGGTTCCACCCCCTCCAGGTAAATCCAACCCACGCACCTCCTCCCGTCGCCGCTCAGCGAATGCCAGGTGGTCGCAGCGAGCGATCACCAGACGGCCTGGGATAGGTGCCGGGCCGCCGCGAGGCTGTTAGGCGGCCAACTCGCCTGACAAGAGTCCCCGGGGCTGCGGCTTAGGCCCGGCTGTACCGAACGACAGGAAGACGTCGCCCGCGACCCCGACCTTCACGCCTACTGAGGCGGTTCAGGCGCACGAAGAACGCAGTACTTCCTGTCGTTGCGTACATCACCCGCCTGTCCTCGGCGATCGGGCTCAGGAGCTGAGCTGTTCCAGCCAGGGGTGTTTGTCGTCGAGGCGGTGAAGCATTTCGCGGGTCTCCCACGTCACTCATCCGGCTTCTGCGGAGCTGGGCTCGGCGAAGACTCGAGTGAGTCTGCCGAGGGGTGTGGCCTGGCACTTGGCGGCCACGCGATGGGAGGCCCGGTTGGCCTCGAAAGCGCTGTATAACAAGGTCAGATCCCAGTGTCGCATCCGCTCGGTCCACGCCAACACAGTCACGGAGGCGAGTCCACGGCCGCGCGCTTGGTCCTCGGTCTGTACTCCGACCTCCGCGGCCCGATCGGTGAGGCGCGCGCAATGCGCCAGGCTCAGCACCTGTTCGCCTTCGACCAGTGCGACCCACGGGCCTTGGTCGCCGTTCATCAGGCTGTCCCACTCCTCCGCGGACCAACCACTCGGCGGGCGATAGGAGCCGGCCGTACTGACCAGGCGCAACCCCGGCGGAACGGAGTACGAGGTCGTCGACTCCAGAAGCCAACAGCGCGCGATGCTCACTCCGATCGCGGAGTCCGGCGCCAGCAGAGTCGCGCCGGTGATCGTGATCGACTGTCCGTCATAGGTGACAGCGGTGACCGCGATGGTGGCGTCCCCCAACCCGCCGTCGACTGGCGGCCAGATTGTCTCGGCCTCTAGCTGCAGCACCTTCAATGCATCCACGCGGGCTCACGCTAGACACCAACCCGCCACCGCTCCAACGGGTTTACTCACGCCCCGGCTTCTCCAGCGCCACCCAGGGGCGATCGATTGACTAGCGATAGGTAGACGGTGATAGTCGATGCATGCAGATGTTGGAGCGGGTGGTTGTTCCCCTCAGAGTTCTTCTCGTGCTGCTGTTCGCCGTGCTGGTTCTGTTGCAGACCATGTCGTTTCCGGGGCAGTTCGCGCACATGGCTGAGCAGGATCCTGAGAACGCCTACCTGCGCTGGCCGCTGACGGCCTTCGCGATCGTGGAGTTGTTGTGCGTCCAGGTCGTGATCGTTTGTACGTGGAGGTTGCTCACCCTGGTCAAGGTCGACCGGATCTTCAGCGAGGACGCCTTCAAGTGGGTCGACTCGATCGTGGTGGCAATGGCCACCGGGTGGGCGCTCTACGGCGGCGTCTCCCTGTACTTCGCGTCGCGAGCCGACGATCCCGGTGCGCCGTTGCTGCTGTTCGTGATGGGGCTGGTCGGCGGGGTGGTACTGCTGCTGGTGGTGGTGATGCGGGCATTGTTGCGGCAGGCCACGACTTTGCGCACCGACATGGAAGCGGTCATCTGATGCCCATCGTGGTCCGCATCGACGTCGAACTCGCCAAGCGCAAGATGGGCGTGGGCGAGTTCGCCGAACTGGTCGGGCTCACGCCGGCGAACGTCGCAGTACTGAAGAACGGCCGGGCCAAGGCCGTGCGCTTCAGCACCCTGGAAGCAATGTGCCGGGTGCTCGACTGCCAGCCCGGCGACCTGCTCGAGTGGGTCGAGGAACCCGACCACGACCGAGCCCACCAGGACAGCCGACCCCAGGCTGCGGCAGACGACCCCGACGCCGGCAGCTGAACCGGGGCGCCCGCAGGTGAGCGGCGAGCTGGCGTCCGGGGTGGATCACCTGCAGGTGGATCAGCGGGTGAAGAGGGCGCCGGTGAGGTTGGTGGTCAGGTTGCGGAGGGAGTCCGGGAGGTATTGGAGGTGCCAGCCGCGGGGGCCTCGGTACCAGTGGAAGCCCTCGTCTTCGTCCTGGTCGTCGTCGGTGGCTACCAGGGCGTCGATCCAGCGCTCGGAGCCGCCCAGGACCACGGCATACGGGAGGGCTCGGGAGCAGAGCTCGGCGTGCTGGTCGGTCGGGAGTTCGCTGACGTCCATCTCGAGCAGCTCGCCGCGGATGGCGGCGACCTGGCCGAGGACGCGGCCCGCGGCCGGGGCCTTGGCGGGCATGTGGCGGCCGACCAGCAGCAGGCCTACGCCCACCGCGGTGATCGCGAGGCCGAGGAGTCCCCAGCTGGACACGAGGGCCAGGACGATGGTCAGGATGACGCCGAGCACGGTGACGCCGATGCCGATGGTGGCCCACAGGGAGCGGGTGCGGTCCGGGCGCTCGGTGAACCAGCCGCGCTTGACGACCCCGTCGTACAGGGCGTCCTGGACCTGGCCGAGGTTGGCGCGGACCTGGCGGCCGAGCTCGGAGACGAGGACCGAGTCGGAGTCGCCGAAGATGGCGCGGACCAGGACGTTCTCGTATCGCTGCAGTTCCTCGGACGGCGCGTTCGCCACCCGGCGGAGCTCCCAGTCGGGGCGCGAGTACTCGGTCTCGTGCTCCAGCTCGGTGATGGTCAGGTGGCCGCGAACGGCGAGGTCGATGATCGTCGCGGTCACGTCGACCGGGTCGATCCGCTCGTCGATCAGGGTGCCCACCTCACCGGGCCGCAGGTCGGCGGGCGGGGTGAAGTCGATCCGGGTGTCCTGGCCGAGGCTGAACAGCGAAGCCGGTACGACGCGACGCGGGTCGACCTGGTCGCGTCCGCGCAAGCGGTACAGGGCGAGCAGCGCGAGGGCGCCGAGCAGCAGCACCGCCAGCGCGGTGACGAGCTGCGCGGTGTCGGTCGAGAAGGCGCGCTTGAAGGTCTTGCGGTACTCGACGATCGAGTTCGCGGCGATCTCGCCCTTCGGGAAGCCGACCGTCATCCGCACGGTGTTGCCCGGCGGCAGGCCCTGCTGGCGGAAGGTCGGACCGGCGGTCTCGCCGATCTGCGCGAGGGTGCACGGGGTGTTGCTGTCGATCGCGCCCGCGAAGCACGAGACGTGGGTGACCTCGGGCGTGCTGTAGGTGACGTTCGCGTCCTGCACGGTCAGGTTCATCCCGGTCAGCGGGGCGAACCGGACCTCGGTGCCGTTCAGCGTCTCGGCGACCGCGCCGCGAACGGTGTAGGTGAAGTCGAGCTGGATGTCGCCGGAGATGTCCGCGACCGCGATCGAGCTGATGTCGCCGTTGGTGGCCAGCTCGGACTTCTTGTCCTGGCCGGCCACCTTGACCTGCACGTCCTCGATCTTCTGCACGTGGTCGACGTCGTCGGCCAGGTGCTCACGGGTGACGACGAACCGGGTGAATGTCCCGGACACATTGCTCAGCTTCCACGATTCGGACACCTTCAGGAGCCCGTCGCGTTCGACCCGGATCTCGGTGTCGTAGTTGGTGACCACCGGGTCCGCGCTGCCTGCGGTGCCGGACGCACCCGCCTGGACGCCGGTCAGGGTCAGGAAACCGAGGACACACAGAGATGCCCCGAGCAGACGTAGACGCATCGCCCAATCACACCGTATCGAGAGGGTCAGGATGGAATCGGCCCAGCGGGCCCCTGTCCGACAGCCGGGCGGCCGGGGCAGGTCGTACCGAGTCACCGGCGGCCGGAACGGGCCGTCGACAGGGGGCACCCTATCGCGACCCATGCCGAGCGCAACGACCCGCGAGTGGACCGGCGATAGCTCGGCGGCTGCGTAGGCTGACGCGGGCCGGAGCGTCGGGGCGCCGGCTCGACCCGGTGAGGAGCAACCGCCGCAGCTACGGCCTCACCGGCCTGCTCTACAACCAGTGGCTGTATGTCGTGAACAACAGCGGCGACGTCCCCTACCTGCCCAGGGACCACGGCAGTAAGAAGAGCCACGGGTTTTGGGGCCGGCGCGGCTTCAACGGGCGCAACCCAGCCGTCTGCAACACCTTCGCGGCACCCGGCTCGCAGGTGAGCTGACGGCTGAACCGGGGCTCGGATAGCGTCGGCTCCGCACGGCCGCGCCCCAGGTCGCGTACTCGGTCCGCTGGCGGGGCACTGGAGAGAGCGCGTGTCCGACAACCAGTGGGGAGCCCCCGGGCAGTACCCGCAGCAGCCCCCGCAACAAGGGCAGATGCCGCCACCCGGGAACCACCCGCCCTCCCAAGGCCAGTACTACGGCCCGCCGCCCGCCCAAGGCGGCAACCCCCAGTACGGCGCCCCGCAGTACGGCGGCGGACCCCAGTACGGCGGACCCCCGCAGTACGGGGCTCCCCATAGCGGCGTTCCGCTGTACGGCGGCAGTCAGTACGGCGGGATGCCGCAGGGGTTCGGTTGGGGTGCTCCTCAGCCGGGTGGACCGCAGCGGCCGCCGAAGAAGAGGAGCTCGGCCAGGGTGGTCCTCCTGGTCCTCAGCACCGCCGTCCTCGGAGTAGTCGGGTTGGTTGCCGGGGTCAACCTGCTGAAGGGCGACCCTTCGTACACGAGCGAGCCGTACCCGACCACCACCTACAACCCGACAAGCGGGCCGTCCGAGACACCGACCGCGGCTCCGCCCACCTCTGCCACCAAGGCGCCGCCGGCCACCCAGCCGACGAGGACCACCCAGCCGCCGGTCAAGCCGACCGCGCCGCGGACGACCTCGGCCCCGAAGCCCAAGCCCGGCCCGACGAACCTCCAGCTGGTCAGCATCAACCGGCTGTACAAGGCCGGCACGATGCCGTCGGTCAACTGCAAGGAGTCCAAGGCCAGGCCGTCGACCGTGGCCGGGGCGAGGACCAACTACATCAACCTGCGCAACTGCCTGAACCGAGCCTGGCCGGCGCTGGTGCGAAAGGCAGGGGGCAGCTTCAGGCCGCCGACGGTGATGGTGTTCTCGGGCAACGTGAGCACGCCATGCGGCGTCTGGAGCGACAGCGGGCCGCCGTTCTACTGCAGCGGCAACGAGACCATCTACATGAACCTCACCGAGGACATCGGCAACTACAACCGCCACCCGGAGAACTACCAGCGCGTCTGGGCCCGGATGTGGATGCTGCACCAGTTCGCGCACGAGTACGGGCACCACGTGCAGAACCTGACCGGCATCTTCCAGGCGAACAGCCAGCTGCGGTACGAGGCACCCAGCAAGGCACTGGAGTTGCAGGGCAGCCGCCGGCTCGAGCTGCAGGCCTCCTGCTTCAGCGACATCTTCATCGGCGCCAACAAGCGCAGCTACCCGCTCAGCGGCGAATCGCTGCGCCAGTGGCAGTGGCTGATCGGAGCCACCATCGACCCGCAGCGTGACCACGGGAGCAAGAGCAACCACAAGTACTGGGCCCAGAAGGGCTACACCAGCCGCAGTCCAGCCTCCTGCAACACCTTCACCGCTTCCGCGGCGAGGGTGAGCTAGACGTCCGCCGCACCCATGTGCAGACGTAGAGCGCTCGTGGTGGTTAGCCTGGTCCCCCGGATCACGCCTTGGGTGTCCCGGGGGGATGAGGAACGACCGTGTCGAACGAAGAACGGAGCGCGCCACCAGGGCCGCATCAGCCGCCGGGGCCACTGCCCGACGGCTCGATACCGCTCTACGGCCACCACCCGCCGCCCGGCGCGCCAGGCGGCGGTTCCGCGCAGCCCCGCTTCGGCTGGGGCCCGGACTTCAGCGGCGAGCACCACTTCCAGCACGGCGGCGCGTCACCGCGCGAACATCTCAGCGGGCTGCTGGTCGGCCTCCTGGTGCTCGGCGGCGTGGCGGTGGTGGTCGTGATCGCCGCCCTGGCCCTCCGTGGCGGCGACTCGCCGACGGTGGCGCCTCAGCCGGGCGCCGGCCAGACCACCTCGACCGAGGCCCCGGACGACCGTCCCGGAAACCCGCCGGCCACCCCCTCGTCGCAGGACAGCGCGAAAGCCGTCACGACCAACGCCTTCTACAGCACCGGCGTCCAGCGCTCGGTCGGCTGCAGCGAGCGGCAGGTCGCGTTGAACACCCGCGCCACGGTCGAGGCGTACTACGCGAACCTGGTCGGCTGCCTCGACAAGGCCTGGACCCCGCAGGTCCAAGCGGCCAACGACACCTTCGTAGCGCCGCGGGTGGTCTTCTGGGCGGGCTCGATCCAGTCGCCCTGCGCGGGCGGTTCCTCCGTCTCCTTCTACTGCGGCGCGACCCGGACGCTCTATCTGAAGTACCAGGACGACATCCAGCTGTGGAACCGCTCGGTCGACAGCGCGAACCGGTCCTTCTCCCGGATGTGGGCCACCTACACAGCCGGCCATGAGTTCGGCCACCACCTGCAGCAGCTCACCGGCATCCTGCCCGCCGCCCGGCAGCTCGAGTACGACGCGCCGGACCGCCAAGCGCGACTCGAGGTGAGCCGCCGGCTCGAGCTGCAGGCGTCCTGCCTGGGCGCCACCTTCATGGGCGCCAACAAGACCTCGTACGGCATCACCGGTCTCGACCTGACGATCTATCGCCGGTACGTCGAGGCGCAGACCGGCGACGAGAACGACCGCGGCGGACCGCGGGACCACGGCGCGAGGACCAGTCACCAGTACTGGGCCGCGCGCGGCTTCAACACGCTCGACAGCACCAGCTGCAACACGTTCACGGCTTCGGCCAGCAAGGTCTCGTGAGGAGTATCGATGTCGGACAACTGGACTCCACCCCCTGGGCGGAACCCGCACGAGCCGGACCCGGAGGGCGAACAGCCCACCGACCGGCCCGCGCCGGAGACCCCGCCGGGGGACGGCCAGTCGCCCCTCTGGTGGACCGAGTCCACCGAGAAGCCGCAGGAGTTCCTGCAACCCGGCCCACCCGGCGACCCCACCCAGGTCCCGGCGCAGCAGGTCTCGCCGCACCAGGTCCCGCCACACCAGGCGCCACCGCCGTCCGGGCGACCCCCGGCTCCCAGGCGTCCCGGCAGCCTCTCGTGGAACCTGCCGCCCTACGGTCAACCAGGCGCCTCTGACTCCGCCGGTCAGGGCCGCCAGGGACCCCGGCATGCCGGCCCGGCCTCAGGGCGGGCATGGCCGACAGGGCCCGCCGGAAGCAGACCAGCAGCGGGCGGGCCGACAGCAGGCGGCCCGGGCGCGACTGGACCGCGTGCGGCTACGGGCGGCCACGGCCCGAACGCTGGAGGACCTGGTGCTGGTGGACCTGGTGCTGGTGGACCGGTCACTGGTGGCTGGGGGCAGGGCGGTCCGACCGCAGGTGGTCAGGGACCGGCGGCCGGCGGGCCCGCCGGTGGTGGCTTCCAGATGATGGGGCAACAGCCGGCGCAGCCGCAGACGTGGCAGTACCCGCCGATCCCGATCCCGCAACCGCCGGGACCCGGGCGCCGCCGGAAGCCGCGTCAGACCCAGAGGGGCCTGCTGATCGGCCTTGTCGTACTGGCGGTCCTGGTCGTCGGCTCAGGTGTCACGTTCGCCCTCCGCAACAGTGGAGACGACGGCAAGGTCCCCGTCTCGGCCGACACGCCGTCGGCGTCCGCGTCCCCGTCGGAGACCCCTTCGGACAGCCCGAGCGCCTCCCCGACCGAGCGCCAGCCGCCGACGACCGACGAGATCGTCACCGCCAGCAAGCTCTACACCGTCGGCGCGCTCAACCCGACGCGGTGCCTCGAGCCGAAGGCCGTCCCGTCGACCTACGCCGGAGCGAAGGCCTACTACTCGCTGGTGCTGCCCTGCATGAACCGCACCTGGTGGCTGGCCATGAAGAAGGCCGGCCTGCCGTACCGCGCACCGAAGCTCGTCGTGTACGCCGGGACAGTCGCCACCCCGTGCGCCACGGAGCGCGGCACCCGTGGCGCGTACTGCGACAGGAACGAGACGATCTACATGCCGTTCACGCTCGGCGCGAACTACTACGCGCGTAACCCGGTCTCGGGTCGCGCCTGGATGCTCGACACGTTCGCCCACCAGTACGGGCACCACGTGCAGCGTCTGAGCGGTATCTACGCGGCTTCCCTCTCCCGGCAACTGAACGCGCCGACCGCGGAGGAGAGGCTGGCCGAGAGCCGCAAGCGTGAACTGCAGGCGTCCTGCCTGGGCTCGGCCTACCTCGGGATCTCCGGTCCGTACCTCCCGCTCCGTGGCCCGCTGCTGACCACCTGGAAGTCCCTGATCGCCAACACCGGCGACGAGTTCTCCCGCCCGATGATCCGGTCGCAGGGAAGCAAGGCGAACCACAACTACTGGTCGGTGCGCGGCTTCAACTCCAAGAGCCCGAACTACTGCAACACCTTCGGGACCGCACCGGAGCGCTCCAACTGACCGACCTCACTACCACGAACACGACGAAGCCCGGGCCCCACCAGAAGGGGACCCGGGCTTCGTCGTTGCCCGGAACTTCGCCGTAGCTCAGAGCAGTAGTTCAGAGCAGTAGTTCAGAACAGCCGCCGGGCCGACGACAGCGTGCCACCGAACGCGGCGACGAAGTTCGACAGCGACTCGCCGATGTTCGACAGGTGCCAGTTCTCCGGTCCGGAGTACCAGCCGATCCCGGCGTCCGGGTCGTCGTCGTCATCCGTCGCGGCGATCTCGAGCGCCCACTTCTCCGTCAACCCGAGCACAGCCGCGTACGGCAGGCAGCGCGACGCGAACTCCAGCCGGTGGCTCTGCGGCAGATCCGCCGACGTCTCTTCGGCCAGGTACCGCTGGAGCCCTGCCACGCGACCCAGTACTGCGGCGCCACGTGCCGTGCGCGCGGGAGCAACCTGCCCGGCCAGCGTCAACGCCACGCCCGCGAGCATCACCGCGAAGCCGACCAGGCCGAACTTCGTGACGATGGCGAGCACGATCGTCAGCAGTGCACCGGCACCGAGCAGCACCAGGCCTGCCGTGGTCCAGCGGTTCCGCACGGCGTCCGGGCGGCTCGCGAACCACCCCTGCGTGACGACATCGGCGTACAGCTGCTCGCGGACCAGGCCGAGGCGCGGGCGCAGCGCGTGGCCGAGGGTGGAGACGGTGACGGTGTCGGCCTCGGCGAACACCGCGTCCAGCAGGGCTTTCTCGTACGGCAACAGCTCGGGCCCGCCGGCGTTCAGCCGCCGCAGCTCCCAGTCCAGCTTGCCGAAGTGGCTCTCCCGGTGCAGCTCCACGATGGTCAGGTAGTTGCGCACGGCAAGGTCCAGCAGCGTCGCGGTGATGTCCACGACGTCGGCGGTCTCGTCCACGACGGTGCCGACCTGACCCGGCCGGATGCCGTCGGGTGCGGCGAACTGCGGCCCGTCGGCGCCGTCCAGCACTGGGCGCTCGGGCGCGCCCTCCCCGGTCTTGCCCGCATCACGGCCGCGGAAGTACCAGAGCGCGGCCGCGGCCAGGATGCCGATGCCGAGCAGCAGCACGCTCAGCCCGAGGGTGGTCGAGTCGACGGTGAACGCGCGGCCCAGCGACCAGCGGGTCTTGAACTCGGCGTTCGGCTGGACCGTGGCCTGGTCGCTCAGCCCGGTCAGGAAGGTCAGCCGGCCAGCGGCGGGGATGCCGTTCTGCTCGATCTCCAGCGCGGCGGACTCGGCCAGCTGCGACGTCGTACACGGCATGCTCGAGCCGACGCGGCCGGCGAAGCAGGTCACCCAGGTCGCGAACGGGACGTTCACCGTCACGGCCGCCTTCGGGATCGAGGCGCTGTAGCCCTGCACGATCGGCCAGCTCACCTCGCGGCCCTCGGTCGAGTCGGCGACCACGTTGTCCACGTCGTAGCTGTAGACGATCTTGGCCTGGCCGGACGCCTTCAGGCTGAGCTCGCGGCCGTTGTCGATCGCCTTGTTCTCGAAGTTCTCGGCCGGCTGACCGTTCACCGTGGCCGAGATGTTGGAGATCGCGTAGATGCGGTCCTCCGCCGCGTCCGACCGGACCCGGGTCGCCAGCGTCCGGCGGAAGGTGTCGCCGCCGGCGGTCAGATCCACCGTCTCCTTGACCTTCAGGATCCCGTCACCCGTCAGGGTCGCCTCGGCGACGTACGACGTGATCTGGTCGTCCGCGGCCTGCGCCGGCAACGTGCCGAAGGCAACAAAAGGGACTGTCAGAGACGCGAGCAGGGCGGCCGGCAAGAGGCGGCGCTTCAGTGACATGGGTCGAGAGTAGTCTCGTGCCGGTTCGTCCAGCGAACCCAGACGACCGACGAGTAGCGGAAGGGGGAACGACACGTGAGCGACCCGTACGGGTACGACGGACGTCCCCAGGATCGGCCGGCGCCACCGCCCGGCGTACTGCCTCCGCCGCAGGCGACGCAGTGGCAGCAGGGCACCTACGCACCCCCTCGCCAGCAGTACCCGCCGCAGCAGCCGTACCCCGGCCAGCAGGGTCAGTACCCCGGGCAACAAGGCCAGTACCAAGGGCAGTACCAGGGTCAATGGGCCCAGCCGTACTACGGCGGCGGCCCCAACCACTTCAACGGCTTCCAGCCGCCGCGGCGCAAGTCCAGCGCGATCCGCCTGGTGCTGATGGGGTTCTTCGTCGTCGCGTTCGTCGGGATCGCGCTGTCCGTGGTCGGCGTGATGCTGGCCGGCGGCGGGACCGACACCGCCGGCCGGCCCGGTACGAACGGCCCGTCCGTCGTGCCGACCGCGACCACGAACCCGGAGAAGGGCACCGCCGAGGACTTCCTCCTGAACGCCCCGGTGTACCAGGTCGGCGGCCTCGGCGAGCTGAACTGCCCGGCCGAGAAGCTCGGCGACGGCGGCCTGGCCGCGCAGAAGGTGTACTACCAGAAGCTCTTCAAGTGTTTGAACGACGCCTGGCGGCCCGCCTTCGCCAAGCTCGGCTCGGACAAGCCGGACCCTGGTCTGGTCGTCTTCGACCAGCCGGTGGTCACTCCCTGTGGCAGGTTCGCTCCGCTGTCCGGCCGGGTGCTCGCCTTCTACTGCTACGGGAACTCGGTGATGTACACCGACGTGAAGCAGATGAACAAGGCCTTCGGGTCGAAGCAGGACCTGGCCTTCCTGATGACGATCGCGCACGAGTACGGCCATCACGTGCAGGGCGTCAGCGACCTCTTCTACGCGCGGGCCGTCTACCTGCAGGACCACCCGGAGCAGAAACTCGAGAGCTCCCGCCGCAACGAGTTGCAGGCATCCTGCTTCGCCGGCGTCTTCAGCCGCGCGGTGGAGAAGTCCTACCCGTTCACCAACCGGATGGCCGAGTTCGAACGCCAGGCCAGCAACAGCTTCGGCGAGAGCCCCGACACGCCCGAGGACGAGCGGACCCACGGCCTCGCCACGAGTCAGGGCTTCTGGATCCTGAACGGCCTGAACGTCGGCGAGACCAAGGCCTGCAACACCTTCGCCGCCCCGACCAACCTGGTGAAATAGGCCGCTGGTCCAGGCCTCGAGTCAGACACCCCCGTCACCCCGGACATCCGCAGTTGGTGTCCGGGTGACGTCGTATTCGGGAGCAGGACGGCCAACCGGCGTATCATCCGCCCCGTGACACTGCGACGGGGGGACAGCGCTCCACCCGAGCGCACGCTGGTCGACATCCTGCAGGCGACGGCAGCGACGTATCCCGACGAGCCTGCGCTCGACGACTCGCACGTCAGCCTCAGCTACCGCGAACTGCTCCACCAGGTGACGAGGTTCGCGGGGCGCCTGACCGCTCTCGGCATCGGCCCGGGCGACCGCGTCGGAGTACGGATCTCCTCCGGTCACAACGACCTGTACGTCGCGATCCTGGGCAGCCTGCAGGCGGGCGCCGCCTACGTCCCGGTCGACGCGGACGACCCCGAGGAGCGCGCCGAACTCGTCTTCGGCGAGGCCGCTGTCGCCGCGATCGTCACCGACGACCTGGAGATCACCTCCACCCGGCTCCAGCCGGAGGAAGCCTCCGACGGCTACTACGACTACCCCTACTCCGCCCGGATGGACGCCGGACCACCCGCCGGTACCGCGGGCGCCGGTACCGCGGTCGCCGGTACCGCGGTCGCCGGTACCGCGGTCGCTGGTCCGTCGCGGACAGGTCATCGGGGTGACGACGGCCCGGGTCCCGACGACGACGCCTGGATCATCTTCACCTCGGGATCGACCGGCGTACCGAAGGGAGTCGCGGTCACGCACCGCTCGGCGGCGGCCTTCGTCGACGCCGAGGCGAGGATGTTCCTGCAGGCCGAACCGATCGGCGCGGAGGACCGGGTGCTCGCCGGGTTGTCTGTGGCGTTCGACGCGTCCTGCGAGGAGATGTGGCTGGCCTGGCGGCACGGCGCCTGCCTGGTGCCCGCGCCGCGGTCGCTGGTGCGTAGCGGAATGGACCTCGGCCCCTGGCTGGTGGCGCAGGGAATCACCGTCGTGTCGACGGTCCCGACCCTCGCGGCGCTCTGGCCCGCGGACGCGCTGGACAACGTGCGGCTGCTGATCTTCGGCGGCGAGGCCTGTCCGCCCGAGCTCGCCGAGCGACTGGCGGTCGACGGCCGCGAGGTCTGGAACACCTACGGCCCGACCGAGGCGACCGTCGTCGCTTGCGGCGCCCGGCTCACCGGAGTGGGTCCGGTCCGGATCGGTTTGCCCCTGGATGGCTGGGATCTGGCCGTCGTCGATGCCGCAGGCAACGAAGTGCCCGAGGGCGGTACCGGTGAGTTGATCATCGGCGGAATCGGTCTGGCCCGGTATCTCGACCCCGCCAAGGACGCGGAGAAGTTCGCCCCGATGCCGTCGCTCGGCTGGGACCGCGCCTACCGAAGTGGCGACCTGGTCCGGAACGAGGCGGAGGGCCTGGTGTTCATGGGCCGGGCCGACGAGCAGATCAAGCTCGGCGGCCGGCGGATCGAGCTCGGCGAGGTGGACGCCGCCCTGCAAGCACTGCCCGGCATCTCCGGCGCCGCTGCCGCCGTCCGGACCAGCGGGGCGGGGAATCAGCTTCTCGTCGGGTACGTCGTACCGGACGAGCCCGAGTCGTTCGACCGGCAAGCGGCGACCGAGCGGTTGCGCGAGGAGCTCCCGGCCGCGCTGGTCCCGTTGCTCGCCGTCACCGACACCCTGCCGACCAGGACCAGCGGCAAGGTGGATCGGGCGGCTCTGCCCTGGCCGCTGCCGGGGATGGAGACCGACGGCCCGGCAGCTGAGCTCGACGGAACCGCGGGCTGGCTCGCGACGCGGTGGACGAAGGTCCTCGGCGCGCAGGTCACCGGGCCCGACAACGACTTCTTCCTGCACGGCGGCGGC
This sequence comes from Kribbella orskensis, assembly GCF_004342085.1. Taxonomy (NCBI): domain Bacteria; kingdom Bacillati; phylum Actinomycetota; class Actinomycetes; order Propionibacteriales; family Kribbellaceae; genus Kribbella; species Kribbella orskensis. The sequence goes on from NZ_SLWM01000005.1 coordinate 130,652, forward strand.
AGTCTCGCCGCGGCCCAACTGGTCTCCGCCTTGCGCGAGCGGTACCCGGAAGCCACGGTCGGCGACATCTACGACTACCCGCGGCTCGGAGCGCTGGCCGATCGGCTGGACTCCTTCAGCTCCACTGCCGAGCCGGTCGAGATCCGCGAGATCAAGCCGACTCCTCCTGCAACGCAGGTCCTGCAGACGGCACTCACCCTGGTGCTGCAGACCGTGGTCGGCGTGCGATGGCTGGTCTGGCTCTTCACCCTGAACAACCTGCTGGCGCTCACGGACGGCCCGCACCCGTGGGTGCGCACAGTGTCGTGGTGGTGGATCCTCGCCGGCTGGCTGATCCTCATCACGCCCGCAGGCCGGATGGGTATCGCCGTCGTCGGTGCCCGACTGCTGTTGCGCGGGCTGGAACCAGGCATCTACCCGCGCGGCGGCAGCGTCCACGTCCGCCTGTGGGCGGCGGAGAACCTCGCCGACGCGGCAGGCGCCGCGAACCTCGCGGGGGCGCCCTGGATCGCCTACTACGCAAGGGCACTCGGCGCGAAGATCGGCCGCGGCGTCGACCTGCACACGCTCCCGCCCGTCACCGGCCTGTTCACGATGGGCCGTGGCGCCTCTATCGAGCCAGAGGTCGACCTCTCCGGCTACTGGATCGACGGGGACCGCCTGCACGTCGGTACGGTCACCGTCGGCGCCGAGGCCGTCGTCGGCTCGCGGAGCACCCTGCTGCCCGGCGCGGAGGTCGGCCGCAACGCGGAGATCGCCGCCGGTTCGGCCGTGTCCGGCAAGGTCCCCGCCGGCGAACGCTGGTCGGGATCACCCGCCTCCCGCGTCGGTCGCGCGCGCCACCCGTGGCCCGACGAACGCCCCGCCCGCGCCCCTTTCTGGGTCCTTGCGTACGGCGCTGCCTCCGCGCTGATGTCACTCCTTCCGCTGGGAGCCGCCGCGGCCGCCATCGTCGTACTGTGGCGGGCCGTGCGGGCGACTTCGTCGCTCGGGGACGCTGCTCTGCACGCGTTGTGGGCGGTTCCGCTGATGACGCTGGTCGGGTTCGTGACGTTGGCGCTGCTGACCTTGATCGGGGTCAGGCTCCTGGGGATCGGGATCAAACCCGGGCACTTCCCGGTGCGGAGCCGGTTCGGCTGGCAGGTCTGGGCCACGGAGAGGTTGCTCGACTCCGCCCGCACGTTGCTCTTCCCGCTCTACGCGAGCCTGCTGACGCCGTTCTGGCTGCGGGCGCTCGGGGCGAAGATCGGCCGCGATGTCGAGGCCTCCACCGTCCTGCTGCTGCCCAAGATGACCACCGTCGGCGAAGGGGCGTTCCTGGCCGACGACACGATGATCGCGTCGTACGAACTGGGTGGCGGCTGGCTGCACGTGGCCGGCGCGAAGGTCGGCAAACGGGCCTTCCTCGGCAACTCGGGGATGACCGCGCCCGGTCGCTCGGTGCCGAAGAACGGCCTGGTCGCGGTGCTCTCGGCCGCGCCGAAGAAGTCCAAGGCGGGCACGTCCTGGCTCGGCAGCCCACCGGTGAAGCTGCGGCGCCAGGCGATCGAGGGCGACCAGAGCAGGACGTTCAACCCGCCCCTGCGGCTGAAGTTCGCCCGGGCCGCCGTCGAGCTGTGCCGGTTCTTCCCGATGATGTGCACTGTCCTGATCGCGCTGGGCGTGCTGTTCACCCTGCAGGCGCTCGATCTCTGGCTCGGCCCGTGGTGGACCTTCCTGCTGTCCGGCGCGGTGATCCTGGCCGCTGGAGCCGTGGCGGGCGCGATGGCCACGGTCGCCAAGTGGGTCATCGTCGGCCGGACCAAGGCCGTCGACTACCCGCTGTGGAGCAGTTTCATCTGGCGGAACGAGGTCGTCGACACCTTCGTCGAGATGGTCGCCGCACCCTGGTTCGCGAACGCCGCCGCCGGTACGCCGGTGCTGGCGCTGTGGCTGCGCACCCTCGGCGCGAAGATCGGCAAGGGCGTCTGGTGCGAGACGTACTGGCTGCCCGAGGCGGACCTGATCACCCTCGGCGACGGTGCCTCGGTGAATCGCGGATGCGTGCTCCAGACGCACCTGTTTCATGACAGGGTTTGTTCCATGAGCACCGTCACCTTCGGGCCAGGATCAACCCTCGGGCCGCACGGCATCATCCTGCCGGCGGCCTCGATCGGAGCGGGCGCCACCATCGGCCCGGTCTCCCTGGTGATGCGCGGCGAGAGCGTTCCGGCCGGCTCGCGCTGGGCCGGGAACCCGATCGCCCCCTGGCGCGGTTGATGGTTGCCGAGGTCAAAGGGAGCCCGGGTGACGACACGGCCGGGGATTCCTATGTTCCGGCCCGTGGCAACGGCGGCTACCACGTCGAGTCGTACGAGCTCGACCTCGACTACCGGGTCAACAGCAACCGGCTGACCGGCAAGGCCACCATCACCGCCGTCGCGACCCAGGCGCTGTCCCGGCTGAGCTTCGACTTGGCCGGACTCCGGGTGACGAAGGTCTACGTCAACGGGCGCCGCGCCGCGCGGTACACGCATCGCAGCGGCAAGCTGCACGTCTGGCCCGCCAGCACCATCGTCGACGGCGGCGAGTTCGTCGTGGACGTGCAGTACTCCGGCAACCCCGCGCCGATCGACAGCCCGTGGGGCGAGCTCGGCTGGGAGGAGCTGACCGAAGGCGTGATCGTGGCGAGCCAGCCGAGCGGCGCGGCCACCTGGTTTCCCTGCAACGACCACCCCGGCGACAAGGCGCACTACCGGATCACCATCACCACCGACTCGCCGTACCACGTGGTCGCGAACGGGAGACTCGTCTCCCGGCGGACGAAGGCGAGCCGCACGAGCTGGGTGTACGACCAGGCGGCCCCGATGGCGACGTACCTTGCGACTGTCCAGATCGGCCGGTACGACGTACTGGAGCTAGCCTCGTCCCCGGTGACCATGCGGGCGGTGTTGCCGGCTGCGCAGGTGCGGGAGTTCCGCTCGGACTTCGGGCGGCAGCAGGCCATGATGCAGCTGTTCACCAGATTGTTCGGGCCGTACCCGTTCGGTAGTTACACCGTGGTGGTGACAGACGACCCGCTCGAGATTCCGCTGGAGGCGCAGGGCATCTCGGTGTTCGGCAGCAACCATGTCGACGGGCGGCGCGGTGCGGAGCGGCTGGTGGCGCACGAGCTCGCCCACCAGTGGTTCGGCAACAGCCTGACCCCGGCGAGCTGGCGGCACATCTGGCTGAACGAGGGATTCGCCTGCTACGCCGAGTGGTTGTGGTCGGAGGAGTCGGGCGGCCTGAGTGCGTCGCAGCAGGTGACGAGGGCCTACAACCGGCTGAAGGGGCTCGACCAGGACCTGGTGCTGTCGGATCCCGGGCCGGATCTGATGTTCGACGACCGGCTCTACAAGCGCGGCGCGATCTCTCTGCATGTCCTGCGGCAACTGCTGGGCGACGACACGTTCTTCGGGCTGCTGCGGACCTGGACCCGGCGGTACCGGCACGGCTCGGTGACCACGGACGCCTTCATCTCCTTGGCCGCCGAGGCCTGCGCGGACGGGGACGCCGTACGGGAGCTGTTCTCCGTCTGGCTGGACTCTCCGGTGCTGCCGGTTCTCCCCCGGGCCAACCGGCGCCGCTGACTGTGCGGCTGTCGTCTCGGTGGTCCTTAGGATCGCTGGTATGACATCTTCTCGGATTGCTGTCACCACGGACGCGGCGCCGGCTCCGCGTGGGCACTACTCGCAGGCGCGGATCGTCGGCGACCTGATCTTCACCGCGGGAGTGCTGGCCTACGACCCGAAGACCAACGACCTGGTCGGCGAAGGAGACGCGGCCGAGCAGACCCGCCAGATCTTCCGCAACCTGTCGGCCATCCTCGCCGAGGCCGGCGCCTCCCTCGACGACATCGTCAAGCTGACCGCCTTCCTCCAGGACCTGGACCGCGACCGCCAGGCCTACGACGCGGTCTTCCCCGAGTTCCTCACCACCCCGTACCCCGCCCGCCTGACCGCCGGCGCCCGCCTAGGCGGCCAAGCCCTCGTAGAAATCGAGGTAATCGCCACCCGCCCGTAAAACCCGAGCGCTGGCGGACCGGGTGGGAGCGACGGCGGAGGAGCTGCGGGTGGGCGGAGTACTAGTAGATCAGCGCGGTGGCGATGGCCGCGATGCCCTCGCCGCGGCCGGTCAACCCCAGTCCGTCCGTCGTCGTCGCCGACACCGACACCTCCGCGTCGCAGGCGGTGCTGAGGGCTTTTTCGGCTTCGAGGCGGCGGGTGCCGACGCGGGGGCGGTTGCAGATGAGCTGGATCGAGATGTTGCCGATCTCGAAGCCGGCGGCGCGGACTCGGCGGGCTGCCTCGGCCAGGAGGGCGGCGCCTGACGCCCCGGCCCACTCGGGTTCGGAGGTGCCGAAGTTGGAACCCAGGTCGCCGAGCCGGGCGGCCGAGAGCAGCGCGTCACAGGCCGCGTGAGCCGCCACATCGCCGTCCGAGTGCCCCGCAGGGCCGGCCGTCTCCTCGGGCCACAGGAGCCCCGCGAGCCACATCTGCCGGCCTTCCTCGACCGGATGGACGTCGACGCCCGTCCCCACCCGTGGCACCTTCATGAGGATCGCCTTTCCGCGAGGATCGACTCGGCCAGGATCAGGTCCCGCGGCCGCGTCACCTTGAACGCGTCCTCGGACCCCTCGACGGTCTGCACGGTTACCCCGAGTCGCTCGCACAACATCGCGTCATCGGTCGCCCCGAGGCCCTCGGCGGCATGCGCCCGCCGCAGCAACGACGGCTCGAACCCCTGCGGAGTCTGTACCGCGACCAACGCCGACCGGTCCGGCGTATCGACCACCTTGCCGACCGGATCGACCCGCTTGATCGTGTCCGTGACAGGAACCACCGGTACCACCGCCGGAGCCCCGGAACGCACGGCGGCGACCACGCGCTCGATCACCGCAACCGGCACGAAGGACCGGGCCGCGTCGTGCACGAGGATGCAGTCGATCCCCTCGGTCGGGACCAGGTCCAGGGCAGCCCGGACGGAATCCGTCCGCTCGGTGCCACCCGCAACCACCTGGAGCGTCGCGGTCCCGACGTACGGCTCGAGCAGTTTGAGGACGACGTCCTCGCTGCCCGGCGGTACCGCGATCACAAAACAGGTGAGGTCGGCGGCGGTCGCTGCCCGCAGTCCACGTACGGCGTGGACCAGCAGCGATTCGCCACCGACCTCTCGAAATGCTTTTGGTGCCTCACCACCCAGCCGTACCCCGAAACCGGCCGCCGGGATGATCGCCGCAGTACTCACGACGCCATCATGCCGGACGGGTTCGAGGGCGCGGTCGGGTGTGCTCCCCAGTAGCAGGAAGCTCCTGGACTCAGGAAGCGAGGACCTCGTCGAGGATGGCTTCCGCCTTGTCCTCGTTCGTGTGCTCGGCCAGGGCCAGTTCGGAGACGAGGATCTGACGAGCCTTCGCCAGCATCCGCTTCTCACCGGCGGAGAGACCACGGTCACGCTCACGGCGCCACAGGTCGCGAACGACCTCTGCCACCTTCATCACGTCACCGGAGTGCAGCTTCTCCAGGTTCGCCTTGTAACGACGCGACCAGTTGGTCGGCTCCTCCGTGTGCGGCGCCCGCAGCACGTCGAAGACGCGCTCCAAGCCAGCCTGATCCACGACGTCACGCACGCCGACAAGATCGAGGTTGCACGCGGGGACCCGGACGACCAGGTCGTTCTGAGCGACGATCCTCAAGACCAGATAGGTCTTGTCCTCACCTTTGATCTGACGGGTCTCGATGTCCTCGATGACGGCCGCACCATGGTTGGGGTAAACAACCGTCTCGCCGACTGTGAAAGTCATATGTCACGTGCCCCTTTCCGAGTCCTATCCTACCACGCGGTCGGTGGTCCGGTCGGGGCGTTTGCGCTGGTCAGAGGCCACTTCCCGCCTTGACAAACGCTGTCCGCCGTGCCTCGCACGCGCGAAGATGGTTGCCCGGGACACCCGCCACAGGGGTGGCCGCCGTCGGACCGGCGGCCCGATGTCGCTACGCTGTGCTCCGCCGGGGGCCAACGCCTGACGGCATCCACCGGGTTGTAGGAGAGGGAACTCAAGTGCCCATCACGTTGTCCTCAAAGGCCTTTCGGCGTACCGGCCTGGCCGGTGCCACCTTCGCACTGAGCATCGTGCTGGCGGCGTGCGGGGCGAACTTCGGCGCCCAGACCACGAAGCCCTACCAGCCCGCCGAGGGCACCAACGCGGACTCGGGCCCGATCGCGGTCCGCAACATGCTGGTGCTGGCCGACGAGGACGGCAAGGGTGAGCTGCACGCCGGGATCGTGAACAAGGGCGACGAGGACGACACCCTGGTCAGCATCGCCTCGGCCCCGTCCACCGAGCCGGACGGCCAGGACCCCGCCACGCCGCCGGCCACGGTGACGTTCGGCAACGTCAAGCCGGTCGAGCTGAAGTCCAACGAGCTGGTCACCCTGCCGCCGGCCGAAGGCCAGCCGATCACGGTGACAGGAGGTAAGCCGGGCGACATCATCAACGTCGTCCTCACCTTCGGCAAGGCCGGCCCGATCACCACGGCGATCCCGGTCCTCACCCTCGACCACTACTCCCCGTCGCCGCGCCCTGACGCCGAGTCCGAAGGCTGACCTTCACCTCACACGCCACGGGCGGTGCCACCCCACCCCGGGGAGGCACCGCCCGTAGTACGTCCAGAGCCGGGTGCTGCGCTGCCGCGGGCGCCGCAGTACGACGCGACCCGGGCTTCCGGTGGCGGCGAGCCCGGGAGGCGGCGTCCGGGTCAGGATGCGGCTTCGGCGGCCTTGGAGAGGCCGGGGAGGATCTTGTCCAGCACCCACGGCACGCTGAGCACGCTGACGGCGCTCATCCCGGAGATGACCTGCTGGTCGGTCATCAGGTAGGTGCTGCCCTTCTTGAACGCGGGCAGCGAGGCGTAGACCGGGTCGGCGGCGAACTTCTCCGGCGTCATGCCGTCGATGTAGCCGACCACCACGTCGGCGTCCAGGTCGTTCAGCCGCTCCTTGCTGACAGTGACCGCGAACTCCTTCTTCGAGTTCGTCTTCTCCAGCGCCTCGATCCCGGGCGCGTTCACGAAGCCCATCTCGTTGAGGATCTGCACCCGCGGGTCACCGGGCATGTACGCGTAGTTCTCCGCGCCGTACGACAGGATCGACAGCGTCTTGCCCTTGAACTCCGGGTGGTCCGCGGCGGTCTTCGTGGTCAGCTCCTTGATCCCGGCGACCAGCTTGTCCGCCTCGGCCGACTTGCCCAGCGCCTTGCCGATGATCGTGGTCTGGTCCTGCCAGGTGGTCTGCCACGGGGCGCCCGGGTACGCGACCGTCGGCGCGATCTCCGACAGCTTGGTGTAGGTCGCCTTGTCGAACCCCTCGTACGGCGCCAGGATCACGTCCGGCCGCAGCGCCGCCACCTTCTCGAACGGGATGCTGTCGGTGGTGTCCAGCAGCGTGGTCTTGGCAGCGTCGAAGTGCTCGGTGTCCCAGGCGGTGACCCCGGCCGGCGTCGGGCCGTAGGTGATCTTCGGCATCCCGACCGGCGTCTCACCCAGCGCGTACACGACGTCCTGCGCGTTCCACCCCAGCGTGACGATCCGCTCCGGCTTCTTCTCGATCGTGGTCTCGCCGAACGTGTTCTTCAGCGTGACCGGGAACCCCGCGGAAGCATCCCCCGCGGGCGCCGCCTGCTCGTCGGCGTCACTGCCACAAGCAGCCAGCGTCGTCGCCACCAGAACAGCGGCAACCGCCACAGCGGCAGTACGAGCGGGCCGCAGCGCCGCCCGGGTACGGGACCAGGACATCGTGATTCTCCTTAGCAACAGACGTCTAAACTAAGGAGAGCCTAAGCTAACTATCTACCAGCCTCACAGCCGCTGGCATGTGAGCCCTACCTCGTACTGCGGGAGAACCCCACGCAGCTCCTACGTCGCAGCTCAGCGGATGCCAGGTGGTCGCGGTGGAGTGAGGTGGTCGCCGCGCCGTGAGGTGGTCACCGGACGGGGTCGGGTGGTTACAAGACCGCCGCGATGGCCGGGCGGCCCGGCTCACCTCACAACACGTCCACCCAAGTTTGCTGACCGGCACGGATGTACCGAACGACGCCCGCCTGTGTGCCGGGGACTGCCGGGCACGCGCCAGCCCGCCAGGGCTCAGCGTCACCACCCCTCCACCGAAAGCGGACGAACCCCTGCGCGCTCGTCGCCGAGGTGCGACGGAGGAGCACCGGGGCCCTGGTCCGGCGGGCGACAAGGGAGCTGTCGGCAGCACCAAACCACCCGACTCCCGGCTGCACCCCGAACTCCGCGACCACCTGGGCTCTCATTCAGGCGCGACGTAGGAGCGCCGTTCCCGGGTGGGTGGGAGCGGCGACGGAGGAGCTGGGTGGAGCGTAGTACTCAGGCTTCGAACTTGTAGCCCAAGCCTCGGACGGTTACCAGGTGGGAGGGGTTGGAGGGGTCTTTCTCCAGCTTCGAGCGGAGGCGTTTTACGTGGACGTCCAAAGTCTTGGTGTCGCCCACGTAGTCGGCTCCCCAGATGCGGTCGATCAGCTGGCCGCGGGTGAGGACGCGGCCGGTGTTGCGCAGCAGCATCTCGAGGAGTTCGAACTCCTTCAGCGGGAGCCGGATCTCGGTGCCGGAGACGGTCACCACGTGGCGCTCGACGTCCATCCGGACCGGGCCTGCCTCCAGGGTGTCGGGCAGTAGCTCGACGTCCTGGCCGCGGCGCAGGACCGCGCGGATGCGGGCCAGCAGTTCGCGGGGGCTGTAGGGCTTGGTGACGTAGTCGTCGGCGCCGAGTTCGAGGCCGACGACCTTGTCGACCTCGGTGTCCTTGGCGCTGACGATGATCACCGGGACGTTGCCGCGACTGCGCAGCGCCCGGCAGACCTCGGTCCCGGACAGGCCGGGCAGCATCAGGTCCAGCAGGACGATGTCGGCGCCGGCCCGGTCGTACTCGTCCAGCGCGTCCGGGCCGGTCTCCGCGACGGCGACCTCGAACCCTTCCTTGCGCAGGACGTACGACAACGCGTCGCTGTAGCTCTCTTCGTCTTCGACGACCAGCACACGGGTCACGAAGCTGCCTCCTTGGTTTTCTCCACTGACGGGGTCGGCGTCAGGGGTTGCTCGGATTCCTCCTGGACGGAGGAGTCCGTCGGTTGCCCGGTCGCGGGATCGAGCCGCAGCGGGAGTCGGACGGTGAAGGTGGAGCCCTGGCCCTCGACGCTCCAGACTCGCACGTCGCCGCCGTGGATCGAGGCGATGTGCTTGACGATGGACAGGCCGAGTCCGGTACCACCGGTCTCGCGGCTCCGGGCCCGGTCGACCCGGTAGAACCGCTCGAAGATGCGTTCCAGGTCACTGCTCGGGATCCCGACGCCCTGGTCGCTGACGGTGATCTCGACCAGGTCCCCGATCGGGTGCGCGGCGACCGCCACCCGGGTCCCGTCGGGGCTGTAGTTGACGGCGTTCTCGACCAGGTTGCCGATCGCGATGGCGAGCTGGTCCTCGCTGCCCATCACCTCCAGCGACGGGTCGGTCTTGACTACCAGGTTGATGTCGCGGTCCTCCGCGTCCACCCGGCAGCGGTCGACCGCGGCTTCGATCACGCCGTTGATGTCGACGGGGCCGGGGTTCTCCAGCGGGTCGTCGCCCTGCAGCCGGGACAGCTCGATGATCTCCTTGACCAGCCGGCTCAGCCGGGCCGCCTCGACCCGCATCCGCCCCGAGAACCGCTGTACGGCGTCTGGGTCGTCCGAGGCCTCGGAGACGGCGTCGGCGAGCAGGATCAGCGCGCCGATCGGGGTCTTGAGCTCGTGGCTGACGTTCACGGTGAAGTCGCGGCGGATCGCGTCCAGCCGGCGCTCCCGGGTCCGGTCCTCGACCAGCACGAGCACGAACTGGCTGCCGAGCGGGGCCACCCGGGCACTCACGTACTGCGTGGCGCCGAGCCGGCCGCGGACGATCTCCAGGTCCTGCTGGCGGATCTCCCCGTCCCGGCGGACCGCCCGGACCATGGTGAGCAGGTCGTCCACCACCAGCCGCTCGCCGCGGACGATGCCGAGCACGTGGGCGGGGGCGCTGGCCTGGAGCACCTGGTCCTCCGGGCCCATCACCACGGCCGAGGACCGCAGTACCGACAGCACGGTGGCTACGCCGGTGGGGACGACGGGGTCGGGGATGACCGGAACCTTCTGCTGGGAACGCTCACTGAGCACCATCGCGCCCAGTGAAAGCAGGGCCAGGGCCGCGCCGATGACGCCGCCCAGCACCGCAGCCAGCGTGGGGTCCACGGCACCGATGCTACGCGGGCAACCAGGAGGGAAAGACCGAATGAGCACCGGATGACCGGAACACGTCCTAACTGTTCATCGGCCGTTCACCACTCGTCGCCGTCCGGCAACCTGGGCCGCCTACCGTCCACCGTGGGCGGGCATGGCGTCCACCGCGTCGGGGTACCCGATCAGCGGTGGGCCGGAGGCCGCCGGCGAAGCAGGACCGGACACCACAGATCGGAAGCAGACACGATGCGCGACACCTACCACGAGCAGCTCGAAGACATCCTTGCCGAGCTCGAACGGATGACCCGGACCGTGTCCACCGCCGTCCGCCGCTCGACCAGTGCCCTGCTGACCGCCGACATCCGGCAGGCCGAGGAAGTGATTGCCGCCGACATCAAGCTGGACGCGGCCGGCGAAGGCGTCGAGGAGAAGGTCTTCGATCTGATGGCCCGGCAGGCCCCGGTCGCCAACGAGCTGCGGATGCTGGTCGCCGCGCTCCGGATGGTCGCCGACCTGGAGCGGATGGGCGACCTGGCCGCCCACGTGTCGAAGATCGCCCGGCTGCGCTACCCGGCGCCGGCGATCCCGGTCGAGCTGCACGGCGTGATCGAGGAGATGGGCGCCGTCGCCGGCCGGATGGTGGACGGCGCCGGCGACGTGATCAAGTCCCGCGACGTCAAGGCGGCGACCAAGCTGGAGACGGTCGACGACGAGATGGACAAGCTGCGCTCCAACCAGTTCCGGCTGATGATGGACGACTCCTGGCCGCACGGCGTCGAGGTCGCTGTCGACATCGCCCTGCTCGGCCGGTACTACGAGCGCATCGCCGACCACGCCGTGTCGATGGCCCGCCGGGTCGTCTACCTGGTCACCGGCGAGCTCCCGGTCGCCGTCGGCGGCACCGCCGCAGGCTCAGGCGCCGGCGCCTCCACCCCGTCCCCCAACGGCAACAACTGACCACGCACCACCCAGAGGCGCCTCCGGCAACTGTTGCCGGAGGCGCCTTTGTTGTCCCTCTCTGCCGGTCGGCAACCGCCCAGTCGTGGATCTGCGTTCCAGGTAATCGCTTCGCCAGGTCCGCGATCCACAAATGAGCGCAGCCTCATCCTTGGTCCACCAGTACGGCGGGGAGGAGGTGGCGGAGGTCAGCGGCCCTGGTTCTTGACGGCTTCGATGGCGGCGGCGGCCGCTTCGGGGTCGAGGTACTCGCCGCCCGGCTTGATCGGGTGGAAGTCGTCGTCGAGCTCGTAGTACAGCGGGACGCCGGTCGGGATGTTCAGGCCGACGATGGTCTGCTCGTCAAGGTTGTCCAGGTGCTTGACCAGCGCGCGCAGCGAGTTGCCGTGCGCGGTCACCAGCACGGTCTCGCCGGCCAGCAGGTCCGGCACGATCGCGTCGTACCAGTACGGCAGCATCCGCTCGACGACGTCCTTCAGGCATTCCGTTGCCGGCAGCAACTCCGACGGCAGTCCGGAGTACCGCGGGTCGCCGGCCTGGTCGAACTCCGAGCCGCGCACGATCGCCGGCGGCGGGGTGTCGTAGGAGCGGCGGAACAGCATGAACTGCTCCTCGCCGAGCTCCTCCAGAGTCTGCTTCTTGTCCTTGCCCTGCAGGCCGCCGTAGTGGCGCTCGTTCAGCCGCCAGGACCTGCGGACATCGATCCACTGCCGGTCGGCCACGTCGAGTGCGATTTCTGCGGTGCGGATCGCGCGGCGAAGCACCGAGGTGTGCAGGACGTCGGGCAGCAGGCCGCGGTCGCGCAGCAGCTCACCACCGCGCTGGGCTTCCTCGACGCCACCCGCGTTCAGGTCGACGTCGACCCAGCCGGTGAAGAGATTCTTGGCGTTCCAGTCGCTGGTGCCGTGACGCAGCAGGATCAGGCGGTAGGTCATGACGACAGCCTACCGAGGCTCCAGCCAGCCCTTGAACGCGTCCAGGTTCCGGGTGGACTCACCGCGGGACAGCCGCCACTCGTACTCCTTGCGGATCGAGCTGGCGAAGCCCAGTTCCAGGATCGTGTTGAACGACGAGTCGGCGTACTCCAGCACCGCGCCGAGCAGCCGATCCACCTCGACCGGGGTGATCGCGTGCAGCGGCACCCGCCCGTCCAGGTGGATGTCGCCCATGTGGTCGACCGCGAAGGCGACGCCGTACATCTTCAGGTTCCGCTCCAGCAGCCAGCGGTAGACCGCCTCGTGGTTCTCGTCCGGCCGGCGGGCCACGAAGGCGTGCACCTGGACCGCCTGACTACCGACGGTCAGCATCACCGTGGTCTTCAGCTTGCGCTCGCCGGGCAGGTCGGCCGCGAAGACCCCTGGTTCGGACTCGGTGAACTCCAGGTCGTTCTCGGTCAGCACCTGGCGGATCACGTCCGCCGCGGACACCCTCATCAACCAACCTCCGCGGCCAGTTCCGCCGCCATCGTCTCCTGCGCCCTCCGATAGGCCGCCAGCGTCTTCTTCGCCGTCAGTTCCCAGCCGAACCCCCGGGCATGCTTGACCGCGGCGCGACTCATCGTCTCGCGCCGCAGCGGATCCGTCGCGATCCGGCTCAGCGCGTCGGCGAAGTCGTCGATGGCGTGGCCGGGGACCAGCAGTCCGGTACTGCCGTCGCTGACCGCCGTCGTCAGCCCGCCGACCGCCGCCGCGACCACCGGCGTACCGCAGGCCTGTGCCTCCAGCGCGACCAGCCCGAAGGACTCGGAGTACGACGGTACGCAGACCACCGAGGCCGCCCGGTACCAGTCCACGAGCCCGGCCCGGGCGATCGGCTTCACGAACCGGGTGACGTCGTCGACCTTCAGGTCCCGGGCGAGCTCCGCATGCGACTCCGGGTGCTCCATCCCGTTCCCCGAGGGGCCGCCGATGATCGCCACCACCAGCCGGTCCCGCAGCGATGGGTCCTGCTCGAGCATCCTGGCCGCCGCCCGGATCAGGATGTCCGGCGCTTTCAACGGCTGGATCCGCCCGACGAACGCAAGCACGATCGCGTCCTCGGTCACCCCGACGGCATGACGGGCAGCCGCCTGGTCCCCCGGGCTGAACACCTCGAGGTCGACACCCGGGTTGACCACCCCGACCTTGCCGGGCTGCGCGCCGTACAGGCTGATCAGCTCCTGCGCCTCGTCGGCGGTGTTCGCGAGCAGCCGGTCGGCCGCCTCGACCACCTGCTCCTCGCCGAGCAACCGCGCCGGCGGCTCCGGTACGTCGTCGTCGGCCAGGCTCGCGTTCTTCACCTTGGCCATCGTGTGCATGGTGTGCACCAGTGGTACGGCCCACCGGTCCCGGGCGAGCAGGCCGACCTGGCCCGACAACCAGTAGTGCGAGTGGATGACGTCGTAGTACCCGGGTTCGCGGATCGCCTCGGCTCGCAGTACGGCGCGAGCGAAGGTGCACAGCTGCGCCGGAAGCTCGTTCTTCGACAGGCCCTCGTACGGCCCGGCGGCCACGTTGCGCACGGTCACGCCGGGGCTCAGCTCGACCTTGGCCGGCAGAGCGGAGGCGGTCGCCCGGGTGAAGACGTCCACCTCGATGCCGAGGTCGGCGAGGCGCTTGGACAGCTCCACCACGTAGACGTTCATCCCGCCGGCGTCCCCGATCCCGGGCTGGTCCAGCGGCGAGGTGTGCAGGCTGATCATCGCGACCCGCCGGAGAGGACGGTCAGGGGGTTGCGTCACGTGGCCAGCGTAACTCCGGCGCCGCGGCGTGGAATCGGGACTTCTCCCTATCTGGGCCCCGCCACCGGCACGGCGTACAGACGCCCCGCCACCGGTACGGCGTACAGAAAGGTGAGACGGGCTGGGAACGGGCGGCGGGGGTTTGGGAGACTCGGGGCATGACTTCCAGTGCGCGTCCTCTAGCTGTTGTCACCGGTGCGAGTAGCGGGATCGGGGCTGCCTCGGCCCGACGGCTGGCCCGGGAGGGGTTCGAGGTGATCTGTGCGGCCCGGCGGCTGGATCGGGTCGAGGCGCTGGCGAAGGAGATCGACGGTCGCGCGGTGCGGTGCGATGTCACCTCTGCCGAGGACGTCGCCCGGCTGACCGCGGAGGTGGGTGACCGGCTCGACCTGCTGGTGAACAACGCGGGCGGCGCCTTCGGTTTCGAGCCCGTCGCCGAGGCCGACCTCGACGCCTGGCGGAAGATGTACGAGGTGAACGTGATCGGCGTCGCCGCGGTCACCAAGTCGTTGCTCCCGGCACTCATCGCGGGCGAGGGCCAGATCATCGTGATGGGCTCCACCGCCGGCCAGGTCGCGTACGAGGGCGGCGGCGGGTACGCCGCGGCCAAGCATGCGGTGAAGGCGGTCGTGGACACCCTGCGACTGGAGCTGTACGACCAGCCGGTCCGGGTCTGCGAGATCGCGCCGGGGATGGTGAAGAGCGAGGGGTTCGCGCTGACCCGGTTCGAGGGTGACCAGGCCAAGGCCGAAGCCGTCTACGCGGGTGTCGCCGAACCGCTGGTCTCCGACGACATCGCCGACATCGTCGCCTGGGTCGCCACCCGGCCACCGCACGTCAACATCGACCGCCTCACCGTCCGCCCCCGAGCCCAAGCAGCCCAACACAAGGTTTACCGAGTCCAGTAACCCCAACCGCGGCGTACGCAGTACCGGCTATTTGGCGCGGAGGCGGTCGACCTGCGGTGACGGGATCGGCAGCGGGGCGGTGGGTTCCGGGAGGCTGTACGACGCGTGCAGGCGGCGGCGGATGGCCTCGACCGGGAACGTGGCGGGGTAGATCGCCATCTTGACCGTCACGCCCTCGAGTGTTGCCCTGAGCAACATCTCCTCGACGGCCGGCTCAGCGGCGCCGCGCTCGGCGAAGATGGAGCGGATCGCGTCCTCCATCTCGCGCACCCGGTCCGCCTTCTCGGCCTCCACGTCGGCGAAGATCGGGTGCGTGGCCGGCAGCATCATCAGCGTGATCGCCAGCCGCTGCACCGGCAGGGTGGCCGCCGCCACCATCAGGCTGCCGTCGATGATCGCGGCCAGCCGCTCGTCCGCGCTGCCCTGGAGCCCGAGGATCCCACCGATCCCGTCCAGCCAGCGGTCCAGCAGCTCGGCGGCGAGCCGCTGCTTGTTGGTGAAGTAGTAGCTGACCAGTCCGCGAGACACCGCGGCCCGCTCCGTGACATCGGAGATCGAGGCGGCCTCGTAGCCCTTCTCGGCGAAGACCTCCAGGGCAGCGGCAAGGATCCGCTCGCGGGACTTCTCCCGTAGCTCACGGTTCGTACTGACCGATCGCGGCATCTCTTCTTTTCCCGGTAGGGCCACGGAGGCCGAGTCTCACCCCCCGCAGACACTCGGCGCTCCGTGGCCCCCCCGTTGCAGGCCCCTCCCCAGGCGCCTGTTCATAGACTGTACGTACAGCGAACGAAATGTCAAAGGCTCAACCGACCAATGGACACGCTCCGTGCGACCGGCTTCGCGGCCGGCCCCGGCGACCCGGATCGGTGGATGCCCCCGTGACCGGATTCGTGGATGCCCCTGTGACCGGTTTCGTGGTCACGGTCCGTGCGCCGTACCATGGAGGCGCTGCGCCCTGCGAAGTGGCACGGGCTCAAGCCGCAGCCACCGCCTGGCCACCGAATCTCAAATTTGCTTGGAGCGCTTCCGCATGCCCCTCCGTAATGATCTGCGCAACGTGGCCATCGTGGCCCACGTCGACCACGGGAAGACCACCCTGGTCGACGCGATGCTGTGGCAGTCCGGTGCCTTCGGAGCCCACCAGCACGTCGACGAACGAGCGATGGATTCAGGTGACCTGGAGCGTGAGAAGGGCATCACGATCCTCGCCAAGAACACCGCCGTCCGGCACAAGATGGCCAACGGCGAGCAGATGACGCTCAACATCATCGACACCCCTGGCCACGCCGACTTCGGCGGTGAGGTCGAGCGCGGCCTGTCGATGGTGGACGCGATCGTGCTGCTGGTCGACGCCTCCGAGGGCCCGCTGCCCCAGACCCGCTTCGTACTGCGCAAGGCGCTGGCCCGCAACATGCCGGTGATCCTGGTAGTTAACAAGGTGGACCGTCCGGACGCCCGGATCGCCGAGGTCGTGGACGAGACCTACGAGCTGTTCCTGGACCTGCTGGACCACGACGCGGACCAGAGCGCCCTGGACTTCCCGGTCGTCTACGCCTCCGCCCGCGCGGGTCGCGCCTCGCTGACCCAGCCGGAGGACGGCGGCATGCCGGACTCCGAGGACCTCGAGCCGCTGTTCGAGACGATCCTGGCGAACGTGCCGGCCCCGGAGTACACCGAGGGCGCGCCGCTGCAGGCGCACGTCACCAACCTGGACGCCTCGCCGTTCCTCGGCCGGCTCGCGCTGGTCCGGGTGCACGAGGGCACCCTGAAGAAGGGTGCGCAGGTCGCGTGGTGCAAGCACGACGGCACCATCCAGAAGGTCAAGATCACCGAACTGCTGATCACGGAGGCACTCGAGCGAGTGCCCGGCGACTCGGCCGGCCCCGGCGACATCGTCGCGATCGCGGGCATCCCCGAGATCATGATCGGCGACACCCTGGCCGACCCGGACAACCCGAAGGCGCTGCCGTTCATCACCGTGGACGAGCCGGCCATCTCGATGACCATCGGCACGAACAGCTCGCCGCTGGCCGGCCGGATCAAGGGCACCAAGGTCACCGCCCGCCTGGTCAAGGACCGGCTCGACCGGGAACTCGTCGGCAACGTGTCGCTCAAGGTCCTGCCGACCGAGCGTCCCGACACGTGGGAGGTGCAGGGCCGTGGTGAGCTGGCGCTGGCCATCCTGGTCGAGCAGATGCGCCGCGAGGGCTACGAGCTGACCGTCGGCAAGCCCCAGGTGGTCACCCGCGAGATCGACGGCAAGCGGCACGAGCCGGTCGAGCGACTGACGATCGACTGCCCGGAGGAGTACCTCGGTACCGTCACCCAGCTGCTCGCGGTCCGCAAGGGCCGGATGGAGCAGATGACCAATCACGGCACCGGCTGGGTCCGGATGGAGTTCCTGGTGCCCGCGCGAGGCCTGATCGGCTTCCGCACCGAGTTCCTCACCGACACCCGCGGTACTGGTATCGCGCACCACGTGTTCGAAGGCTACGAGCCGTGGTTCGGCGAGCTACGCACCCGCCCGTCCGGCTCGCTGGTTTCGGACCGCACCGGCGTCACGACGTCGTACGCGATGGTGAACCTGCAGGAGCGCGGCACGATGTTCTGCGAGCCGGGCACCGATGTCTACGAGGGCATGGTGGTGGGCGAGAACTCCCGCGCCGACGACATGGACGTGAACATCACCCGCGAGAAGAAGATGACCAACGTCCGGTCGAACGCGGACGAGTTCGAGAAGCTGGTGCCGGCCCGCAAGCTGTCGCTCGAGCAGTCGCTGGAATTCTGCCGCGAGGACGAGTGTGTCGAAGTCACGCCGGACTCCATCCGGATCCGTAAGCTCGCGCTGACCCAGATCGAGCGCGCGAAGCTCGGTCGCAAGTCGAAGGCCTGACAGGCGATTCACTGACCTGGTTGGTCGGTCCGGCGGGGAGAAGTTTGCGGATCGTTACCAACCGGGCGGATCGCCATGGCGTCTACCTAGTGAAAAGCACATCAGTTGGGGGAAGGAAAAAGAACATGGGCATTCTGCGTAAGCTCGGCGCCACCACGACGGCGGTCGCGATGCTGGGGGTCGGCGTCCTGACCGCTGCCACGACAGCCGATGCGGCTCCGGTCGCCGGCAAGGCCGTGGCGGTGGCACCGAAGGTTGCGCCCAAGGCCGCTGTCGCCCCGGCCGCCAAGGCCACGGCGAAGAGCACCTTGGTTCCGGGCAAGCTGCGTATCGACAGGCGCTGCATGAAAGGCCGGATCCTCTGCATCAACAAGAAGACCCGCAAGGTGGTGCTCATGGTCAACGGCAAGGCTCTTGCCGTGGGGGACGCGCGCTTCGGCGCCAAGCGGACCCCGACCCGGAACGGCAGCTTCAAGGTCTACCGCAAGTCGAAGAACCACGTCTCGTCGATCTACCACTCGCCGATGCCGTACGCGATGTTCTTCAGCGGTGGCCAGGCCGTGCACTACTCGTCGGACTTCAGGGCCCGTGGCTACAACGGCGCCTCGCACGGCTGCGTGAACATGCGGGACAAGAAGAAGATCGCCTGGATCTTCGCCCACGTGAAGATCGGCGACAAGGTTCTCGTCTACAGCGCCTGAGCTTTCTCGTTCCAGCAGCAGAAGCAGCGGCGGCCGGGTTCTCCCCCGGCCGCCGCTGTTTTCGTTCATTCCAAGGCTTTGGTGAACGCCTTGTGGAGCCGCGGTTCGACCAGGCAGAACGTCGCCTCCTCGACCTCGGTCTCCGTCTCCCGCAACGTCTGTACTGCGAGGTCGGCCGCCGACTGCGCGGGCCATCCGTAGATGCCGGCTGATACGGCCGGAAGCGTCAGGCGCCTGGCCCCCAACTCGTCCGCCAGTCGCAGCGCGTTCCGGTAACAGGACTCGAGCAGCGCCGGATCCCGTTGTCCCGCGGTGTAGTTCGGCCCGACCACATGGATCACGTACTGCGCCGGCAGGTTCCCCGCGGTGGTCCAGCCGGCCTCCCCGGTGGGAACACCGTTCGGGTACCTCTCGATGCACTCGGCCAGGATCGACGGGCCACCGGCGTGGTGGATCGCGCCGTCCACGCCACCCCCTCCGCGCAGAGCGTGGTGTGCGGCGTTGACGATCGCGTCCGCGGGCACGGTGGTGATGTCGGCGGTCTTCAGCACGATCTCCATCGCGCCCTCCTCTGCGTGACGACCCTGTCTCTCCGTGACGATCCAGGTGAGGCTGGTCACGAGTTGCTTACAAGAGATGACCAGATTGTCTTCTGCAACTTACGCTTGGCCGGCACCGGGGAAACAGTCCGGTGCGAAGCGTCCGCCCGACGCCAACCAACCGGTCTGTGAGGGCGTCCCACTGCTGTAGGGACGGATCGACGAGGGGATTCCGATGCGCTGGACTCGTAGTGCGCTGATCGTGCGTAGTGTGCTGGCTGCTGCCGTCACGACGGCGGCAATTGCTGGACTCGCCGGTTCCGGAATCACTGCGTCCGCCGCACCCGCCGAGCTGAAGACCGTGCCGTTCGAGGTCAGCGGCGAGCTGCCGATCTACCCGAAGGCGCTGTGGAGCAACGGGTCCAGCGGTGCGTCGGTCCGCAAGGTCGAGGCTCGCCTGGTCCAGCTCAAGCTGCTCGACAAGCAGTACATGGACAACTCGTTCGGCACGCTGACCCGGTCCGCGGTGAAGAAGTTCCAGAGCTCCAAGGGGATCCCGCCGATCGGCTACGTCGACCAGAACACCTGGACGAAGCTGTCCGCGGTCACCCACGAGCCCACCCAGGCCGAGCTCTTCCCGCCGGCACCCGTGGTGAACGGCAAGAAGCTCGACGCCCGCTGCGCGACCGGCGTCGCCCTCTGCATCGACAAGAGCACCCGGAAGCTGCGCTACGTGGTCGACGGCGTCGTCAAGATGCAGCTGGACGTCCGCTTCGGCGCCCAGAAGACGGCCACCCGCGAGGGCGGGTTCACGGTCGGCTGGAAGAGCCGCAACCACGTCTCGACGCTGTACGACTCCCCGATGCCGTACGCGATGTTCTTCAGCGGCGGCCAGGCAGTCCACTACTCCTCCGACTTCGCCGCCCGAGGCTACAACGGAGCCTCCCACGGCTGCGTCAACGTCCGAGACCTAGCCAAGATCCAAGCCCTCTTCGACCAGGTCAAGGTCGGCGACAAGGTCATCGTCTACCGCTCTTAGTCCCGACCGGGCGGGTGGTTGCCCGCCCGCCAGGCACCATCGGTGCCGGTCGCGGGACAGGCGGCAAGGGGCGCCGACCGGTGGGTGCCCGCAGTACAGCTAGAGCGGTCGCGGTCCGCGCCGGCGGCGGATGCCCCAGCCTCCGCGGCCTCGGCCGGCGGCGGCTCGGAGGGCGGGACGGGCGTCCACCAGGTAGACGCCGGCCGCGACGATGCCGATCAGGCCGAAGAAACTCAGCCAGCTCTGGAAGAGCTGACCCAGCGTGAAGGTGGCCAGGATCAGCACCCAGCCGGGTTTGGTGAGCTTGTCGGCGGCGACGAAAACCGCGCGCGGGCGGAGGGCTGCGTCCAGCAAGGCGACCAGCTTGATGCCGAACAGCACCCACCAGATGACGTCGATCGGATTCGCGAACCCGGGAAACAGGGTCGAGAACGTGGCGAGTGGGAGCATGCGTTAGAGCCTAACGCAGCACACGGGTGGCCCACCTCTGCCGAACGACAGATTGTGGACCACCCGTGCCTGCTGAAGCGTGACGGCTACGGTCAGTCGCCGATCTTGGAGGCCGCGGCGCCGGCTGCCTTGGTGGCGGTCTTGGCGGTCTTGCGGGCGCTCGTGGAGGTCGCCTTCACGTTGCGCGACGCGGTCTCGGCGGTCTTGCGCGCGGTGGTGCGGGTGGCCTTGGCCTTGCTCACCGTGGTCTTCGCCTGGGTGGCCAGGTCCTCGGTGGCCTTCTGGCTGCGGATCCGGGTGACGATGTCCTGGCCGCGGGCGGCGAGGTCGTCGTAGGTCTCCTCGGCCTGGCCGAGCACGGTGGTCAGACCGGCCTGCGCGACGGCGGGCAGCTCACGCAGCTTGGCAGGCACGGTCTTGGCGTCGGCGGCGAGCGCCTCGAGGCGCTTGCTCAGCTCGGCCTGGCGCTTGGCCAGCTCGGTCTGCAGCGTCTTCTGGTCCAGCGCGGCGAACCGGGTGGTGACGTCGTCGCTGACGGCGCGGAACTTCTCCACGGCCAGGTCGCCGGCGCCGGCGATCACGTAGAGCGGGTTGACAGGGGTACGGGTTGCCATCAGGCATCTCCTCGGAAGGTTTCAGCGGGGTCTGGAACTGCTCAGTGACTACTTGGTGGTGCTTTTTCTTGCAGGGGTCTTCTTGGCGGCCGGCTTCTTCGCCGGTGCGGCCTCGGCAGCAGGCTCGGCCTGTACTGCGCTGGGCGTCTCCGCGGTCTCGGGCGTGTTCTCACGGACGAACGAGTCGTACACGTCGAGCAGCACGCGCTTCTGCCGCTCGTTCAGCGCGGGGTCGAGCAGTACCGCATCGACCACGCCCGGAGTCCGCCGGGCGCCGTCCGAGCTGTCGTCCGGATCGAGGATGCCGGCCCGTACGTACAGGGTCTCTGCAGAGATCCGCAAAGCCTTCGCGAGCTGCTGCAGCACATCAGCCGACGGTTTCCGCAGGCCGCGCTCGATCTGGCTCAAGTACGGGTTCGACACACCTGCCAGGTCGGAGAGCTGCCGCAACGACAGCTGCGCGTTCCGGCGCTGCTCGGCGAGGTACTCCCCCACCGATCCAACGGATCCCGCAACACGATCACCTAATCTGGCCATGCCTCCAGTGTGCTAGCAAGGTGCTTGCAATTGCAAGCAGACCTGACGTGACAGCAATCACCCGTACCGCGGGCCGTGGTGCGGCGCGCAGTACGGGTGGCGTGAGAGCGAGTTACTTGAAGAGGGAAGGATTCGGGTGGACGGAGCCGACCTGGATACCGCCGCCGTAGAGCGGGTGGCGGGTCTGGGAGTCGATCTCGTCGTTCGTCAGGCCGAGGTGCTGGAGGGTCGCGGCCATGACGACGGCGCGGGCCCGGGGGGTGCCGTCCTCGACCTTGACCGCGATGCCCCGGCCATCGGGAAGACCCGCTGCGTAAACGCTTTCGGCACCCGCCTTGCACATCAGCCCCGGAACAGCCTTCATCAGCGCGGCCTCGTCCCGCCGGCTGCCGCTCGCGTACTCCGGGTGCGTCCGGAACGCGTTCGCCACCCGCGCCTCGAGGGTGCCCTCGGCTGCCGCCGCGAACAACCCGAACGAGCGAGCCAGGCCGGCCAGGCTGATCGCCAGCAGCGGAGCACCGCAGCCGTCGACCGCGACGTACGAGACCTTCTCGCCGGCGGAGTCCTCGATCGCGGTCCGGATCGCTTGCTGGACAGGGTGTTCCGGCGACCGGTAGTCGTCGCGACCCCAGACCCCGTCCGGGCTCTTGGCGTGCGCGTCGTCGTGGATCGGCCAGCCGTTCGCCACGCAGGTCGCGATCATCGCGGCGTGCTTGCCGGAGCAGTTCATCGTGATCGGGTCGACGGCATGCCCGGTGCGGACCCACTCGTCCCGCGCCTGCTCGTCGATCGGGTACGCCGGGGGCGTGCGCAGGGCCGACTCGTCCAGGCCGACGCCGGCCAGGATCCGCCGTACGCCGTCCAGGTGGAACGGCTCGCCCGAGTGCGACGCACCGGCGAGCGCGAGCAGTTCGCCGTCCAGGTCGAGGCCGCTGCGGAGCATGCCGAGCGCCTGCATGGGCTTGTTGGACGAGCGGGGGAACATCGGCTGGTCCACCACGCCGACGGACCACTCGACGGAGCCGTCGGGAGCGGTCACCACGACGGAGCCGCGGTGATGGCCCTCCACGAATCCGCTGCGGACGACGTCGGCGACGATCACAGGTTCGGTCACAGCGGAACTGTACGGCTCAGAGGTCAGGAGCAAAAACCCGGATTGGAGATGATTCCGCTCACAGCCGGATGGGGACGCTCAGAGCCGGGCGCGGACGTGCAGGCCGACCTCGGGGTCGACCAGGAGTTCCTGGGTGGCGGTGACCGTCGGCTGGTCCTCGGCGACGACCTCCAGCACGGCGGCAGGGTCCACCGACCGCTTGATCAGCGCGAGCGCGATCGGCCCGTCCTCGTGGTGCCGCGCGGCCGACCCGATGAAGCCGACCTGCTTGTCACCAGCCCGTACCGCGTACCCGTGGGCCGGCAGGTGATCCACGGACCCGTCCAGGTGCAGCCGGACCAGGCGGCGCGGCGGACGGCCCAGGTTGTGCACCCGTGCGACTGTCTCCTGACCGCGGTAGCAGCCCTTGTCCAGGTGTACGCCGACGCCGAGCCAGCCGAGCTCGTTCGGGATCGCGCGCTCGTCCGTGTCGAGCCCGAGCCGCGGGTTGCCCGCCTCGATCCTCAGCGCCTCGTACGCCCAGACGCCGGCAGGCGGTCCAGCGACCTCGGCGAACGCGGGCAACTCGGCCCGCGGCAGGAACACCTCATACCCGCCGAGCGAATCCGCGCCACTACGCGTCAGGGGTCCTTCCGCGGGGGCGTCGCCCGGGCGCCAAACGATCGCGTAGTCCGCGGTCACGTCGGTGATCTCCACCCGCGACATGAACACCATCTTCTGGAGCCACTCGACCAGCGCCGCGGATGCACCCGGCTCGGTGTGCAGCCAGAACGTCTCGCCGTCGTCGACGCCGTACATGGCGTGCTCGATGTGACCCGTCGGCGAGAGCAGCAGGGCCGTGGTGGAGGTGCCCGGGCGCAGGCCCTCGAAGTACTGGGTGGTCAGTGCGTGCAGCCAGGTGAGCCGGTCGGGTCCGCTGATGGTGACCACCTCGCGGTGCGAGAGGTCGACGTACCCCTTACCCGCGACCAGTGCCCGCTGCTCGCGCAGGTCGGAGCCGTAGTGAGCCGCGACCCCGGCGTCGAGACCGTCGGCCTCCACGGCGCCCGGGAGATCGAGCAGAGGACTGCGCGTCAGTGACATGTCACCAGAGTACGTCCAGCGGCGTACGGCGGATGTCTCCCGCTGTGGGATGTGGACAACACCACGCGGAGCGAGGCTGGCAGTACATCCTGAGAGGAGCAGAACGATGACCGACAGAGCTTTCCGGTTCGGTGTGGTGGCGAGCCCCGACCGAGGCGCCGCAGAGTGGCAGACGACCGTACGCCGGGCCGCGGACCTCGGGTACTCGACAGTGCTGATGCCCGACGGGCTCCAGCTGCTGTCGCCGTTCCCGTCCCTCGCAGTGGCGGCGGCGACCGCGGACATCCGGGTCGGGACCTTCGTCGCCGCTGCGCCTCTGCGGCCCCCGCGAGCGGCTGCCTGGGACGCGCACACGTTGACCGTGCTGACCGACGGGCGGTTCGAGTTCGGCATCGGTACGGGACGGCCCGGCGTCGAGGAGTTCGCGGCTGAGCTCGGGCTTCCGTTCGGGTCCGCGAAGGAGCGGCGGGACCAGGTCCGGGACACCCTGGACCAATTGGAGAAGCTGGACGGCGAGCGGCACACACCGATCATGCTGGCCGCTGGTGGACCACGGATGCTTGCGATGTCCGCGGCGCGGGCCGACATCGTGTCGCTGGCCAAGTCGGCGTTGACGCCGCGCGAGGAGCTCGTGCAGCTGGCCCGCGAGCTCCGGGAGCTGGCTGGGCCGCGGGCGGACGACATCGAGCTGGCGATGAACCTGTTCGCGGCCGGGACCAAGGAGCTGCCGCCGTGGACGAAGCAGGCGGCCGGCGTGGATGCCGCGACGCTCGAGGCGAGTGGTTCGCTGATGCTGCTGCGTGGAACGCCGCAGCAGATGGCGGATGAGCTGCAGCGCCGGCGGGACGAGTTCGGCGCCTCCTACATCAGCGTGAACGCCACCTACCTGGAAGACCTCGCCCCGGTGGTTGAGCAGCTCGCCGGGAAGTAGCACGCTGCCCGTCAGGTCCCAGGCGGAGTGGGAGCTGACGGGCAGCGTTGAGGGGTGGGACAGATGGTTCAGGTGCGGACTGGAGTGGCGTCCTGGGCGGCAGGTTCGCCGGCCTCGGGAACGTCGCCCGCGTGGGTGTCGCCGGCCGCGAAGGCCGCCTCGTCGAACGGGTCCTCGCCGGCGAAGACCTGCCGGGCCTGGGCCTTGTCGAAGGCGCCGACCCAGTGGCCGACCAGCACGGTCGCGACCGCGTTGCCGGCGAAGTTCGTCAGCGCCCGCGCCTCGGACATGAACCGGTCGATGCCGACGATCAGGCCGACGCCGTCGACCAGCTCAGGCCGGTGCGACTGCAGACCGCCGGCCAGTGTCGCCAGGCCCGCACCGGTCACCCCGGCGGCACCCTTCGAGGCCACGATCATGAACACCAGCAGGGAGATCTGCTGACCGATCGAGAACGGCTGGTCCATCGCCTCGGCGATGAACAGCGACGCCATCGTCAGGTAGATCGCGGTGCCGTCCAGGTTGAACGAGTACCCGGTCGGCACGGTGATGCCGACGACCTGCTTGCCGACGCCGAGGTGCTCCATCTTGCCGATCAGCCGCGGCAGCGCGGTCTCCGACGACGAGGTCGACACGATCAGCAGGAACTCCCGGCCGAGGTACCTGAGCAGCTGGAAGATCGAGATCCCGGTGACCGCCTTGAGGATGGTGCCGAGGATGACGATCACGAAGAGCAGGCAGGTGACGTAGAAGGCCAGCATGATCTTGCCGAGGCTGACCAGCGCGTCCATACCGGTGGCGCCGACGACGGCCGCGATCGCGCCGAACGCACCGATCGGCGCGGCCCACATGATCATCGACAGCACCTTGAAGACGAGCCGCTGGATGTGCCCGATGGCGGTCAGTATCGGCTGGCCCTTGGTGCCCATCGACTGCAGGGCGAAGCCGACCAGCAGCGCGACGAAGACGGTCTGCAGCACCTCACCCTCGGTCAGCGCCGACAGGATGGTCTTCGGGATGACGCCGATCAGGAAGTCGGTGGTGCTCTCGTGGGCGCCGGCCGCCTGGCTCTGGCCGCTCTCGCGCAGCTTGTCGGTCAGGTTCAGGCCGGAACCCGGCTGGACCAGGTTGCCGACCACCAGGCCGATGCCCAGCGCGACGGTCGACATCACCATGAAGTAGACGAGTGCCAGACCGCCGACCTTGCCGACGCTGGCGGCCTGCCGGACCGAGCCGATGCCGAGCACCAGCGTGCAGAAGATGATCGGGCTGATCATCATCTTGATCAGGTTGACGAATCCGGTGCCGAGCGGTTTCAGCTCGACCGCGAAGTCCGGGAAGAGGAAGCCGACGCCGATCCCCAGCAGCACGGCGACGATGACGGCGATGTAGAGGAAATGGGTCCGGTCGTTGCGGACCGGTGTCGGTCGGGTTTCTGTCGGGCTCGACATGGGGGACACTCCTATCGGCCGGGCGGGCGGTTCTGAGTAACTGTGACGTGACGCACAGGGAAACCGCTCATTTCGTTCATATAGTTCGCGGCCAGTGTGAGCAGCCCGGCGCGTGGCGACCAGTAGGGGCACTGGTGTGCACAATGTCCGCATGAGGCAACGGCCGTGGGAGCTCCGCCGCCAGGTGCTCTGGCTGCAGACCGCCACGGCCGCGGTGCTGATCCTGCTGATCTGGATCACCCTGCTCTCCCGCGCCCGGGCCCAGGCCGAGCGGGACGCCGCTGCCGCCGGGGTGACACCACCCGGCTGGGGCGACCTGATCCAACTCGAGGTGCGGTCCATGCTCGGTATCGCCAGCCTCACGCTGGGTGTCGCGGTCGCCGGCAATGCCCTGGTGAGCTGGCGAGTCCGCCGTGCCACTCGAGGGATGGGGACCCAATCCCTCGCCTGGATGCTCGATTTCTACGAGGGTGTACTGCGGGCCGCCCGCGAAGGCCTGCTGCTGGTCGACTCGGATGGCCGGGTCAGACTGGTAAACGACGAGGCACGCCGCCTGCTCGGCCTCCGCGACGTCCCTCCCGGCTCGAGCGTCGAGGAGCTCCACCTGCCGGCCACCCTGTCGGGCCTCCTCTCCAACGGACGGACGGCGTACGACGAACTGCACCTCGGCGCGCTCGGTGTCGTCGTGGTGAACCAGCAGCCGACGCACTCCGGCCGCATCATCACCCTGCGCGATCACACCCAGCTGCAGATGCTGCTCGGTGAGCTGGACGCCGTGCGGAGCCTGGCGGAATCGCTGCAGGCGCAGAACCACGAGGCGTCGAACCGCCTGCACACCGTGGTCAGCCTGATCGAGATCGGCCGCCCCGAGCGGGCCCGGGAGTTCGCCGTCTCCGAGCTGCAGTTGGCCCAGGCGATGACTGATCGGGTGGTCGGTACGGTCGGCGATCCCGTGCTCGCGTCGTTGCTGCTCGCGAAGCTGGCCCAGGCCCAGGAACGTGGTGTGCTGCTGACGCTGGAGCTCGGCACCCAGGCTTTGCACACGCGGCTGCCCGCCCAGGATGTCGTCACCGTGGTCGGCAACCTGCTCGACAACGCGATCGAAGCCGCCCGAGGTGGAACCGCTCCGCGCCGGGTCGAGCTCAAGGCGGGGACGACTCCCGACGCCATCGATCTGGCCGTAACGAATACTGGCGCCGAGTTCGGAGCCACTGAGCTGGCCCGGATGTTCGACCGCGGCTGGACCACGAAAGCCGAGCCTGGTCACGGACTGGGGCTCGTGCTGGTTCGCAGTACGGTCGAGCGCTGGCAGGGCACGCTGATGGTCGACCCCGATTCGGAGCTCGACGAGGTGCCTGCGCTGACGGTCCGGGTGCGCCTGCCGCGGGCGGTGAGCGCCAGTGCCTGACCTGCGGGTTCTGGTGGTCGAGGACGACCCCGTCGCGGCCGAGGCACACCGCACGTACGTCGACCGCCTGCCCGGCTTCTCCTGCCTCGGAATAGCCAGTACTGCGGCCCGCGCGCTGCAGGTGCTCAGCCGCGAGCAGGTGGACCTGGTGCTCCTGGACATGAATCTGCCCGACGGCCACGGACTGGACGTAGTACGGCGGATGCGTGCCGCGGGCAATCAAACGGACGTGGTGGCGGTGACTGCGGCCAGGGAGGTGGCGGCGGTTCAGGCGGCGGCGCGGATCGGGGTCGTTCAGTACGTGCTGAAGCCGTTTGCCTTTGAAACGTTGAGGGATCGGCTCAGCGCCTATGCCCGGCAACGCCGTGCGGCAGAGGCGGGTCAGGTGGTCGCGGATCAGGACGAGGTGGACCGGTTGTTGCATCCAGCAACTGTTTCTT
Organism: Kribbella orskensis; assembly: GCF_004342085.1. Lineage (NCBI taxonomy): Bacteria > Bacillati > Actinomycetota > Actinomycetes > Propionibacteriales > Kribbellaceae > Kribbella > Kribbella orskensis. The sequence goes on from NZ_SLWM01000005.1 coordinate 158,724, forward strand.
CGGTGCCGAAAGGGTTGGCCGGGTCGGTGCTGGACCGGGTGGTGACGTTGCTGGGTGATCGCGAGGGGTGGACGGCCGAGGAGGTCGCAACGTCGCTGGGGACGTCACGGATCACGGCGCGGCGGTATCTGGAGCATCTGGCCGATCAGGGGCAGGCGTTGCGCACCCAGCGCTACGACGGCCGCAGCGGAAGGCCGAAAGTCGAGTATTCCTGGGTGTCCGAGAGCTAGACGCTCGCTCGGGCTTGAGGTTGCGGGCGGCGCCGAGAGGGTTTGAGGTAGCGGGGCGGTGCCGAGAGGTCCTGGGGTCAGACCCTGACGAGGGTGGCCCAGAGGTGAGGCTGGAGGGGCTGGCCCTCGGCGGCCATGTCGTAGGCCCAGAGCAGTTCGCCCTTGACCAGGCCGTACAGCCGGTGTCCGGCGCTGACCTCCTTGGCCGTGACCGTGCGCGCCACCACGTCGGTGCGCATCTCGATCTTGGCGCCGTCGATCTCGCCGTAGTAGATCTCGGCGAAACCGGTCGGGTGCGCCAGCACGACCTCGAGCTTGTTGCCCGGCTTGGGCCGCCAGAAGCCCGTCTCGACGGCCAGCGGGCGCTCCTTCGTGCCGTCCTCGCCGACCACGTAGGTCTGGCTGACGTAGTGCAGGTAGGGCTTGCCGTTGTGGCTGAAGTCGACCTGCTGGCCGAACTCGAACTTCTCGATCGTGGGGTAGTCGCCGTGCCCGCGACCTTCCCAGCGGCCGAGCAGCCAGGCCAGCGGCATCAGGTCAGGGTGCAGGTCCTGCGGGATCTCGAACGCCATCAGCCGACCTCAGCTCGCGCTGCGGCCGCGGTACAGCCGGTAGACGACGAACGCCGAGAACCAGGCCATGAACACGGTGACCAGCACCAGGAGGGTCGTGAAGATGACGTGGAGCACGTTCGCCAGTCTAGGGGATGCGCTGGTCGTGCCTGGACTACGGTGGGGTGATGTCCCGCACGCTGGTGATCAAGCTGACCGCAGGTGCCGAAGAACCCGAACGCGCGAACCAGGCCTTCACCGTGGCCGCCACCGCTGTAGCCGCCGGAGCCACGGTGTCTCTGTGGCTCACGGGCGAGGCGGTCTGGTTCGCCGTACCGGGCCGGGCCGAGTCCTTCGAACTCCCCCACGCAGCACCCCTCGCAGACCTCGTCGCCGCCGTCCTCGCCGGCGGCCAACTAACCGCCTGCACCCAATGCGCCAAACGCCGAAACCTGACCGAGTCCGACCTACTCCCCGGCACCCGCATAGCCGGCGCCCCGGCCTTCACCGAAGAAATCCTCACCGCCAACGCCCAAGCAATCGTCTACTGATGACCTGGGCGAGGCCCCGTCCGCTAGAACTTCCTGTCACTCTCGGGAGCGTTCGGGGCCGGAGCCTTCGTTGCCTCGGCCGCCGGTTCCTCGGGTGCTCGTGTCGCGGTGCTGGGCGCCTGCGGTGCGGCCGCCGTGGCCGGCTGCGACCGCGGGCTCGCCGGAGCGCTGGGTCGCGCCGTTCGCCGGGGCGTGACCGTTCTGGGTGGCCGCTCGAAGCTTCTCGATCTCGGCATTCGACATCCCGTTGCGGCCGTTCTGACCGGCAGCCTGCGCGTCCTGACCGTTGACCTGCCCGTTCTGGCCGGTGGTCTGCCCGTCCTGGCCGTTCGCCGACTGGTTCCGCTCCCGATCCGCGGCGAGTTGAGTCTCCACAGGATCCTGAGCTCGCGCCTGCTGGTTCTGCGCCGCAGCCTCAGCCGCTGCCCGCTGATCCCCAGCCGTGGGCAACGTCGGCTGCCCACCCGACTCCCCCTGCTCTTGCACTTCATGACCCTGCCGGCCGGTCTGCTGCCCGTCCTGCTCGACCCGCGGGCCGTCCTGGACTGCCTCCTGCTGGGCACGGTCCTGGTCGGGGTCGGTCTGCTCGCCCTCGAGTTGGGCCGACTGGCTCCGGTCAGCGCCGGTCGATTCCATCCCCGGTTCGATCGTGCCCGGTATGCCGTCAGGCCCAAGCGTTGTCTCCGGCCGCTGCCCACCGTCGGCATCCAGCCCTTCAGCTTCCGCCGCCGGCGGCTCCTGTCCAACCTCAGGTCCGTCCTGCTCAGAATCCGGCCCGTCCTGTACCGCGTCCGGTCCGTCCTGGGCGGGTCCGTCCAGTTGGTCAGCGCGTTGCTGGTCCGGCTCGTCGATCTCGGGTGTTGCGCCGTCCTGGTCGGCGACTGGGCTGTCCGCCTGGGACTCCTCCGCGAGCCGGTCCTCCTCGAGGCGGTCCTCCAGTTCGTCGGCGGCGACGACAGCCGCGGCACCCGCGGCGGCACCGGTGGCCGCGGCCGGGACTACGTCGGGACCGTCGCCCTCGCGGTTCTCCTCGGCCTGGCGGCGTTCGTCGGCCTGCTGGCGTTCCGCGTCCTGCTCGGCCCGGTTCTCCGCGCGCGCCTCGGCGGCGTCGTCCTTCCCGTTGCCATCGCCGTCGTTGAGCTGGTCCCGCTGCGCGTCTGCCTCGTCGCGCCGCTGGCCCGAGTCGTCGCGGCCGTCGTGGTCACGGTCAGTCCGATTGCGATCCTGCTCGTCCCGGTCCCGCCGCTCCGACGCGTCGTCCACATGGTCGCCGTCCAGATCGTTGAGGTCCCGGTCCGGCTCGTTGGGATCCCGGTCCCGGTCGTTCGGGTCGAGCTCGGGGTCCAGGACCGGGTCGCGGTCGGCCTCGTTGTCCTGCCGGTCGCGCTCCTCCTGGATCCGCTGCGCCTCCCGCTCGTACACCTGCTGGCGCTGCTCGGGGGTCAGCTGATCCGCGATCGATCCGGCCTCGCGGTCCTGTTGCACCAGGTCGCGGAGCTCCTCGATCAGCGAGCGCAGCTCCCGCTCACGGGACAGGCCCTGGCCCTGCTGCCGGCGCTGCATCAGCCGGCTGGCGATCCTGTGCATGATCCGGTACAGGTCCCTCAGCAGATCGTCCTCGATCGCCATCAGGCCACCTCGCTCGCATAGACGGAGTACCCGAACCCGGCGGCGACGGTGGCCGCATCCGGTTCGGGCTGAGTCGCGTACAGGTGTATCTCGGCGCCCGGCCGCAGCCAGACCGCCAGGTGACGGCGGCGGCCGCGCCACTCGCCGGGAATCCGCGGGTCGTTGCCCGGGCCAACGAACACCGGGTCGCCCCAGTGCCGCCGGGCCAGCTCCAGCTGCCCCGGCCAGTGCTCGTCCAGCCCGTCCTCGGCGTCGGGGATCTCGTCCGGCGCGATCTCGTACGCCGACCAGCCGCTGCGGGGGCTCTCCGGCAGTACGGCGTCGGGCAGCACCAGCATCACGGTCTGGCGCGGGGTCACCAGACCCCAGGTGTAGCGGGTCGGGTCGATGTTGCCGGGGGCCCAGGGTCGCCAGCCGGTGGCCGCGGTGACGCGTGACACCAGGGCGCGGATCGCGTCCAGACCGGTCTCCGGGGGACCCCAGACACGCTTCCAGTCGGACACCTCCGCGAGGTCGGCCATAGCGCGCTCGTCATCGTCCGACAACCGCTGCTGCGTCCTCACCTGAGCCTCTCCTCTCCCTCGAACCCACCCAGCCTAAGGGGACGAGGTACCAACTGCCCTCCGACGCAACTCTCCACCCCTCCGGATCCCCTGATCCCACCCGGACCCCGGACGAAGTACAGGTGAACAGCAGCTTCCTGCAATGTCAGTCAGCCTGGATAGGCCGCCCGGGTGGTTGAAAGTCGTCGGGTTGCAAGCGTTGGAGCCCCGCTGTGAGGGACCCGTAAGGGATCTGACCAGGCGTTCGCGAGCAGTAAGCGGTGGGAGCCCTTCCGGCGGCCGATCGCGGGTTGTGATGGACACATGAAGCTGCCGGAGCTACCGACGGAGAAGGCGTTCCCCTCGCCGTTGCATCACCCGCGGGTCGCGACCGTGATCGGGCGGTGGTTGGGGGTCGCGGTGACGATCTGCTTCCTCACCGGGCTGTTCAGCCACTTCCAGCAGGCGACGCCGGGCTGGCTCGTCATCCCGAGCCGGCCGGCCTCGCTCTATCGGGTCACGCAAGGCCTCCATGTACTGACCGGGATCATCTCCGTACCGCTGCTGCTGGCGAAGCTCTGGACGGTCTACCCGAAGTTGTTCGCAAAGCTTCCGTGGCCGCCCAGCCGGAAGGCCCTGGGCGCGGTCTTCGAGCGCCTGTCGATCGCCGTGCTGGTGGCGGCGTTGGCGCTCGAACTCTTCATCGGCTTCCTCAACACGCTGCAGTGGTACCCCTGGCCGTTCCCCTTCAAGGAAACGCACTACGCGCTGGCGTGGATCATCGTCGGTGCCCTGCTGGTACACCTCGCGGTCAAGCTGCCACTGATCATCGCGAACTGGCGGAGGACACCAGCAGACCGTACTCCGGTCCCGGCGCCGGTCGAATCATTGCCGCCAGCAATCACCGGGTTGAGCCGCCGCGGGCTGTTCCGTACGGTCGCCGGCGCGGCAGCCCTGGTGGGAATCACCTCAGTCGGCCAGTCGGTATCCGCGTTCGGGCCGATCGCAGTACTGGCGCCACGCAAGCCCAACGTCGGCCCGCAAGGGCTTCCGGTCAACCGCACTGCTCGAGACGCCGGGGTCGTCATGGTCGCGGCGGACTGGCGCTTCACTATTACGGGCCCGGAGCAACTGTCTTACTCACTCGATGAGCTGCGCGCCTTGCCACAGAGCCGGTCCGACTTGCCGATCGCCTGTGTCGAGGGCTGGAGCCAGGGTGCTCGGTGGGAGGGCATACGGATCAAGGATTTGCTGAAGCTCTGTGGCGCTCCCGAGGGATCGAGCCTGAGGGTGGTCTCGATGGAGAAGGGCGGCTTCTACGCCACCAGCGAGCTTCCTCCGCAGTTCGCGGAAGATCCCCTCACCCTGCTCGCCTTGCGCCTGAACGGGACCGACCTCGACCTGGACCACGGCTTCCCGGCCCGCATCATCGCCCCCAACAGACCCGGCGTCCTCCAAACCAAATGGGTCCACCGGCTGGAGGTCCTCACATGACTTGGCCACCGATCGGGCAGCGGTGGAGCCGACTCAGCGCGACCATCGCCGTGCGGACCGGGCTGGCGGTGGTGGGTGTTGGGGTCGGGTTGTGGGGGCTGAGGTTGTTGCTGCAGTCACTCAGTGTGGATGCGTTGATCCGGTTGCCGTTGTGGCTTGCCGGCGCCGTGATCGCGGACGACTTCCTCCTTGTCCCGCTGACCATCAGCGTCGGCTGGATGCTGACGCGTTGGTCGATCGGGCCGGGCCACCACCGCACGGTGACGACCGTGCGCACGACCCTGCTGTACGCCGGGATCACCACGCTGGTGGCGATTCCCCTGCTGCTCCGGCAGGGCAAGGGCGTCAACCCGACGGTGCTGCCGCGGAACTACCTGCGCGACTGGTTGTTGCTCGAGGCCACGATCGTGCTGGTCGGCGTACTGGTGGCGGTGCTTCAGGGGCGGCGCTTGACGTTCAGGAGGTCGCGGGCCTCGTCCGGGGACATCGGCGGGCGCTGAGCCAGGGTCGCCAGCGTGGCGGCGCGCTCGATGAGCTCCGAGTTGTGGGTGACGGGCCGGCCCTTGGCGAGGGTGAGCGTGTCCTCCATACCGACGCGGAGGTGGCCGCCCTTCGACAATGCGGCCAGCGCCACCGGGAGGGTGGTCCGGCCGACACCCGTCGCCGACCAGGAAGTCACGCCGGCCGGCAGTCCGTTGACCGCGGCAACCAAGGCGTCCGTAGTACCGGGCATGCCGCCGGGGACGCCCATCACCAGGTCGCAGTGCACCTTGCCGCCGTACGGGAGGCCGAACTTGTCGAGCAACCGGTTCAGCGCGGCGACGTGGCCGAGGTCGAACAGCTCGAACTCCGGGACCACCTCCCGCTCCTGGGTGAGCTGGTAGAGCTCGGTCACGAAGGGCCAGGGGTTCATGAAGACGTCGTCACCGAAGTTGACCGTGCCCATCGTCAGGGAGCAGGAGTCCGGCGCCGCGTCGAGGACCTTGAGGCGGTGCTCGAACGGGTCGGTCACGGCGCCGCCGGTGGACAGCTGCACGATCAGGGCGGTGTTCTCCCGGACCGCGGTCACGGTGTCGGTCAGCCGGCCGAGGTCCAGCGTCGGCCGGTGGTCCGCGTCGCGGATGTGGATGTGGATCATCGCGGCCCCGGCAGCCTCGCACCGCTTGGCCGTCTCCACCAGCTCCTCGAGCGTGGTCGGCAACGCCGGACAGTCCGCCTTGGTGGTCTCGGCACCGGTGGGGGCAACAGTGATCAACGTCGACATCATGAACGAATCGTGCCAGATCCGGGCACCGGACGGGACATTTGCCCGTGGCCGGGCCCGAAAACCGGACGATCTACCGCTGGCTTCCCCCGCGACGAAGTCGGCCGATCAGGTGCGCCGTCGCCGCCAACACTGCCAGCCCGAGCCGATCAACCGGCTGTCCGACGCGTCCTCGGTGGCGAACTCTGCCGCCCCGGCGCGCCGTACCTTGAGCGGGTCGGCCACGACGTACTCGACCTGGACCGGCTCGCCCGGGCCGGGCACGCGGGCCTCCACCTCGTCAGCCCGCATCGAGCCGGTCAGCGCCTCGCCGTCGACCGGGTACCGCACGACGAGTTCGCGATGGCCGAACCCCCACCGCGGCTCGTCGTACCGGAGCAGCTCGCCCGCGACGGCCACCTTGTCACCGGAGTACTTGCGCTCGAGCACGGACGTGAGGGTGGCGTCGCCGAAGAAGAACATCACCATCAGGACGAAGAACCAGGCCACGGCGGCCGGCACGAGCGGGTTGCTTCGCCGGCGGCGGCCGTCGGCTCGTACGGGCCTCTCGGCGTTGACTGGTCGGGTCGACGGGACCGCCTCCGCGACGCCCGGGATCGTCCGGGGTGGGCGGCCGACGATCCAGAGGACGACCAGGAGGAGCCCGGAGTAGACCGCCCAGGCGGTGACCACGCCGAAGCCTGCGATTGCTCCGCCCCAGAAGAAGTCCTCGGCGGAGGATCCGCTGATGACGGCGAGCAGCGCGCCGACGCCGCCAGCGGCCGCCGCGACCGAGAACAGGCCGAGGATGAACACCACCGGAACCGAGCCACCGTTCGCGTCGCCGCGCAGATAGATCCGGCAAGGGCCGACGAGGAACAGCCATCGGAGCAGGCGGCGCACACAACGAGCATGGCAGGTTGGCAGACTGGGCGCATGAGAGCAGTGCTGCAGCGTGTCAAGCGGGCGTCGGTGGTGGTCGAGGGCGACGTCGTCGGGGCGATCGATGAGCCTGGGCTGGTGGTGTTGGTGGGCGTGACGCATGACGACACGGCCGAGAAGGCGGCGGCGCTGGCGTCGAAGATCTGGACGCTGCGGATCCTGCGCGACGAGCGGTCGTGCGCCGACGAGCACGCGCCGATCCTGGCGATCAGTCAGTTCACGCTGTATGCCGATACCCGGAAGGGCCGGAGGCCGTCGTGGAGTGCCGCTGCGCCTGCTTCTGTGTCGGAGCCTTTGTACGAGGCGTTCTGCGCCGCCCTGGAGTCCCTCGGCGCCAAGGTAGAACGAGGCCGCTTCGGCGCCGACATGGAAGTAACCCTGACCAACGACGGCCCGGTCACTTTGATCCTGGACGTTTGATCGCTTGTACTCCGGACCACCCGGTGACCCGCCGCGCGCTGGTGCAGGTAGCTTCCATCCGGGTCGCAGGTCCTTCCATCTGTTGGGCGGATGAAAGCAGCTGTTCAGGCGGTCTTGCAGTGTTGGGGAAATGAGCGGACCCCCGGCTCGGATCTGGCGATCCGGGACGGAGGTCCGGGGGCCTGGCTGAATCGGTGAGGTTCGGCTCAGCGAGGATGTGGTGTCGGCTGGATCAGCCGATCACTCCGGCGGCCGAGTGGCCGACGATGACCTTGGTGTTCAGGCCGTAGACGTCGATCACCAGGGCGTTGACCGAGATGTACCGCTTCTGACGCAGGACCTGGTTGAAGGTCAGCTTGGCGATGCCGGGGATGTCCAGGGTGGTGTTCGGCTTGTTCGGCATGATGTAGACCTTGTTGCCGACCTTGACCGAGACGACGCTGGAGGTGGAGTCGAGGCCGACCTTGCCGTCCTTGGTCTTCCACGCCGAGGCGGAGGACTCGATCGCGCCGATGGACAGGTTGCCCACCTTCACGCCGGCGACGTGCGAGGTGAAGTTCACGGCGGACTTCTCGGTGCCCATGGCGCCGTTCTTGGTGGTGTACACCGCGCCCACGTAGGCGACCTTCGGGATGCTGACCTCGGCGACCGCGTTCCGGATCGTCTTGCCTTCCGTGCCCTGGCAGGTGGACTGGTAGGAAGTCGGACCGGAGGTGACCAGCTTGTCGACGTTCGCCTTGGTGCCGTACGCGTCACCGATCACCATCGCGGTGGCCGGCTTGGTGATCTCCGCGCGGGTCTTCAGCACCGCGACGTCGACACCCTGCGGGACGTAGCGGTTCTTCACGTTCGCGTGCACCACGACGGCCTGCGCGTACGAGTAGATGCCGGTGTTGGTCTTCACGCCTCCGACGCGGTTCAGCACGATGTAGCCGAGGCCCGGGACGGCGACCTTGGTGTTCGGGCCCGGCTTGACCAGCGACGGGACCGACACGGCGCCGATCTTCACCGCGGCGAAGGTGGTGCTGCCGGTGTAGGACAGCTGGCCGTTCTGGTAGACCGCGGTGGTCGTGGTCTTCGCGCCGGTCAGCGTGAGCAGCGAGCCGATCTTGATGTCGACGGCGGTCGCGTTGCTGGTGACACCGTTACCGCGCTTGTCGTTGAACGAGTGCGTGCCGGTGGTGACCGACCGGGCGATCGCCTGGTCGTTGACGTTCGCGGTGGCCAGGTCGTTGTGGTCCGACCGGTTCGAGTCCGTGGTGCAGGCGATCTGGCTGACGACCTGCGGGCCGCTCTTCGCGAGCCCGGTCTGGACGTCGGTGCCGAACGCGTAACCGCTGTAGCCGAATACCGGCGCGGCGGACGCCGAACCCGAGGTCAGCGCGATCGTAGAAGCTACGCCGACAACCGCCGCAACTCCGACGGCAGCGAGCTTCTTGTATCCGATGGGGGGTCTCATGACCCCTCCTCCCTGAGTGATGACGTGACCCTAGTGAGCGGGCCAGGACACAGACACAACTCAGCCGGTTGCAGTAGGTAACGAGAAGGTGCCGCTCCGGGATCAGACCGTTACATAACGGCCCCATGCCGTGAGAAACACGGTCTTGCGCGTAACTCGCCGCCGTGAGATTCAGGCCATCCCGATTGACTGACGGAACAACGAAACCCCTGCGCCGTAAAGGAAATCGACACAGGGGGGTGACAAAACCGAAGGGCCCGACGCGCAAGCTCCGGGCCCTTCGGGGTAGTCCAGCCGGTCGATCAGACGGCGACGGCGACCTCGGCCACCTCGCCGTACTGCGCCACCACCTGCCGGTCCACCGGCTCCGCCTTCGGGGCGAGGGTGCGCAGCGTCCAGCTCCCCGGCGCCGCGAAGAACCGGAAGTGACCGGTCGCCGAGGTCGGCACCTCGGCCGTGAACTCACCAGTGGAGTCCAGCAGCCGCACGTAGGCGCCGCCGACCGGCTCCTCGCCGCGCAGTACCTGGCCCTGGATCACGGCTTCCTTGTCGATGTCGACGCCCTTGAGGTCAAGGCCGCCCTTCTTCGCTCCGCACATGGTCAGGCCTTCCCGGGCTCGTCGCCGAGGGCAACCGGTACGCCGACCAGCGAGCCCCACTCGGTCCAGGAGCCGTCGTAGTTCTTGACGTTCGGCTGGCCCAGGATCTCGTGCAGCACGAACCAGCTGTGCGCCGAGCGCTCGCCGATCCGGCAGTACGCGATGGTGTCCTTGCCGAAGTCCACGCCGGCGTCGGCGTACAGGGTCTTCAGCTCGTCGTCGGAGCGGAAGGTGCCGTCGTCGTTGGCCGCCTTGCTCCACGGGATGCTGGCCGCGGTCGGGATGTGGCCCGCGCGCTGCGCCTGCTCCTGCGGGAGGTGAGCCGGGGCGAGCAGCCGGCCGGCGTACTCGTCGGGGCTGCGCACGTCGACCAGGTTCTTCACGCCGATGGCCTGCTCGACCTCGTCGCGGAAGGCGCGGATGCTCTTGTCCTGCTCCTTGGCCTGGTACTGCGTGGCCTCGCGCTTGACGACGTCGTCGGTCAGCTCGCGGCTGTCCAGCTCCCAGCGCTTGCGGCCGCCGTCGAGCAGGCGGACGTCACCGTGGCCGTAGAGCTTGAAGTACCAGTACGCGTAGGCCGCGAACCAGTTGTTGTTGCCGCCGTAGAGCACGACGGTGTCGTCGGTCGACACCCCGCGATCGGACAGCAGCGCCTCGAACTGTGCCTTGTTGACGAAGTCGCGGCGGACATGGTCCTGGAGGTCGTCCTTCCAGTCCAGCTTGATCGCACCGGCGATGTGGCCGGCGTCGTACGCCGAGACGTCCTCGTCGACCTCGATCAGGACGACGTTGGCGTCATTCTTGTGCTCCTCGACCCAGTCGGCCGAGACGAGAGCGGATTCCCTGCTCATGGATGCTGCTCCTCAGGTGGTAGTAGCGGTGTTTGGCGTACGAATGCGGTGGATCAGCAGATAGGCCTCGCAACCGAGGCAGAGCCCGACCGCGGCGTTCACGAACGCGGCGACCAGGGCGAATCCGGTGGCGACCACGCCGAGCACCTCGACGCCGGCCAGGTAGCCGATCAGGCCGAGCACGGCGAAGACCAGCCCGACGAGCTGGGCGAACCGTGGCGGCGCGGCGTCCTCGAGTTCCTGCGGCGGACCGAGCCGGGGCCGGATCACCCGCTTGAAGAACTGCCCGTACGGCGACGCCTGGACGCCGAACGCGACCGAGATCGCGAAGACGACGGCCTGGATCGCCAGCGGCCACGGACTGTTCAGCACGAGAGTCAGTGCGAGGACCACCGTCGTGACGGCCGCGGCGAAGCGCAGACCGCGGGGGTCGACCTGGGGTTGTACTGCCGCCTGACTGGACATGACCACTCCCGGAAGGAGGTGGATCGAGCGGCCCGCCCGAAGGCTGCGGGAGGCGACGTACTGGGAACCGTGCTCAGCTTCCGGTTCCGGAGCGCTCGGGACGCCGCCTGGTCAGTGGGTACGACACAGGGACGAGCGCATGCGGCAGTTGTCCACCGCGCGGCGCTTGGTCAGCAAGGTCGTGTACTCCACGTCCAAGAGACTACGGAAGCGGCCCTGCCCGGCCAGCTTTTGTCCCAACTATTGAGACAATTGATCACATTCCGGACATCGGAGGCCGAGACGGTACTACGGGCCGGGAGGCGGGCCGCCGCGGTCAGGTGCCGGTGGGCTGTTGCGGTCAGGTGCGGTGGGCTAGCGGCGGGGCTGTTGCGGGCCGACGACCACGTTGGTGCCGGCAACCTTGTCGTGCAAGGCCTGCTTCTTGTCGTCCCACAGCGGCCAGAGGTCGTTGATCAGGGCCAGGAAGCTGAACAAGGTGCCGACCAGCGGGATGATGCCCAGCAGGCTGAGCCCGTTGTAGAGGCTGAAACGCTTCACCACGGCCTCACCCGGCGGCGGCCCGGGGACGTCGCGCAGGCGGATGCTGATCCCGACCGCCTTCTTGCCCGGCGTCGCACCGCTGCGGGTGACGAAGAAGTACTCGTAGAAGAAGCTGATCACCAGGCTGATCACCATCGCCGGAAGCAGCCACTGGTAGGCCTCCCACGGCAGCCCGGTGCCGAACTGGGTCTCGCCGGCCGCCGCCTGCTCGAAGATGTCATCCTGGTAGTCCACCGCGACCTGGAAGTACTGGTAGAAGAAGTAGCCGGTCAGCGGCAGCGTGCAGAAGAACAGGATCAGGCCGTCCAGGACCCGGGCCAGGACGCGCTTCCACCAGCCGGCCAGCGGCTGGCCGTCCGGGGTCGACTTCACGGTCGGCGCGTAGCCGAAGCCCTGCTGGCCGTGCGGCTGCGGACCGTAGCCCTGCCGCCCCATCCCCGGCTGCCCGAGCCCCTGGCCGTAGCCCTGCTGACCGTAACCCTGCTGGCCGTAGCCCTGCTGGCCCGGCTGGGCATAGCCCGGCTGGCCGTAGGTCTGCTGACCTTGCTGTTGACCCTGCTGGCCTTGCTGACCGTACTGGCCTTGCTGCGCTTGCTGGCCGAAGGCGGGGCGGCCCGGCGGCGGGTACGGCGGGGGGCCTTCGCGCGGGCGGCGGTAGTCCGTCCAGAAGCCGCCGTCCCAGTATCTCTGCTGGGCGGAGTCCTGCGGATCGTCGTACCAACCAGCCGGGAAGCTCATGGCCAAAGCATCACTTAGAGACAGTCCACTTCGCTATTCGGGTCAGCGCGGTGTTGTTTGAGCTGGACGCTCAGTGCGGCTGACGGTCGACGGCGGCACCGAGGGCGGCGATCACGTCGGGCTTGCGTGGCTGCCCGCTGGCGCGGGTGACGATCGCGCCGGTCGCGTCGAGCACCAGCACGGTCGGCGTACGGAGGATGTCGAGGCGGCGGACCAGGTCCAGGTGGGACTCGGCGTCGAGCTCGACGTGGCGGACGCCCTCGACCATCGACTCGACCTCGGCCAGCGTCCGGCGGGTGGCGCGGCACGGTGCGCAGAAGGCAGAGGAGAACTGCAGCAGCGTCGCCCGCTCACCGAGCTCCTCGCCGATGTCGCCGGCGGTCAGTCGCTCGGCGTCGTCGTCGTGGTCCGCCGTGCCGCGGGCCGCCCCGACGTGCTCTGTCCCGACCTGCGCTGCCCCGACCTGCGCTGCCTGGTCGGGTGTCGCCTGGGTGGCCGTTTCCTGCACTTCGGCCCTCCCGGCCACCTTCACCGGGCGAGTCCCCCGGAATCGTCCGTCGAACCGGGACTTGAACACGCTGAGCGCGACGCCGATGACAACGGCGCCGATCAGCACAATGATCCCGGGGCTCATGACAATCCAGAGTACGTCGGTGTGGAATGCGCTCAAACGCTCGTTCAATCCTTGGACCGGGCACTACCGCGTTGTACGGTCCGAGCACCTCGTTCCCTCGCCCCAGGGAGTCACCGTGCGTCGTCTGCCGGTCCTGCTCGCCGCGTCCTCATCGTTCTCCCCGCCGCCCCGCCGACGTGCGCGGTACAACCTGCTCCGAATCCAGCACCCGCTGCGCAGGCCTGCCCCGGCTACGGCGAGGCGACCACCGGGAACAACACGGGCGGCCAGTGCTCCCAGCCGTCGACGATCGACCTCATCTTCGTCCGCAAGGACCGCCTGGCCGGCAGCTACACCAGCGACTCCCTGGCCATCTCCCAAGCCTGCAACGGCCCCTGCTCCGACCACCGCATCATCACCGGTACCGCCACGGTCACCTTCCAGCCCGCGCGCGGCGTCCGGGTCATCGGTCGGATTGAATGGAGGCCATGGAGAGCGGCTTGGTGGTGCGGTCGGGGGTGGTCATCCCGGAGGTCGAGCTGGGGTGGCGGTTCTCGCGGTCCAGTGGGCCGGGCGGCCAGTCGGTGAACACGACCGACAGCCGGGTGGAGCTCAGCTTCGACGTGGCGGGCACCACAGCATTCAACGAAGTACTGCGGGAGCGGGCGCTCGAGCGGCTCTCCTCGCGACTGGTGGACGGGGTGCTGACGGTGACGGCCTCCGAGCAGCGGTCGCAGTGGCGGAACCGGGAGGCGGCACGGACGCGGCTGGCGTCAATCCTTCGCGATGCGATCGCGGCGCCGCCCCGGAAACGGCGCCCGACCAGGCCGAGCAAGAACGCGGTACGGCGGCGGCTGGACGAGAAGAAGCGCCGAGGCGAGACCAAACGCCTCCGCGGCCGCCCCACCGACTGACCCACCGAGTTGCCCAAGGCCACGGAATTGCCGCACCCGCGGGCCGCCGGGCGGTTCGGGGTACGAGTGGTCAGCCGCCGGCGAAGGGTGGGAGGGCGTCGACCAGGGCGCCTTCGCGGAGGGGCGCGTCGGCCTCGACGCGCTCGCCGTCGAGGAGGAAGGTGCAGATGCCCAGCACCCGGGCCAGCTCGGGGCGGCCGTCCGAAACGGTGCCGACGAGGTCCTTGATCGACACGGCCTCAGCGATCGAGGTGGACTCACCGGCCGCGGCGCGTGCGGCGGCAAAGTACCTGATGGTCACTTCCGGCATGTGGGTGCAGCCTCACTAGTTGATTAAGTCTTCCGCTATTATGTCAGCTTGCTGTTGCTTACCAGTGTGACCTCGGGCCCCCGGCAATGACGCCGACGGGGCCTGACGTGCATAAGGACCGGGTCACCCATCAGGGATCCGACGACCAGCACAAGGAGACAGCATGAGCACCCTGCTTCTGCTGACCAACGCGCTGCAGGCTTCCACAGAGGTCCTGCCGTCGCTCGCCCTGCTGCCGCACCAGATCCGCATCCTTCCCGCCGAGGTCGCCGCGCTCGTCGACGCCCCCGACGCCGACGCCGTGCTGCTGGACGCCCGGCGCGACCTGGTCAACGTCCGCGGGGCGTCGCGGCTGATCCGGACCACCGGCATCGACGTTCCGCTGATCCTGGTCGTCACCGAGGGCGGTCTGACCGCGGTGAACGCCGACTGGGGCGCGGACGACGTCCTGCTCGACACCGCCGGCCCGGCCGAGATCGAGGCCCGGCTGCGGCTGGTGATCGGCCGCCTCGCCGCCGCCCGCAACGAGGACCCCGACACCTCGCTGATCCGCAGCGGTGACGTGGTGATCGACGAGGCCTCGTACACGGCCAAGCTGAACGGCCGCGCCCTCGACCTCACCTACAAGGAGTTCGAGCTGTTCAAGTTCCTCGCGCAGCACCCGGGCCGGGTGTTCACCCGCGAGCAACTCCTCCAGGAGGTCTGGGGCTACGACTACTTCGGGGGCACCCGGACGGTTGACGTCCACGTCCGCCGCCTCCGCGCCAAGCTGGGCCCCGAGCACGAATCCCTGATCGGCACCGTCCGCAACGTCGGCTACCGCTTCGTCATCCCACCCGCCAGCCAACGCGAAACCGCCGACGCCACCGTCTGAGGTCCACGGTCCATCCTCCGCGGTCCACTGTCTGAGCGCGGCCAACCGCGCACGGGGAAAGAACCCCCGCCACCTGAGCATCACCTGAGGAAGGCCGCCCGGCGTCTGAGGCTCTGCCGCACACGCGGAGGCGGATCAGGTGCACCCGGAAGGCGGTCCACCGCTCTCCTCGTGAGGCTCGTGGTGCCTGTGCTTCGCAGGGGATTTCGCGGGGTGCCGGCAATCTTGTGCGACTTGGACCAGAGCGTATTTCTGCTGCTACCGTGCGTATTCGGTCTTTTTTCACGGAAGGTGACCGATGGCGCACCTTGCTCCGACTTCGCACCGTCGCGGTGCCCACGCTTCGCATCGCAGCGACCGCATCGACGGACCCATCCAGACCACGACCTGGCTCGGCCTGACCTTCGCGCTGATCGTCGGCCTGGTCCTGACCGGCCGCTCCCACGTCGGCGTCCGCGCCGCCGGGATCACCCTGCTGATCATGCTGCTCCCACTCACCGTCGCGGTCTTCGGCACGGCAGTACGCCGTGGCCTCGGCTCAGCCCGGGCAGCCGTGGCAACAGGAGCCGCACTCACCTTCGTCGTCCTGCGCTTCCTCCTCCACTAGCGCCCGCCCTGCGATTTCTTCGGCACCAGCGGTCATCCGGTTCGGCTTACTCCTGTGCACGCGAACGACCGGGCCGCTCCCCCGAAGGAGAGCGACCCGGACGCGGAGTGCGCAGTACCGGCCGGAGCCGTGTACGCCGTACCGAAGTACGGGTGGGACCTAGGAACCGATGCTGATCCGGTCCGTCGGGCCCGGGGTGTACGGGTCGTGCGCGGTCAGGTAGTTGGCGAAGGCGTCGATGTCGAGACCGCCGAAGAACTTGTCCGTCGCCGTGGTGAAGGCCGGGAAGCCGTCACCGCCGTCGGACAGGAAGTTGTTCGTGACGATCCGGTACGTCGTGCCGTCGACCAGCGGCTGACCCGCGATCTCGATCGAGCCGGCCACCACCTTGGCGCCCGGCGCGGCGGCCGGGTTCCAGGTGTAGGTGATGCCCGCGATCTGGAGCACCTTGTTCGCGGCCTGGTTCGCGCCGGAGAACTGCTGCTCGAGCAGAGCCTTGATCTGGGTGCCGGTCATGTCCATCGAGACCAGGAAGTTGTTGAACGGCTGGACGGTGAACGCCTGGCCGAACGTGACAGCCCCGCCGGTGGAGGCGAGGTCTGCCCGGATCCCGCCCGGGTTCATGAACGCCACGACCGGGGTCTTGCCGTTCGTGACGGTCGACGGGTCGGCCAGCTGCGCGTCAGCGATCAGGTTGCCCAGCGGGGACTCCTGCGAGTCGTCCGGCGTCCTCGACACCAACGGCGTGGTGATGTGGCCGATCACCTTGGACTCGATCGGCGCGACGAGGGTCTGGTACTTGGCGATCAGCTTGGTCAGCGCCGGGTCCTTCGGCACGTCCCGGGTGACGATCTTGTTGTTGGCCAGCGTGTTCAGCCGGTCGACGTCGTGGGTGGCGTTGTCGATGCTCAGCCGCACCTCGGTGAAGATCTTGCCGAACGAGGAGGCACTGGTGACCAGCCGCGGCTTGCCGGCCGGGTCGTTGATCGAGCAGTTGTAGGCCTGGTGGGTGTGACCGGAGATGATCGCGTCGATCGCCGGGTCGAGGTTCTTGGCGATGTCGGTGATCGGGCCGGAGATGCCCGGGCAGCTGTTGAACGCCCGTGGGTCGGACGGCAGACCACCCTCGTGCAGCAGCACCACGATCGACTGGATGCCCTGCTCCTTCAGCTTCGGCACCAACGCGTTGGCGGTCTCCACCTCGTCCTTGAAGGTGAGGCCCTCGACGCCGGCCTTGGTGACGATGTTCGGCGTCGCCTCCAGGGTCATGCCGATGAAGGCGATCTTCTGGCCGTTCTTGAACTTCTTCACCGTGTACGGGTCGAGCAGCGTGCGCTGGGTGTTCTCGAAGAACACGTTCGCCGACAGGTAGCCGAACTTGGCGCCCTCGAACTCGGCCTTCGGGTCCGGGCACGAGTTCTGGTTGTTCAGCCCGTCGCCGTCGTCCAGGCAGCCGCCGGTCTGCATCCGGAGCAGCTCGTGCCAGCCCTCGTCGAACTCGTGGTTGCCGACCGAGGTCGCGTCGAGGCCCATCACGTTCATCGCCTCGATGGTCGGCTCGTCGTGGAACGCGGCCGACAGCAGCGGCGACGCACCGATCAGGTCACCCGCGGCGACCGTGACGGACTCCTGCCCCTGCGCCTTGGCCGCGGCCCGCGCGAGCTCCAGGTGGGTCGCGAGGTACTCGGCGCCGCCGGCCGCCGTACCGTTGACGTTGCCGCCGGAACTGGTCGCCGGGTTGGGCGCCAGGTTGCCGTGGAAGTCGTTCAGCGCGAGCAGCTGGATCTGAGTGTGCGTCGGCGTGGGTTTCGCCGGCGCTGCCTGGGTCACGGTTCCCCCCGTGGCCAAGCCGAGTACTACGGCGGCACCGGCGGCCAGCAGGCCAACGGCCCGCGGTCTCCTCAGCCACGTCTTGTCTCGTCCTGTGAAGGCCATGTCTACTCCGTTGTAGTTTTCGGTCGCCGCTGGTGCGCGGTCCCGGCAAATTACCCTGACCCGGCGCGCCCTACCAAGGCCTCGACAGTGAACTGACAGAGACCTTTTACGGTATTGAGGTGACCCTCGAAGCCGTGCCCTCACCGTTGCCCCCGGCCACCGCCTCAGCCGTGACCGAACTCGCTCGCTCCGCTGCTGAGAGCGACGGCGTCAACCCACTCTCCGAGCACACCCTCCTGCACTTGGAAGGCGAACACTCGGGCGACGCGCACCTGCTCGCGTACGCCGGAAACCCGGGCGAGTCCCCGCTGGCCGGGTATGCCGCGCTCGGCCCCGACGGATCCGCCGAGCTCGTCGTCAGCCCGGAGTACAGGCGTCAGGGCTACGGCACATCGCTGCTGCGAATGCTGCTGGACCACGGCGGTTCGGGCCTCCGCGTCTGGGCCCACGGCCGACTCCCCGGAGCCGACGAACTAGCCACCCGCATGGACCTCTCCGTCGCCCGGGAACTGTACTTCCTCCGCCGTACTGCGGCCCCGGTCCCCGCCGCCGTCTGGCCGGAAGGGATCACCCTGCGCACCTTCGTACCGGGTCAGGACGACGACGCCTGGCTAGCCGTGAACGCAGCCGCCTTCGCCCACCACCCCGAACAGGGCAGCTGGACCCAAGCAGACCTGGCGGATCGCCTCGAACAGCCATGGTTCGACCCGGCCGGCTTCTTCCTGGCGGTCGACTCAACCGGCGCGTTGGCCGGCTTCCACTGGACCAAGGTCCACACAGACGAAGGCCCCACCCCCTTCGGCGAGGTCTACGTAGTCGGCGTGGCTCCCACCCACCAAGGCACCGGCCTGGGCAAAGCCCTAACACTGGAGGGCCTCCGCCACCTCCAGGAGGACCGAGGCCTCTCCTCAATCACTCTCTACGTAGACGGCACCAACACCCCCGCCCACACCCTCTACACAAACCTCGGCTTCACCACAGCCGCCCTGGACGTCCAATACGCCCCCGCCGCAGCCCTGTGAACGGTGCCACAGAGAACTCACCCCGTCACCCCACGTCATAATCCGCCCCACCCCACGTCCCACCACTAGCCAGGAGCCGTCCGGGCCTCTTACCCCCGCCGGGCGGCACCTGGCCCCAACGACTTATCCACAACCTGCAGCAACTGACATCACACTCCGCACCGACGCTCAGTTACGATCGAGCCCGACTACGGAGAGGTGACACCCGTGACTACCCGCAACAGGCCACAGTTGCTGACCCTGGCCTGCCTGGGCACAGCTCTACTCCTCACAGCCTGCACCTCCCCAAGCCCCGAAGCCGGCCGCCCCAACACCGCGCCACCTTCGACGATTCCCTCTACCGCGGCACCGACGAGTAGCGGCACGGGCGCCCCACCAAGCGCTCCTCCGACCAGTGCACCGACGCGGCCTGCGACCTCCGAAGGATTAACGCTCGCAGCGGCCGAGACTTTCATCCGCTATTACGTCGATCTCCTCAATTACGCCTCCGCAACTGGTGACATCCAGCCTGTCCTTAACGCAAGTGAGAGCGGTTGCCGCCATTGCAAGGACTACACGAACTACGTCAAGCAAGTAAACGCAGCCAACGGCGGCCTGAGTGGGGACTACTGGGAGCGCGTCAAAGACGTCCCCGATCTCTTCCGCGGCGAGAGCGGCCGACTTGGCGGCTACGCGCTGGTCACGATCGGGGCGTATACGTCGAAAGACTCCCCGTCGGCCAAGCCGGTGACGAGCACGGTTCGGACATACAAGCGTGAGTTCACGCTCTCACCACAGCGTGGATCTTGGGTTATGTACGAGATGGAACTCGTCGCGCAATGACCCGCCTGCCGAAGATCACCAGCGCAGCCACAGTCGCGCTCGCGGCGGTTGTTGTCTGTGAGCTCTTGGCGCCGAACGCCTTCGCCGAGGACTCGACTGCGGCCGGGCCCGATCCGACCCCGACCACGACGCCCACGGTCGTCACCACCCCCACCAGAGAAGGAGCTCAGGCCTCGACCACAGGTCGGGTCACGCGTCGAAAGTCAGCCAAGGGCGGGGAGCCTGCGAAGCCGAAGGCGACCAAATCGGCCGCAGCCCACACTCCAGGACGGGCTGGGCAGCCGCCGCGACGTGAAAACTCGCCGCGTTCGACAATCGACGAGCTCAAGCTGAACATCGGGATCTGTGGGCGGATGGGGCCGGACGGGACTATTCCGGGGCCTACTCGGTGTATGCCGTACGAGGCTGATCCGCCGGTGGCGCCTACTCCTGGGGTGGTGGCGGTTCGGATGCCGCAGCCGCAGGATGTGCGGTGGGTGGAGATTCTCAGTGAGTACAAGAATGTGTTGTTTCCGAAGCTCAATGTGAAGGTTCAGCCGGCTGGGCGGACGTTGGTGAATCTGGACACGATTGTCTATACGGAGGACAGCAAGGTTTCCGCCACCACGGTCACGTTGCTGGGGTTTCCGGTGGTGGTTGAGGCCACGCCGATGAGTTATACGTGGAGCTTTGGTGATGGGGCGACGTTGACGACCACCTCGCCGGGGAAGCCGTATCCGGCGAAGGAGATCACTCACAAGTACATGAAGCGTGGTGGGGTCAGTGTGGCTGTGACCACCAACTACGCGGCCCGGTTCAACGTTGCTGGGACCGGGTGGCAGTACGTCGACGGGACTGTGCCCATCACCGGGCCCGCGACGCCGCTGCTTGTTCGCGAAGCCGTGCCAGTTCTCGTCGACCCGCCGCGCTGACTAAGCGTTGGGGTTGAGAGCGTTGCGGATGTGGGTGGTTATTCGGGTTCGGGCGGCTTGGGTTTCGCCGGGGAGGACGAGGATGTTGGCGAAGCCGTGGACCAGGCCTGGTTCGCAGATGTGGGTGACTTCGACGCCGGCGGCGGCCAGGCGGGCGGCGTACTCGTTGCCTTCGTCTCGGAGGGGGTCGAAGCCTGCGGTCACGACGTAGGCGGGGGCCAGGCCGGTCAGGTCTTCGGTGAAGATCGGGGAGACCATCGGGTCGGAGCGGATGGCTGGGTCCGGGGTGTAGTGGTCGCGGTACCAGATGATGTCTTCCTCGGTGAGGAAGAACCCTTCGGCGAAGAGGTCTCGGCTGGGGCGGCGACCGACGAGGTCGAGGGCCGGGTAGATCAGGACCTGGAGAGCCGGCGCGGGGAGGCCGTGAAGTACGCATTGCTGGGCGACGATCGCGGAGAGGTTGCCGCCGCAACTGTCACCGCCGACGCCCACCAGCGCAGGATCGACTCCGAGGTCCTCGGCGTGCTCGACCGCCCACGAGAAGGCCGCGATAGCGTCCTCAGCCGCGACGGGCGCCTCGGCCTCCGGAGCGAGGCGATAGTCGACCGACAGGACCCGGATCCCCGCCTCCTCCGCCAGGTCGCGGCAGTAGGCGTCGTGGCTGTCCAGGTCGCCAACCACCCAGCCGCCGCCGTGGAAGAACACCAACAGCCCGCCCCCGGACGTCGGAGCAGAGCGCGGCACATAGAGACGAGCCCCCAGTTGGCCGTCCGAGCCTCGGACCGTGAGCTCGGTCACGCGTAGCAGCTCCGGCGGATGGCCGGCGACCAGCTTGGACAGGGTCACCAGGTTCGCCCGGGCCGTCTCGACCGACTGCTTCTTTGCGCCCGGCAAGAAACCCTCGAGCCGGAGCAGGAGTTGCAGATCAGGATCCAGGACGTTGCCGTCGATCTGGATCGGGGCTCCGGCCAGGCGGCGCCGGAGGCCGGCAGGCAGGGCCGTCACCGGCTTCAGGGCACTGCCCTGCACCGTCTCCAGGGCGGTTCGCAGCAGCGTGTCCACTCGTCGCTTCACAAGGAGTGACGCTAGCAACTGCAAACGGCTCGCCGTTTGGTCTACCTCCCGTTCACCTGGGGGTGGGATGCTGGTCAGCGTGGCTGGAGACTTGTTGGCGTCGCACAACCGGGAGTACGACGTCGAGCCCCCGTACGACATCGCGGAGGCCGGCGATCTCCCCGAGGACCGGTTCTCGGACCGCGAGCTGAGCTGGCTGGCGTTCAACCAGCGGGTGCTCGAGCTCGCCGAGAACGAGCGGGTCCCGCTGCTGGAGCGCGCCACGTTCCTGGCCATTTTCGCCAGCAACCTGGACGAGTTCTTCATGGTCCGGATCGCCGGTCTGAAGCGGCGGATCGCGGCCGGCGTGGCGGTCCGGGCGGCCAGTGGGCTGCTGCCGCGCGAGGTGCTCGACCGCAGCCTGAGCCGCAGCCGCGAGCTGATGGACCGGCAGGCCGAGACCTGGCGCAAGGAAGTGCTGCCGGCGCTCGTCGAGGAGGGTATCGACATCCTCCGCTGGGACGAGCTGGACACCGCCGAGCGCGAGGAGATGACGCAGTTCTTCAAGGACCGCGTCTTCCCGGTGCTGACCCCGCTGGCGGTCGACCCGTCGCACCCGTTCCCGTACATCTCCGGCCTGTCGCTCAACCTGGCCGTGGTGGTCCGCAACCCCGACACCGGTGGCGAACACTTCGCCCGGGTGAAGGTGCCGCCGCTGCTGCAGCGGTTCGTCCAGGTCGCCGAGGGCCGGTTCGTACCGCTCGAGGACGTCATCGCCGCGCACCTGGGCCAGCTCTTCCCCGGCATGGAGGTGACCCAGCACCACGCCTTCCGGGTCACCCGCAACGAGGACCTCGAGGTCGAGGAGGACGACGCGGAGAATCTGCTCGCGGCGCTCGAGAAGGAGCTGCTGCGGCGCAAGTTCGGCCCGCCGGTCCGGCTCGAGGTGGAGGAGTCGATCGACCCGAAGGTCAAGGCGCTGCTGCTGTCCGAGCTGGGTGTCACCGAGGCCGAGGTGTTCGAGCTTCCGGGTCCGCTGGACCTGCGCGGGCTGTTCGCGATCGCCGCGCTGGACCGGGCGGAGCTGAAGTACCCCGGGTTCGTCCCGTCGACCCACCCGCACCTGGCCGAGGTGGAGACCGCCAACCCCGCCGACCTGTTCCATGCGCTCAAGCAGCGCGACGTCCTGGTGCACCATCCGTACGACTCGTTCTCGACGAGCGTCCAGCGGTTCATCGAGCAGGCCGCGGCCGATCCGCACGTGCTCGCGATCAAGCAGACGCTGTACCGGACCAGCGGTGACTCCCCGATCGTGGACGCGCTGATCGACGCGGCCGAGTCGGGTAAGCAGGTGCTGGTCCTGGTCGAGATCCAGGCCCGCTTCGACGAGCAGGCGAACATCAAGTGGGCCCGCCAGCTCGAGCACGCGGGCTGCCACGTCGTGTACGGCGTGATCGGGCTGAAGACGCACTGCAAGCTCTCGATGGTGGTCCGCGAGGAGCCTGACGGCCTCAGACGCTATGCCCACATCGGCACCGGCAACTACCACCCGAAGACCGCCCGGCTGTACGAGGACCTCGGCCTGCTCACCAGCGACAAGGTGGTCACCGAGGACATCGCGCACCTGTTCAACCACCTGTCCGGCTTCGCCCGCCGCAGCGGGTACCGCCGCCTGCTGGTCGCCCCCCAGTCCGTACGCCGGGGCCTGGTCGAGCGGATCGACCGCGAGGTGGAGAACCACCTGGCGGGTCGTCCCGCGCGGGTCCGGATCAAGGTGAACAGCCTGGTCGACGAAGCCCTCTCGGACGCGTTGTACCGCGCGTCGCAGGCCGGCGTACCGGTGGAGCTGTGGATCCGCGGCATCTGCACCATCCGGCCGGGCATCCCCGGGTTGTCCGAGAACATCCGGGTCCGCAGCATCCTCGGCCGGTTCCTCGAGCACAGCCGGGTGTTCTGGTTCGAGAACGGTGGTGAGCCGGAGGTGTGGATCGGGTCCGCCGACCTGATGCACCGCAACCTGGACCGCCGGGTCGAGGTGCTCGTCCAGCTGAAGGAGCAGGACCACGTCACCGAACTGGGCGACCTGTTCGATCTCGGGTTCGACGAGGGCACCGGCTCGTGGTGGTTACGCCCTGACGACACCTGGCAGGCCCGGTTGACCAGCCCGGCCGGTGAACCGCTGCGCGATCTGCAGGAACGCCTGATCGCCACGCGTGGCCGCCGCCGGACCACGGATCCGATTACCTAGGGTTGATTCCATGAGCAACCCGGCGACGGTGATCGCCGCGGGTGGTGTCGTGTGGCGCGAGAGCCCCGGCAGCCGGCAGGTCCTGCTGGTCCACCGCCCGCGGTACGACGACTGGTCCCTGCCGAAGGGCAAGCTGGCTCCGCGAGAGCACGTGCTGGTCGCTGCCCAGCGGGAGATCGAGGAGGAGACCAGCCAGCAGGTGATCCTCGGCCCGCCGCTAGGCATTCAGCGGTACGACGTCCGCAAGAACGGCGGCATGGCGCCGAAACTCGTGCACTACTGGGCTGCCTCGCTCGCCGGTCCGGATCAGGAGTTCGAGCCGAACGACGAGGTCGACAAGCTCGAGTGGCTCCCCGTCGCCAAGGCGCAGGAGCGGCTCAGCTATCCCCGCGACGTCGACATCCTCAACTGCCTGGACGCGGTACTCCCGGTCGAGTCGACCGTGGTCGTACTCCGGCACGCGGAGGCGGTCAGGCGCAAGGAATGGTCCGGCAAGGACATCCTCCGCCCGCTGAGCGACGAGGGACTCGCATCGGCCGAGCGGCTGTCCGGAGTACTGGCCGCTCTCGGCGTCAACCGCATCCGCAGCAGCGATTCCGAGCGGTGCGTGAGCACGGTCACGCCGTACGCCGCGTCGATCGGGCGGCGGATCCATCTGCATTCGGAGATCTCCGAGCACGGATATGCGAAGGACCCGTCGGCGCTGGAGAAGGTGGCGGCGAAGGCCTGGAAACCTGGCAAGGTCACCTTGATCTGCTCGCACCGGCCGGTCCTCCCGGCACTTGCGGAGGCACTCGGCCTGCCGGTCGGGAAGTACGCCACCAGCGCGTTCATGGTCGCCCACCGCCTCGCCGACGGCCGCGTGATCCGGGAGCGCTTCGGCGCACCCTGAATAGTCGCCGCCGGCCGTTGACCCGTCGTCACCGCTGTCCAACAGCCTGCGACCACACCCCCGTTGAGCGTGAATCAATCCCACGTTCCGATAACAGCCGCATGCGCTGCCGGATGACCTGGATGCCTGCGGGTATGTTCCTATCGAGGCGTCCCACCGGGCGCTGGTCACGGAGAGGTTCGGGGCGCACCATGACGACGATGCGAGAACTGACTCTGATCGGGATCCGGATGGAGTCGCCGAACCGGGCGCCCGTGATGATGCTGCGCGAGACCGAGGGCTACCGCTACCTGCCGATCTCGATCGGCTCGGTCGAGGCGACCGCGATCGCCTACGAGGAGCAGGGCCTGCGTCCGTCCAGACCGCTCACCCACGACCTGATGCGCGACCTGATCGAGGCGTTCGGCGTCACCGTCGAGGCGGTCGAGATCGTCGAACTGCGCGACGCCGTCTTCTACGCCGAACTCGTGCTCGGCAACGGCGCGCGCGTCTCCGCCCGCCCGAGCGACTCGGTCGCCCTCGCGGTCCGGCTCGGTACGCCGATCCGCTGCACCGAGAAGGTCCTCCAGGAAGCCGGCGTGGCGACCCCCGAGGAGGAGCAGGCCGAGCTCGAACGGTTCCGCCAGTTCCTCGACGGCGTAGCCCCCGAAGACTTCTCCAGCTGACCGCAAAGCATGGCGTACTACGGTGTGCCGCGCGTGGTATCGGGGATCCGGGCGCTCAGGTTGACTTTGCGCTGAGGCGATATCGGAACGTGATCCAACGTCCGTTTTACTCTACGCAGCGTCACGGGGCCTAACTCAGTTCACCTGCTGGCCTTCTGGCGGCACGCCAAGCGTCGCGATTGCTACCGGAACCGTTCACCGGTCGTTCACCCGCGACGGACCACCCGGTCACCTCGTCTCCCTACCGTCTGTGGAAGTTCAAGAAGTCTGATCCCCGCAGAAGGGCAACACTCTCGTGTCCGTCAATCGCCTGCTCCGCGTCGGCACCGTCGCCGTGGCATCCCTCGGCGTCCTCGCTCTGAGCGCCTGTGGCAGTGACCCGGAGCCGTCGGGCTCTTCGAGCCCCGGTGGCTCCTCCTCTTCCGCCGCCGGCGGGGACTGCCCGAAGGGCACCCTGAACGCCGAGGGCTCCTCGGCGCAGAAGAACGCCATCGAGGAAGTCATCAGCAAGTACAACGAGAAGTGCGCCGATGTCACGGTGAACTACAACCCGACCGGTTCCGGTGCGGGCATCAAGCAGTTCAACGCCAGCCAGGTGGACTTCGCCGGCTCCGACTCGGCGCTGAAGACCGAGGGTGTCGACGGTGCCGTCTCCGAGGCTGACGCGGCCGCGAAGCGGTGCGGCGGCAACCCGGCACTGAACCTGCCGATGGTGATCGGCCCGGTCGCGATCGCGTACAACGTGGACGGTCTGGACAAGCTGATCCTGGACGGCCCGACCGCCGCCAAGATCTTCCAGGGCACCATCAAGACCTGGAACGCGCCGGAGATCGCCAAGCTCAACCCGGGCGTCACGCTGCCGTCGGCCCCGATCGCGGTCTTCTTCCGCTCTGACGAGTCGGGCACCACCGAGAACTTCAGCAAGTACCTCGCCGCCGCCGGTGGCGGTGCGTGGACCGGTAAGCCGGCCAAGAAGTGGACCGGCACGGGTGCCGGCAAGGAGAAGTCCGCCGGTGTCGCCGAGGGCGTGAAGAGCACCAAGAACTCGATCACCTATGTCGAGTGGAGCTACGCGGTCGACAACAAGCTGGGCGTCGCGCAGGTCGACACCGGCGCCGGCGCGGTCGAGCTGTCCGCCGACTCCGCGGGCAAGGCGCTGGCCGCGGCCAAGCCGGCCGGGACGGGCAGCGACCTGGCCCTGAAGCTGGACTACGCGACCAAGGCCCCGGGTGCCTACCCGATCATCCTGGTCACCTACGAGATCGCCTGCAGCAAGGGCCTCCCGGCCGAGAAGACCGCTCTGGTCAAGAGCTTCCTGAGCTACTTCGCCAGCGCCGACGGCCAGTCCTCGCTGACCGACCTGAAGTACGCGCCGCTGCCCGAAGAGACCCGGACCAAGGTCGACGCCGCCATCCAGGCGATCAGCTGACCTCGACCGGCACAACGTAGTACGGCGAACTGTGAGCCCCGGGCGTTCCTTCCAACGGACGGCCGGGGCTTCGGTTCGCCGGCACCACACCCCGCATCGACCAGGCGCTTGGAGCAGCATCGATGAGTAGTACAGACGGCACGGCACCGCCCGACCGGCCGACCGACCGCACCCCAGGGCCGAAGCTGGACCTCGGACCGGTCGGGCATCTCGGCGACCGGCTGTTCGCCGGCCTGGCCCGTGGATCCGGTGGCCTGGTCGTCGCGATCGTCGCCTTCGTCGGCGTCTTCCTGCTCGCGCTGGCGATTCCCGCGCTGGCCGACAACAACAGCAGTTTCCTGTTCTCCCGGATCTGGGAACCGGGTGGCGACAACCCGCGGTTCGGCATCGCCGCCCTCTTCTACACGACGCTGATCAGCTCGATCATCGCGATGGTGATCGCGGTCCCGATCGCGGTCGGCGTCGCCCTGTTCACCACCTACTACTCGCCCAAGCGGCTCGCCGCGCCGGTCGCGCACGCGATCGACCTGCTGGCGGCGGTCCCCTCGATCATCTACGGGCTGTGGGGCATCCTGTTCTTCGCCCCGATCCTGCGCCCGGTGATCAACGGCCTGGCCGCCGCCCTCGGCTGGATCCCGATCTTCGAGAAGCCTGCCACCGACAACCTCGGCGTCGTGTTCACCGCCTCGGTCGTGCTGGCGATCATGATCCTGCCGGTCGTCACGGCGATCAGCCGGGAGATCTTCGCCCAGACACCGGTCGCGCACCGCGAGGGCGCGCTGGCGCTCGGCGCGACCCGCTGGGAGATGATCCGGATGGCGGTGCTGCCGTACGGCCGCTCCGGCGTGGTCAGCGCCTCGATGCTCGGCCTCGGCCGTGCGCTCGGCGAGACCGTCGCAGTGCTGATCATCCTGTCGGTACCGAACGGCAACGACCCGTGGAACTCGTCCATCTTCGCCGGCGGCGAGACCTTCGCCTCCAAGATCGCGAACAACGCCGCCGAGTTCGACTCCCCGGAGAAGACCGGCGCGTACATCGCGGCCGGCCTGGTCCTGTTCGTGGTGACCTTCCTGGTCAACTCCGCCGCCCGCATCATCGTCGCGCGCAGCGGCCCGGGCGGTAGGCGCCCGCGCAAGAACCGCCGTATCGGCGACAAGGCCGCGCAGACCGAAGGAGCCACTCCGTGACCACCCTCGCCGCGAACCGTCCGGCGTACGACGGTAAGTCGCTCGACCTGACCGGCAAGTCCGGCGCCCGCGCGTTCCGGAACACGCTGGCCACCGTGCTGATCGTGCTGTGCTTCCTGATCGCCCTGATCCCGCTGCTGTGGATCCTGTGGACCGTGATCAGCAAGGGCTACAGCCTGCTGCTGGACGCGAACTGGTGGAGCCAGTCGCAACGCGGGATCACCGTACGGCGGGTCGGCGGCGGCGCGTACCACGCGATCATGGGCACGCTGATCATGTCCCTGATCTGCGCGGCGATCGCGGTGCCGATCGCCATCATGGGAGCCGTCTACCTGGTCGAGTACGGCAAGGGCACCAAGGCCGCCAAGGTGGTCAGCTTCATGATCGACATCCTCACCGGTGTCCCCTCGATCGTCGCGGCGCTGTTCATCTACGCCGTCTGGATCACCGTGCTCGGGTTCAACCGGGTCGGGTTCGCGGTGTCGCTGTCCCTGGTGCTGCTGATGCTGCCGGTCGTGCTGCGCTCCACCGAGGAGATGCTGAAGCTGGTCCCGGACGAGCTGCGCGAAGCGTCGTACGCGCTCGGGGTGCCGAAGTGGAAGACGATTCTCAAGGTGGTCGTGCCGACGGCCTTCGGCGGCATCATCACCGGCGTCATGCTCGGCCTGGCCCGGGTGATGGGCGAAACCGCGCCGCTGCTGATCCTGGTCGGCTACTCCAAGAACATCAACCTGAACCCGTTCGACGGGTTCATGGGCGCGCTGCCCACGATGATCAACCAGGACCGCACCGAGCTCGCCCTGGAGCCGGCCGCGGACCGGGTCTGGGCGGCGGCACTGACCCTCATCCTGCTCGTCCTGCTGCTCAACCTGCTGGCCCGCCTGATCGCGCGGTTCAGCACCATCAAGTCCAAATAGTCGAGAGGTTCTGAGTCGATATGGCTAAGCGCATCGAGGTCAGCGGCCTCAACGTCTACTACGGCGACTTCAAGGCCGTCGAGGATGTGTCGATGACGATCGAGCCCCGCTCGGTCACCGCGTTCATCGGCCCGTCCGGCTGCGGCAAGTCCACCTACCTGCGCACCCTGAACCGGATGCACGAGGTGATCCCAGGCGCCCGGGTGGAGGGCAAGGTCGTGCTCGACGACCAGGACCTGTACGCGCCGGGCATCGACCCGGTCGCGGTCCGCCGGGTGGTCGGCATGGTGTTCCAGCGGCCGAACCCGTTCCCGACCATGTCGATCTTCGACAACGTCGCGTCCGGCCTGAAGCTGAACGGGGTCAAGGACAAGAAGAAGCTGACCGAGGTCGTCGAGCGGTCCCTGCACGGCGCGAACCTGTGGACCGAGGTGAAGGACCGCCTCGACAAGCCCGGCGCCGGCCTGTCCGGTGGCCAGCAGCAACGGCTCTGCATCGCCCGGGCCATCGCGGTGGAGCCCGAGGTGATCCTGATGGACGAGCCCTGCTCGGCCCTGGACCCGATCTCCACGCTGGCGATCGAGGACCTGATCGAGAAGCTGAAGGACCGGTTCACCGTCGTCATCGTGACCCACAACATGCAGCAGGCGGCCCGCGTCTCCGACCAGACCGCCTTCTTCAACCTCGCGGCCACCGGCAAGCCCGGCCGGCTGATCGAGATGGGCCCGACCAAGCAGATCTTCTCGAACCCGAACGAGAAGGCCACCGAGGACTACATCACCGGCCGCTTCGGCTGATCCCGTACTCCGTCACCGCGCCGGGGTCCCCGTGTCCGTTACACGGGACCCTGGCGCGTGCGGCGTGACCGGAGGACCGTTGGAAAGATAGCCTTCGGTGATTCCTCGACGTTCTCAGAAGGGACCGTGGTGAGCACTCCGACGCCTCCGGGCGATGACCCGAACGACCCGAACCGGCCTGACGATACGCCGGCCGAGCCGGGCCAGTACGGCGAGCGGCAGCCCGGTCAACCCGGCCAGTACGGCGAACAGCAGCCCGGCCAGTACGGCGAGCAGCCGGGCCAACCGGGGCAGTACGGCCAGCAGCCGGGCCAGCCTGGTCAGTACGGCGGTCAGCAGGATCCGTACACAAACCCCGGCCAGTACGGCCAGCCTGGTCAGCCCGGGCAGTACCCGGGCCAGCCCGGCCAGTACGGACAGCCAGGGCAGTACGGCCAGCAGCCCGGCCAGTACGGACAGCCGGGGCAACCGGGCCAGTACGGACAGCAGCCTGGTCAGTACGGGCAGCAGCCCGGTCAGCCGGGGCAATACGGCCAGCAGCCTTACGGGGCGTCGGGCGCGTACCCGGGGCAGCCGGGTGCCTACCCCGGTCAGCCCGGCGGCTACGGCTACGGCAATGCGCAGGCTCCGCAGAACAACACCCCGATGGTGCTCGCCATCATCGGCATCGTCTGCTGGTTCTGCTGCTCCCCGGCCGCGATCGGCCTGGGATTGTTTGCCCAGAGCAAGTTCCGGCAGCAGGGCCGGCCGGACACGCTGGCGAAGGTCGCCTGGATCGGCGGCATCGTCTTCCTGATCCTGGGCATCATCGGGTACGCCACCGGCCTGGCCGGCGACCTGAACTGACAGCCGCTCCGCGCGGCGTCGTCCGTCAGTTCAGGTTGCGGGCGACGCCGTACACGAGCAGCAGCACGATCAGGGCCTTGATCGACCAGTCGACGACCCGTGCGCTCAGCCGGATCCTCGGCAGCTTGACCCAGCGGACCCGTTCGAGGCCATAGGCAAGCAATTGGTAGCCGATGGCAACGCCGATCAGCGGGCCGAGCACCAGCACGACCGGGTTGAAGTGCCAGGCGGCGTCCAGATCGCCACGTAGCAACGCCGCAGCCATCCGGGTCGATCCACAGAGTGGACAGTTCAGCCCGGTCGTGGCGTGCAACAGGCAAGGTATGCCGAGGTGCCGGTCGCCGGAGAGCTGGTAGATCGCCGCCAGGCCGAACCCACCGACGCCGACAGCGGCAAGGCCCAGCACGCGCCGATCGAGCGGCTCCACCGGACCGGTCGGGCGGAGGACGATACCTTCTGGCGTCAGGGTCACGCCTACCAAGGTAACCCCTGCCCCAGGCAAGTTCACGGGATCCCAGGGCCGGCTGAACCGTCCGAGCACTAGCCTGCAAGCCACTCCTCACCTGCATCTAGAAGGGATCGTCGTGAGCACTCCTGCGCCACCGCCGGGTCACCGCCCGCAAGACTCGAACCAGCCGGGTCAATACGGGCCGCCAGCGCAGTACGGGCAGCACCCGGACCAGTACGGCCAGCAGCCCCAGCAGCCGGGCTACGGCCAGCCGAGCTACGACCAGCAGCCCTACGGTCAGCAGCCCGGACAACCCGGCCAGCCGGGCCAATATGGTCAGCCTGCCCAGTACGGGGCCCAGCAGCCCGGGCAGTACGGCCAGCCGGGCCAGTACGGCGGCCAGCTGCCAGGGCAATACGCGCAGCAGCCCCAGCAGCCGGGCTACGGGCAGCAGGCGTACGGCCAGCAGCCGTATGCGGCGTACGCGCAGCAGCCCTACGGTGGCTACGGTCAGGCGGCCGGCAACCTCGCCACCTGGCCGGTCCGGGTGGGCGCGTTCCTGATCGACATCATCATCATCGGTCTGCCCAGCTCGATCGGTAACGCGCTGGGCGACGACGGCACCGGCAGCATCCTGTCGCTCCTGCTCAGCCTGGTCTCCATCGGGCTGTGGGTCTACAACCGGGTCATCCTGCAGGGCAACACCGGCCAGAGCTGGGGCAAGAAGGCGCTGGGCCTGAAGCTGGTCTCGGCAGACACCGGTCAGCAGGTCGGCCCGGGCAAGGCCGCGCTGCGCGACATCACCCACATCCTGGACGGCCTGCCCTGCTACCTGGGCTACCTGTGGCCGCTGTGGGACGAGAAGAAGCAGACCTTCGCGGACAAGCTCAACAACACCTACTCCGTCAAGCTCTGACCACACCCCCGGCGACATCCCGCGACACCCGGACGCCGTGGCCGTTCCAGGCCGCGGCGCCCGGTACGCCGCCCCCGGTCCGCGATACTCGTGCCCACGGATCCGGAGCGCCCAGAAAGGATTCCAGTGACCACCCCTCCCCAAGGCCCGCACATCCCCGGCCAGCCCCCGCAGTACCCGACCCAGCCCGGACCGTACGGCCAGCCAGGGCAGTTCCCGCCGGGACAGCCGGGACAGCCTGGCCAGCTTCCGCCTGGGCAGCCGGGGAGCTTCGGCGTGCAGCCGAACAACCCGACCCAGCAGGGCTACGCGCCCTACAGCCCGTCCGGTGGCTTCGGCTACGGCTATGCACCGCCCGGTCAGCTGGCCAGCTGGCCGATCCGGGTGGGTGCCTCTCTTCTCGACTCCGTACTTCCGATGGTCCCGATCGGCGTCGGCCTGATCGCAGGCGTGGCGCTCTCCAGCGGGACGACGTCCGGCGGTCGCAGTAGCGCCGGCGGTGCCGTGATCGGCCTCAGCTACCTGCTCGCCGTACTGATCGCGTTCTGGAACCGGGTGATCAAGCAGGGCAGGACCGGGCAGTCGTTCGGCAAGAAGGTCACCGGGCTGAAGATCGTCTCCGAGTCGACCGGCGAGACGATCGGCATCGGCCGCACGTTCGGCCGCGAGTTCTGCTCCATCCTCTTCAGCTACCTCTGCTTCCTGAACGCGCTCTGGCCGCTCTGGGACCAGAAGCAGCAGACCTGGCACGACAAGGTCGTCTCCGACCTCGTCATCAAGCTCTAGCCCAGAGGAGCCCGAGCCCGCCCAGCGGGCTCGGGCGCGGGTCAGTGGGACAGCAGCAGGCCGGCGCAGGTGACGGACCAGAGCACGCTGGTGAAGGTGCCGATGATGAAGCGTTCCGCCACCGCCTGCGGCGTCACCGACGCCGGCTGATCCGGACTGCGCAGTTCCGGGTACCGGGCGAGTCCCTTGATCGCCAGCACGACCGCTACCCCCTCAGGCCACCCGGCCACGATCGACGCGAAGATGGCCATCCGCTCGAGCGAACCGATCAAGGCACCGCCCCGCAGTACCTCACCGGCCTGCTGGGTCGACTGCGACCGGGTGTTCCCGCGGTCCACCAACGCGAGCACAGACGTCGTCAGTGGCCCGCCACCCGCGACAGCGAAGGCACCTGCCACCAGCAGCAGGATGTTCCACCAGGCCTCGCGCCAGCCCGCGACCCCATCACCTGCCAGCAGCAGGATGCCGACGGTGAACAGGCAGGCCAGCATCAACCCGCTGACCACGATCTGAAGAGTGGACCCCGACCTCGGCAGCCACGCCAGGACGGCGAGGATCAACCCGGTCGCTGTCAACGACAGGACGATCGCCGTCATGCAGCCGCCGACTCGAGGAGCTCGATCGCGAGCACGCGGCCACGCTGTTCCTCCACGACCCCGGCCGCCTGGGCCCGCTGGGTCACCGCGGACTGGCTGATGCCGAGCTTCACGCCGATCTCGCGCCGGCTGAGTCCTTCAGCCAGGAGATCCGCCACTGCCCAGCCGCGGTCGCTCCGACGTCGCAGTACGGAGGCCATCAGCCAGAGCACGGTCTCGACCTGCTCGGCTCCGCGCGCGTTCTGCCCGATCACGTTGATGTGGTGCGGGCTCGACTTGGCCCGGTTGACCGCCTCCCGCGCGGACACGAACGCCTCGCCGCTACCTGCCCTGGTACTGCGGGGCAGTGGCTCGGCGACGTCGCCGATGCCGAGCCCGATGTACCAGGTGTCCATCCGGAGCAGCTGGACGATCACGTCGATGGTGGCGCGCGCATCGGACAGCACACCCTGCACCTCGTCGCCCGCGGTGCGCTCGAACCTGCGCAGCAACCCGCTACGTCGCGGCCGCCGGTTGAGCGAATTCAGTAGCTCGGGTACGAGATCGGTCATGCTCCGGCTGCCCCGCTGATCTACCGTGAGAACGAAGACCATCGCCCTGCACCTCCTTCCCAAAGCATGATTAAGGCTACAATCTTATTCACGTAGAGTGAAGGAAAAAACCTGAACCGGGTCGCGCGATCACGGAGGGTGATCGTTCTGTCGCGACGCCGATCCCCCAATTCTCCGCTGATCCCGCCCCATCCCGCGCCCCGACTCACCGGTGGTCCTCCGCGGAGTCAGGACGTCCGGGCCTCTACAACAGTCGGACCGATTCCCGCTCAGAGGTAGTCGAAGAAGCGGATCCACCAGTCGGGCGCCTGGTCGGGCGGGTAGTGCGAGGCCAGGTCGCTGATGCCGTCATACGAGCGGGTCAGCAGTTCCTCGGGGATCACCAGATAGCCGAGCCCGGCCAGAATCCCTTGCACAGCTTGCAGATCCGCGCTAGCGGCAGCGTGGTCGGCCAGCGCCTCGGCCAGATCGAGGTAGGCGCCGGGGTTCTCGGCGGAGACCACCGCCATCGAGCCGAAGTTGCTCACCGAGACGACGAGCTGCGCGCGTCCGCGAACCGCCTCGACCGGGATCTCGATCCGGCCGTGCAGGCTGGCGCCCTCGATCTGACGATCGACCCGGCAGCTGGTGCCGAACTCGGCATCCAGCCGTTCCACCAGGACATCGAAGGCGGCCCGGACCACGGCATGGTCGTACCCGGTCGGGCGCTCGAGGCCCCCGGCCTCGTCGTACCGGTGCAGCGCCGCGCGAAGCTCGTCTTCCATGCGCCCATCATCAGGCACGGTGTGACTAGTTGGTTGGCAGCGGCGGTTGCGGGTTCTCGCACAGGAACGGGGCCCGCTGTCCACCAGAGTGGTAGTGGTACTGCTTGCCGCCCGCAGCCAGCACGATCCGGCTTCCGTCCGTGAGGACCTGGGCGTAGTGCATGCCGGGCTCGGGGCAACCGAGCGCGGAATCTCGCCAGGTCACTTCCGCGGAGCTGACCACCGTGATCTCCTCCGCGGAGAGGCCCAAGCGGTCGGCCAGATCGGACTTCGCCTGCTCTACGGGTCCTCCAGAAGGCGTACTCGGGCTGGTTGGTTGCGTCGATGGGCTCACAGAGGACTCCCGTCCAGAAGGCGGATCCGCTTCAGCGCCACAGCCGAAGAGCAGCAATGCGACACCGACGAATACCACGGCAACAAGGCGCACAGCGATCACCTACCTCTCATCGTAGAGACGGCGGACAGGCCGAGGGGGTTGTCCACCCCGGCCTGTCCGCCGGATTTCGTCAGGCCGGGGTGACCGGCAGATAGACCTGCGAGTTGTTGGCCTTGAAGGTGTCGGACATCTCCGCGAAGCCTGCCTCGATCGCTTCGGCCGAGTCCAGGCCGTTCTCCTCCGCGTACTTGCGGATGTCGGCGGTGATCCGCATCGAGCAGAACTTCGGCCCGCACATCGAGCAGAAGTGCGCCGTCTTGGCGGGTTCGGCCGGCAGCGTCTCGTCGTGGAAGGACCGGGCCGTGTCCGGATCCAGCGACAGGTTGAACTGGTCCTCCCAGCGGAACTCGAACCGCGCTCGCGACAACGCGTCGTCCCAGTCCTGCGCACCCGGGTGTCCCTTGGCCAGATCGGCCGCGTGGGCCGCGATCCTGTAGGTGATCACCCCGGTCTTCACGTCGTCGCGGTCCGGCAGCCCGAGGTGTTCCTTGGGCGTCACGTAGCAGAGCATCGCCGTCCCGAGCCAGCCGATCTGGGCGGCGCCGATCGCGCTGGTGATGTGGTCGTAGGCCGGCGCCACGTCAGTTGCCAACGGCCCCAACGTGTAGAACGGCGCCTCGCCGCAGAGCTCCTCCTCGAGCCGCACGTTCTCGGCGATCTTGTGCATCGGGACGTGCCCGGGCCCTTCGATCATCACCTGGACGTCGTGCTCCCAGGCGATCTTGGTCAACTCCCCCAGCGTGCGGAGCTCGGCGAACTGGGCTGAGTCGTTGGCGTCGGCGATGCAGCCCGGACGAAGCCCGTCGCCCAGGGAGAACGTCACGTCGTACTGGCGGAGAATCTCGCAGAGCTCGGCGAAATGCGTGAACAGGAAGGATTCCTGGTGGTGCGCGAGGCACCAGGCGGCCATGATCGAGCCGCCGCGGGAGACGATGCCGGTGATCCGCTGGGCGGTCAGGGGCACGTACCGCAGCAGCACGCCCGCGTGCACGGTCATGTAGTCCACGCCCTGCTCGCACTGCTCTATCACCGTGTCGCGGTAGACCTCCCAGGACAGCTCGGTCGGGTCACCCTTCACCTTCTCGAGCGCCTGGTAGAGCGGGACGGTACCGATCGGCACCGGCGAGTTCCGCAGGATCCACTCGCGGGTCTCGTGGATGTTCTTGCCGGTGGACAGGTCCATCACGGTGTCCGCGCCCCAGCGAGTGGCCCAGACGAGCTTCTCCACCTCCTCCTCGACCGAACTGCTGACGGCCGAGTTGCCGATGTTCGCGTTCACCTTCACCAGGAACTTCTTCCCGATGATCATCGGCTCGGACTCCGGGTGCCGGTGGTTCGCCGGGATCACCGCCCGGCCGCGCGCCACCTCGGCGCGGACGAACTCCGGATCCACGCCTTCCCGGACGGCGACGTACCGCATCTCCTCGGTGATGGTGCCGGCCCGCGCGTGGGCCAGCTGGGTCAACGGCTCCCGCCCGGCGAGCCACTCCCGCCGTACCGCGGGAAGCCCCGCCTGTACGTCGATCTCGGCGGTCGCGTCCGTGTACGGACCGGAGGTGTCGTAGAGGTCGAGGTGCTCCCCGTTGGTGAGATTCACCCGCCTCGATGGAACCCGCAGGTCACCCGAGTAGATCTTCTCCGAACCGGAGATCGGCCCAGTGGTGACGACCGGACGGACAGAGTTGTCGATAGTTGTCACGATGCTGCTCCCTACGCCGGAATTACCCGGACAGGTTCGGCGGTCGGCGGCGCCGGTTCACCCAGCCGCCCTCTCAGCCCGCTACTGCGCGAGCTCCCGCGGTATCAACTTGTCGCAGCAAACCCTAACAACCATTGCGTACTGCGTACTGGATCCGCGCGTCGGCGGCGGCTGGTGAGCGGCGGAGCGGCGAGGGTCACCTTCCGGGACGGTGTGGCGGGTTGCCGGACCCGGTAGCGTCAGGTCATGCGCGACCTCCTGTATCCGCCGGTCATCGGCTTCGCCAAGACCGCCTTCAAGGTGCTCGACCTCAAGTTCCGGATGACGGGCACGGAGCACATCCCGCGGTCCGGGGGCGCGGTGCTCGCGCTGAACCACATCAGCTACGTCGACTTCGTGATCGGCGGGTTCGGCGCGCAGCCGAGCAAGCGGCTGGTGCGGTTCATGGCCAAGGAGGTGCTGTTCCGCAACCGGTACTCCGGCCCGCTGATGCGCGGCATGCACCACATCCCGGTGGACCGCGGCGCCGGCGCCGGCTCGTACCGCGAGGCGCTGCGGTACCTCAAGGAGGGCGAGATCATCGGGGTGTTCCCGGAAGCCACCATCAGCCGGTCGTTCGAGCTGAAGGAGTTCAAGTCCGGGACGGTCCGGATGGCCGCCGCGACCGGCGTGCCGGTGATCCCGATGGTGCTGTGGGGCACCCAGCGGATGATGACCAAGGACCACCCGCGCGACTTCTCCCGGCACCAGAACGTGTCGATCAGCGTCGGCGAACCGATCAAGGTGAGCCGGGGCGACGACGCGACCGAGGCGACCGCCCAGCTGCGGACCAGCATGGCCGGCCTGCTCGACGAGGCCATCCGCGCGTATCCCGAGCAGCCACCCGGCGCTTGGTGGCTGCCCGCGTCGTACGGGGGCGGCGCTCCGACGCCCGAGGACGCCGAGCGGCTCGACCAGGAGGAGCTGCGGAACCGGGCAGCACGCCGCAAGGAGTAGCCCGGGCACCGGATGGGAACCGGTCAGGCGGACGGAGCTGCCATCCGGACAAGGCC
The DNA here is from genome assembly GCF_004342085.1 of Kribbella orskensis. Taxonomy (NCBI): domain Bacteria; kingdom Bacillati; phylum Actinomycetota; class Actinomycetes; order Propionibacteriales; family Kribbellaceae; genus Kribbella; species Kribbella orskensis. Next base: position 196,271 of record NZ_SLWM01000005.1, read on the forward strand.
TTGACCGAGGGCGGCACCAGGAGTACCAAGATTCTTTGGTGTCGGAATGCAGGACCTGGGGGGTCCCCTCTCGACGCAGGCCGACGGCAGTCGCCGTCGGCCGGCAGTCATCAGGTGGGGCGGGGGAACGAAGAACTTGTACGGATCTGACGAGGAGCTGCACCTCTTCGAGCCGGGGACGCTGACGATCCCGGGTGAGGTCGCAGAGGAGATCCCGGACGTCGGGGTGTACTTCGTGAGCTGGTCGACCGAACACCTGCCCCCCGACCAGGCGCGCCAGATCGAGTCCGCGGTGAACGGGAGACGCTGCCAGAACGGCTGGTTCCCACTGGAGAGCCTGGGCAGCTTCGGCAACCGGGGGTCCTGGCACGGCCCGCTCACCTACCTGGCCAGGATGACCGCGCGAGACCCGGCGATCGTGAAGGCCTGGTCCACGATCGACCTGCGGGGCGACCACAAGCTCCGGATCGAGGCGACCGCCAACCACCTGCTGTTCCAGCAGGGCCACGCGGCCGCCGCCACCTGGGTGAAGGCGGTCCGCCCCCAGGCCACCCTGAGCCTGTCCTTGCTCGGCGACTCCCTCTACCGCAACTGGCAGGACTCCGTCAGCACGCTCCGCCCCAAGGACGTCGCCAAAGCCGTCCGCCGCTGGAACCGCTGACTAGTGTCCCGTAAGCGATGTAGCTTGAACGATAGCGGTGTCCAGGTGCGTGCATCGCGGTGCTTGAGCAGTGGCCTCGATGCGGAGCATCGTGGGCGCTGGGCAAGTGCCGCGAGGTGCGTGCCTGGGCGCCGATAGCGTCAAGTTACATCGCTTACGGGACACTCGCTGTCATTCCAGGATCAGGTGAGCGATGCCGTAGACGCCGGCGGCCACCAGGCCCGCGGCCGGGATCGTCAGGACCCACGCCATCACGATGCCCTTCGCGACGCCCCAGCGGACCGCTGACAGGCGCTTCGTGGCCCCTGTGCCCATCACCGCGGAGGTGATCGTGTGGGTGGTGGAGACGGGTGCGTGCAGTCCGATCGCCATCACGTAGAGCACCGTGGAGGCGACCGCCTCCGAGGCGAAACCGCGGGCCGGGTCCAGGTGGATGATCCGGCGGCCCAGGGTCCGCATGATCCGCCAGCCGCCGGAGTAGGTGCCCAGCGAGATCGCGGTCGCCGCGGCGATCTTGACCCAGGTCGGGATGCCGTCGTCCGGGTCCACGTGACCAGTGGTGAGCAGGGCCAGGAAGATCACGCCCATCGTCTTCTGCGCGTCCTGCAGGCCGTGTCCGAGTGCCATCGCGGCCGCGGACAGTGACTGTGACAACCGGAAACCCCGGGTGGTCTTGCCCGGGTTTCTGTTCCGGAAGACCCACAGGATCCCCGTCATCAGCGCGAACGCGCCGAGGAAGCCGATCGCGGGCGACAGCACCATCGGGATGACGACCTTGTCGAGGATGCCGGACCACAGCACCACGCTGGCGGAGGCGATCCCGGCGCCGACCAGACCGCCGATCAGGGCGTGCGAGGACGACGACGGCAGTCCGAAGTACCAGGTGATCAGGTTCCAGGTGATGGCACCGACCAGCGCGGCGATCACGACCACCAGGCCGTGCCGGCCGTCCGGGATGTTGATGATGCCCTTGCCGACCGTTTCGGCGACCTCGGTGCCCAGGAAGGCGCCGAGGAAGTTCATCACCGCCGCCATCGCCAACGCGACCCGCGGCGTCAGCGCCCGGGTCGAGACCGAGGTCGCGATGGCGTTCGCGGCGTCGTGGAAGCCGTTGGTGTAGTCGAACGCGAGCGCGATGACGACGACCGCGATGACGAGCGCGAGCTCCACGCTCAGCTCTCCTTGACGGCGATCTGTTCGACCGTGTTGGCAACCCGCTCGAAGGCGTCGATGGCGGCCTCCAGCAGGTCGACCACGGTCTTCACCTTCATCACCGTCAGCGCGTCGAACTCACCGCTGAACATCTTGGCGATGATCCGGCGGTGCACGGCGTCACCGGTGTTCTCCAGCCGGTTGATCTCGATCCAGTACTCGGCCAGGTCCTTCATCGTGCGCAGCCGGGGCATCGTCTCGGCCGTCAGCGTGGCCATCCGCTGCAGCACCTCGATCTGCTCGGCCACCTCGGCCGGCAGGCTGGTGAGGTTGAAGAGGTGGACGTTGTCGACCGCCTCCTCCATGAAGTCCATCACGTCGTCGAGATCGGACGCCAGCCGGTAGATGTCCTCCCGGTCGAACGGCGTCACGAAGGTCGAGTTCACCCGGCGGATGATCGAGTGGGTGGTCTCGTCGGCGGCGTGCTCGGCTTCCTTCATCAGCTTGGCGATCTGGTGGCTGGCCGAGAGGCCGGAGCCGGCCGTGCTGCCCAGCAACTCGGCCAGGATCCTGGCTCCGTCGACCAGGTGGTTGGCTGACTCGGTGAAAAGGTCGTAGAACGTCGGGTCGTTCGGACGCAGACGTAACGGCACTTCAAGCTCCGGGTGAACGAGGGACAAACCTTGAACATGCTAGGGGCAACAGACGCCTGACGAAGCATCCGCCCTGTCAACGTATCGCGAGATGATCAACACGTAGACTCACTGCAACCTGTTCGTGTCGGGATGATCTCAGCGAGTGACCACCGCATAGAGGTCGAAAAGCCCCACCACGAGCACCAGCCCGGCCGCCACCCGCAGTACCCGGTCCGACCCCAACTCACCCGGTGGACCCGCCTGCGGACGAGTCGATCGGCGGTAGACGGCGCTCACCGCGGCCCAGCAGGCCAGCGCGAGTACGGTCACCACGATGCCGAGCCCCAGCCGGACGTCCGACGTGCCGTGGCCGGAGGCGAGCAGCAGGATCCCGTTGGCGACCAGGCCGAGTGACGTACGTCGCCAGGCCAGCAGCGTGCGTTCGGGTTGCAGCCCTGGGTCGGGGATCATCGCCATAGGCTGAAGAGCAGGCCGAGCAGCCCCACCACGGCGATGGTTGCTCCGAGCATCAGAGGCAGTCTGGTGACCGGCAACCGGGCGCCTTCACGCATCGCGGCCTGGTTCAACTGCCAGCGCCGGAAAGCGCCTGCCGTGGTGACGAGCCCGGCGCAGACCAGGATGGCGCCCATGATCTTGGCCACGATCCGGTCCGGCCCGAGGTCCAGGAACTGTACTGCGGACAGACCTCCCGCGTAACAGGCCAGCGATGTCCGCAGATAGGCCAGGTAGGTCCGCTCATTGGCGAGCGTGAACCGGTAGTCGGGCTCCTGGCCGGTCGGTGGCGTGGTCATCCGCAGCTCAGCAGGCCGCGGTTCTGCTTGAGGGCGAGGACCCGGCGGACACTGCTCTGCAGGCTGGCCGCGAACTCCTTGTCCTGCTGGGCCTTCGTGACCAGCGCACTCACCATCGTCGAGGTGAGCGACGCCTTCGCGGTGATCACGATGTCGCCGCCGGCCGCCACGAACCGCGTGGCCCGCTGACCCGCCGGCACAGAGGCGACCTCCGCGGCCGCCCCGACATCGTCAGTGATCACGACCCCGCCGTACCCGAGGTCGCCGCGCAACATGCCCCGGATGATCGTGGGAGAGAACACCGCCCGGTTCTTCGGGTCGATCTTGGTGTAGGTGACGGTGGACACCATCACCATGTCGGAGCCGGCCCGGATCCCCGCGGCGAACGGCGCCAGGTCGTCGTCACCACGGACCGTGACGGTATCCACCACTCCGGAGGAGAAGTCGGTGTTGCCCTTCACCCGGCCGAGGCCCGGGAAGTGCTTGACCGAGGTCATCACGCCGGCGGCGTCCATCCCCTTGATGAAGGCGGCGACGTGCTTGCTGACCGTGCCCGGAGTACTGCCGTAGCCGCGGTCCAGCGCACCGATCGGCGCATTCGCGTTCCCCAACGAAGCCGGTACGACATCTGCCACCGGCGCGAGGTCCACGTTGACGTTGGCCTGCTTGAGCTGGCTCCCCCAGGTCTTGGCCCGGGCGGTGAGCTTCTCGTCGGACCAGGTGGCCTGCACGGTCGCGGCCGGGATGCGGTCGAACCCGGAGCCCTTGAGGCGCTGGATCTGGCCTCCCTCCTGGTCCGCCGCGATGAACGGGCGGATCCCCTTCACCGTGGCGGTCGTGCTCGCCGTGGCCATCGCAGTACGTGTGTGGGACGCGCTGCCGCCGCTCCCCATCAGCAGGAGTCCGCCAGGCTTCTGGGCGCGGGCGATGGATCGCTCGGCCGAGGTCATACCTTCGGCGTCGATACCCGTCATGATCAGCTGGGCCGCCTGCTCGCGCAGTGTCAGCGCCTCGGCCTTCTGGTCCACGCAGGTTGGCGTCTGGCTGGGCGTCTCACTCGGGGTCGGGCTGGGCGTCTGAGTGGGAGTGGTGTCGCTCGGCGACGTGGCGGGCGCCGTTGGTGTGGTCGGCACCGTCGACGAGGGGACGGTGCTCGGCCCCGCCGTCGGCGTGCCCGTGTCGCTACAGCCGGCCAGGAGCAGCACGGCGAGTACTGCGGCCGTGGCTGTCGCTGCCCGGCTCGAGATGGTGTTCATTGCTGCCATTCTCAGCGGACGTCCCAAATGGCGCTGTCATAGGTCCCGCCGGAGTGCCGCGCCAGCGTGCTGCAGATGTCGTGCAACTGCGCGACCTGCTCCTCACTGAGGGCATCGAAGACCACCTGCCGGACCGTCTCGACGTGCCCGGGAGCCGTGTCCTTGAGCTTCTGGCGGCCTTCCTCGGTGAGAATGGCGACCTGACCGCGGCGGTCGGAGGCGATCCCCTCGCGGCGTACCCAGCCGACCTGCTCGAGCCGGTTCACCGCGTGGGAGAGGCGGCTGCGGGAGCCCAGTGTGGACAGCGCCAGCTCGCTCATCCGCAGCCGGCCGTCCTCGGCGTCGGCCAGCCGGACCAGGATCTCGAAGTACGTGTGTGGCATGCCCGCGTCGCGTTGCAACTGCTGCTCGATCTTGCCGTTGACCACGCGCTGGGCCGCGATGAACGCTCGCCAGGCCTGCTGCTCTTTCTCATCCAGCCACCGGGGTTCCGCCATTGTCGCAGCGTAGCCAGAAGAGGAGCCTCCCGCGCTTCTGCCGGGCCGTCATGTCGTTGCGCGCTGCTGCCGCAGCCGGTCCTTCCAACGGATCAGCAGCACAGCGAGTGCGCAGACGAGCATCCCGCCGAACGCCAGCGGGCCGATGGTCTCGCCGAAGAGCAGGAACGCGAACACCATCGTGGTGGGCGGCACCAGATACAGCAGGCTGCTGATCCGGGTCGCGGAGGACAGGCGCAGGTTGACCAGGTACAAGCCCCAGCCACCGCCGGTAGCCAGCACGACGAGCCACAGCACCGCACCGTAGAACCCCGGCTCATGCGGGACCGTCAATTGACCGGTCGCGGCTGTGACAGCCAGGAAGAACACGCCGGAGACCAGACTCTGGAGGCACAGCGCATCCAAGAGGTTGGTGGCCGGCTCGCGATGACGCTCCAGGCAAGTGCCTGCCACCAATCCCAGAAGACCACCGAGCGGAAGCAGGAAGAGCAAGGCCGAGCGATGACCCGCGCCGAGATCGTTGGCGACCACCAGGCCGACTCCGGCGACACCGAGCAGCAGACCGATCCACTGTCGTCGGCTCACGTGTTCTCCGAGCAGGGGACCCGCCACCGTCGCGATCAGGATCGGCTGCAGCGAGCCGATCAGCGCGGTGACACCCGCGCCGACACCATGGTCGATCCCGGTGAAGATCAGGCCGAGGTACACGCACTGGGTGAGGAAGGCCATTGCCACCTGGGTGACGAGATCCCTGCGGGTGACCCGTGGCCGCCGCTTCAGCAGTACTGCGGCAGCCAAGCTCCCAGCGACCAGGTAGCGCCACGCGAGCAGGTCGAAGGCCGACGTGTACTCCGTGCCCCACCGGGCGCCGATGAACCCGCAACTCCAGAACACGACGAACCCGGCTCCCGCCAGCAGCGGAACCGCTCGCACGCCCGCGGGCCGGCGTACCGGGGTGTCTTGCACTGCTTCGGCGACGGGCTGGTGAACGGTCATGGAAAGACAAGTAACCACACCGGTCGGTATACTGTCAGTATGGTTGCTCACCAGGCGAGACCGTGGGAGTGGCTCAACCGGACGGGGGCTGAGGGCGCGGAGAAGGCGCTGACGCCGGCCGGCGAGCGGATCCTGACCGCCGCGTCGACGCTGTTCTACGAGCAGGGCATCCGGGCGGTGGGCGTCGATACGATCGCGAACGCGGCGGACGTGACGAAGAAGACCCTGTACGACCGGTTCGGCTCGAAGGACAACCTGATCGCGGCGTACCTCGAGCGGCGGAACCGCGTCTGGCACGTGTTCCTGGACGAGCAGCTGGCGAGGCTGCGGCCGGGTACGCCGGAAGAGGTGATCCTGGCTCTGTTCACCGCGTTGACGGAGTGGATGGCGGAGTCGCGGCGGGGCTGCGGGTTCATCAACGCGAGCGTCGAACTGGCGGCGCCGGACCATCCGGCGATGCCGGTGATCGTGGCGCAGAAGCGGTGGATGCGGGCCGAGTTCGTGGCGCAGGCGAAGCTGGCCGGGTTCGATCGGGTCGAGGAGCTCGCGGACCGGTTGCTGCTGCTCCACGAGGGCGCGCTGGTGAGCTATCGGGTGGCCGCGATGGAGCACGCGCCGGAGGTGGCCTACCGGGCGGCCGCCGACCTGCTCGCCTCTTGGCCGCGAGTCAGCGCCTGACCGCGTGAGGTTGCGGTTCGGCTGCGGGGTTTCAGGTTCGTCTGGCGACGGTGAGGCCGACCAGGCGCGAAACGACCATCGCGACGTAGCCGAGGCCGGCCAACTGCTCGATCATCACGACCGAGCGGCCCCAGGACGTGATCGGAATGATGTCGCTCAGGCCGGTGCTGGACAGCGTGGTGAAGCTGAGGAACAGCAACTCCATCCAGCTCCGGTCCTGATCCGGGTTGACAGCTGCCGTGAAGCTGCCCGGCACGAGCGCCTGCACGATGACGAACACATAGGCGAATCCCCAGGCCACCAAGGTGAAAGTGGCACCCGCGGCGTACAGCTCATCCGTGCTGACGTCATGGTCGGACAGCATGTACCGCAGCAGGCTGTAGGCCGCGTAGAAGTAGAAGGCAGCGTGGAGCGCAGCTGAGATCGGCACGATGACGTCCGTCGGGCGGAAGGCGTCGACCAGCGAAAGCACGACAGCGGGGATGCCAAGGCAGACGCTCACCCAGGTGAGCCCCGGCGTTGCGCGCACCGAGAAGATCGCCAGCACCAGCACGACGATGCCCAGGATCTCGAAGGCGACACGTCCGCCGCGCGACCCTTCCATCGCGGGGTAGATCAGCACGCCGAGCAACTGGACGACGAGCAGGATCGCGGACGGATGCCGCCTGGCGCTGCCGAACAGACTCATCTCGGGCTCATTTCGGGTCCTGACGGGACGCCTTGATCGCCTCGCGCCGGGCGAGCCGGTGGCTGCGGCGGATCTCGGCCTCGCGCATCCGCCTGCGGTCCTCGTCCGTTTCGGGGACGATCCGCGGGACCGGGCGCGGCTTGCCGTCCGAGTCGACCGCGACGAACACCAGGTACGCCGTGGCCACGTGGACCTGCGGGCCGACGGCGTCCCAGCGGTCCGCGGTGATCCGGACGCCGATCTCCATCGAACTGCGGCCGGTCCAGTTCACCTGGGCGGTGAAGTGCACCACGTCGCCGACCCGGACCGGGACCACGAAGACCATTTCGTCCATCGACGCCGTCACCGCGGCACCGCCCGAGTGCCGCGCCGCCACCACCCCGGCGACCGAGTCGACCAGCGTCATCACCACTCCGCCGTGCACGGTGCCGAGCAGATTCGTCTCGTTCTGCGCCGTGATGTGCGACAACGACAACCGCGTGGCCGACGGCGGCCGCTCCGACGGTGCCTCAGTGGCGGACATGGATCCTGCTCCTCGGATGGACGAGACCGCCGGTCTGCCGACGCCTCCGCGCAGAATAACCGCCGCGTTGTCCACAGCCGCGGAACTGCTTGCCGAGAGACCGCCCGCGCGCTCGTACTTTCTCTGTCGAGGAGGTGGACAGCATGATCACTGACAACGACTCCACCCACGACGACTCCACTGAACGGGCCCTAGGCAACGATCCCGAGGCGCCCCACCGAGCCCTGTCTCCCCTGACCAACGCCGAAGCCGCACACCTGGTGCGCCTCAGCCTGGAAGCAGCCGCCGAACGCTCCCTTCCCGCCGGCTACGACGGCACCGCCAACCTCCGCCTCCATCCGACCAGCGCAGCCTTTCCCACCCCGGGCGACACCGGTCTCGCCGCCGACCTCGGCGTCGGTTCGGATCCGGACGCGGCGGTCAGCATGGTGGCCGGGCTGTCGAACCTGGCACGGATCGTCGCCGGTGAACGACGAGACCGCTGGCCCCAGGTGGTCGGCGAGCACTTCGACCAACTGGCCAGCACCCTCCGGCACGGCCCGCCTCCGCTGCCTGCGGACCCGCGGCGCGAGCTCTACCAACGGCTGACCCCGAGCAACCTCGTACAACCCAGTTGGACCAGCCAAGCACCAGAGTTCGTGCCCGGCCTCCTCTCCGTCCCTGCCACCTACACCGACGGCACGATCACGATGTACTTCGACCCGTCGGACCTCGGGATGACGTGGTCGGAGGCGGAGCAGGCAGGTCTCCACAACCTGCGCGGCCTCACCGACACCGTGGAGTACGCAGAGCACGACGGCACCACCATTGCCATGCTCAGCGGTAGCGTTTTCACCGCCTCACGAGCACTCGTGCTCGACACCGTCCTCCGCGAATCCCTCCACGTCGAGAACCCGCAGTACGGCGTACTGGCCGCGATGCCGGTCCGCGGTCTACTCCTGGTCCATGTGATCACCAGCCTGCGAGTCATCCCCGCGCTGGGCATGATGCTGAACTTCGCAGGCCGAGCACACGCCACCGAGCCAGGTCCGCTGAGCCCTTGGGTTTATCTCGTCACCCCCGAAGGCCGCTGGCATCCAGCCATCCGCCAGCCCGAGGAAGGCCGGCCGCCCGGCCTCTCACCAGCCCTGCTCGCGCTCGCCCATCACCTCGGCCGCCTCGAGTGACCAGGGTGGACAGCGAACGAGGGGCCAGTGGGACAGTCTGGGTATGGGCGAGCAACCGGCAGATCTGCGGCAACTGTTCAGGAGTGCGGCCGACCACGCGGCCGAGTACAGGGCGACCTTGGCTGAGCGACCGGTTCGCGCGGGGAAGTCTGCAGCGGAGGTGCGGGCTGACTTCCAACGGCCACTGGCGCAGACAGGGCGTGCTGCCGACGAGGTGATCGAAGAGCTCGTCGGCCTGGCTGAGGGCGGACTCGTGGCGAGCGCCGGACCGCGGTACTTCGGGTTCGTGACGGGTGGTGCACTGCCCGCCGCGAGCGCGGCCGACATGCTGGCGGTCGGGTGGGACCAGAATGCCGTGAACAGCGTGATGTCCCCGATGACCATGGCCGCCGAGCAGGCAGCGGGTGGTTGGCTGAAGGACCTTCTCGGGATACCTCCGGCAGCGTCGGTCGGCTTCGTCACGGGAGCCCAGGCGGCCAACACCGTGGGGCTGGCGGCGGCTCGGAACCACGTGCTGGCGAAGGCCGGCTGGGACGTGGAGACGAACGGCCTCAACGGTGCTCCCCGGGTGCGTCTGCTGGCCGGCGACGAGCGGCACGCCACGATCGACCGGTCGCTGCGCCTGCTCGGACTCGGCTCCGGTTCGCTCGAACTCGTGCGGACGAAGACGAACGGGGTGATCGACCTGGCCGACCTGCGGGCCAGACTCGTCGATCACGAAGGTCCGCTGATCGTCTGCCTGCAGGCCGGGAACGTGAACACCGGCGCGTCCGATGCCCTGGGCGAGGCCTGCGACCTGATCCACGAGTACGGCGGTTGGGCGCACGTCGACGGTGCCTTCGGACTGTGGGCCGCGGTGAGTCCAGACCTGCGCGATCAGGTGGCGGGACTGGAGCTGGCGGACTCGTGGGGTTGTGATGGGCACAAGTGGTTGAACGTGCCGTACGACAGCGGGTTCGTGTTCTGCGCGCACCCGGATCCGCATGCGGCTGCGTTGGCCTACAGCGCTTCCTACCTGGTGACGTCCGGAGAGCGGGAACCGGGCGACTACGCGATGGAGTCGTCGAGGCGTGCGCGTGGACTCGCGGTCTGGGCCGGGTTGCAGGAACTGGGTCGCGATGGTGTGACCGAGGTGGTCGATCGGTGTTGCGCGCTGGCCAGGAGGTTCGCCGAACAGCTGGAGAAGGGAGGCTGCGAGATCGGGAACGAGGTGGTGCTGAATCAGGTGCTGGTGTCGTTCGGTTCCGACGAGGATACCGACCGGGTGATCGCTGCGGTCCAGGCCGGCGGCGTCTGCTGGATGGGCGGCACCACCTGGCGAGGCCGTCGCTACATGCGCATCTCGGTCTCGAACCACCTCACCACCGAAGCCGACGTGGACCTCTCCACCCGAGCCATCCTCGCCGCCACCCGCGCTTCCTAGACGACGAGCGGGGACGCGACCGGGCGGCGCCCCGGCAGATGAAGGCGCCGCCCAGTCAGCAGTGGTTGTCGTGCTGCAGTGGTGAGGCTGCAGTGGTTGGTGCTGCAGGGATTGTCAGGCTGCCGGGGGCATCAGGACGGAGTCGATCAGGTAGACCGTCGCGTTGGCGGTCTTCACCCCACCACAGATCACCTTGGCGTTGTTGACCATCAGGTTGTCGCCCGAACCAGTCACCGTGACCGCCTGCTTCTCCACCGTGGTCTGGCTCCCCACCACCGCGTCCGGCGCCAACTGCCCCGGCACCACGTGATAGGTCAGGATCTTGGTCAGCAACGCGTCATCGGTCTTCAACGTGTTCACCGTCGCCGCCGGGATCTTCGCGAACGCCGAGTCCACCGGCGCGAACACCGTGAACTCACCACCGTTCAACGTCGACACCAGATCGACCTTCGGGTTCAGCTTGCCCGACACCGCCGCCACCAGCGTCGTCAGCAACGGATTCCCCGACGCCGCGGTCGCCACCGGCGCCGCCGCCATCCCATCCACCGAACCCGCACCAGTCGGGTTCGCCTTCGCATAATCGGCACACCCCGGACCGACCAGACCCGCCGCATTGTCCATCGACGGCGACGCACTCGGAGTCTCGGCCGGCACCGACGACGACGTACTGGTCGACGGACTACCACTCGAGGTGTCATCACTTCCACCACACGCGGCAGTGACGAAGAGCAGGGACAGTGCCGAGGCGGCCAGTGCGACCCGCTTGATGGTGTGGGACATGACGATCTCCTTCGCTTGGATTCGTATTGCGTTCAGTGCGTTGTGTTCGGTGTTTGGTCGGCCAGCGGGTCTGTTACTCGACCATCACCACTGTGTTGTGCAGGCCGCTGGAGCCGTTGGGGCGCGGGGCCGCGCGGTCGGTTGTCTGCACCTGTCCGTCGCCATCGGTCGCCCGGACGGTGAGTCTGTGGTTGCCGGGCGTCGCGTTCCAGCGGAACGTCCACTGCCGCCAGGTGTCGATGGTGTCCTCGGCCGCCAGCGTGGCGGGCTGCCAGTCGCCGTCGTCGACCTGTACCTCGACCTTGGCGATACCGCGGTGCTGTGCCCAGGCGACTCCGGCCGCGACGGCCGGGCCCGCCTTGATCCGGGCGAATCCCTTCGGCACGTCGATCCGCGAGGAGGTCTTGATCGGCGCCTCGACGGACCAGCCACGGTCGGTCCAGTAAGCGCTGAAGTCAGAGAACTTGGTGACCTCGAAGTCCACGATCCACTTGGTCGCGGAGACGAACCCGTACAGGCCGGGCACCACCATCCGAACGGGGAACCCGTGCTCGAAGGGCAACGGCTCACCGTTCATCCCGACGGCGAAGATCGCGTCGCGGCCGTCGGTGAGGGCCTTCAGCGGAGTGCCGATGGTGAGGCCGTCGATGCTGGTGGACTTCACCGCGTCGGCGCCGTCCCGCACACCGGCTTCCCTGAGGATCTCGGCGATCGGTACGCCGATCCAGCGCGCGTTGCCGACGTACGGTCCGCCGACCTCGTTGGACACACAGGTCAGCGTGATGTCGCGTTCGATCAGCCGCCGGCCGAGCAGGTCCGCGAAGTTGAGCCGCAGTTCGCGATCGACCAGACCGTGGATGCGCAGCTCCCAGTTCCGCGGGTCAACCTTCGGCACCGTCAGCAAGGTGTCGACCCGGTAGAACGACGGGTTCGGGGTGACGAACCGGCTCACCCCAGGGATCTCCGACATCACTCCGGCGGGCACCGCCTGCGCCCGGCTCGCCGGCGTAGGAATCCTGATCCCCCGCCGAGTTGCCTCACTCACCCCTTCAGGCAGGACCCGCGAAACCGCGAGCCCACCGACCCCGGCCACCCCCAGCGCCATCGTGGTAGCCAGGAACCGCCGCCGATCAAACCCCACCGGCGCCTCCGCCTCCCGCTCCCCAATCTCATTGCCCTCAGCAACAACTGGCACACCGTCAGCGCTCACCGCTGCCGCAACAGCAGAAGCGTGCGGCTTCCCGGAGGAAACGGAACCCTCAGCGCGGCTACGAGCTCCGGCGGTATTCGCGGAGCCATCACCTTCGGCGGTGTTCGTGGAGGTGGAACCTTCGGCGGCGGGGAGCTTCCAGCCTCGGCCGCCGCCGAAGGGACTGAGGCCCAGTGCGCGGAGCACCAGGATGATTCCGACTGTTGCCACTAGCAACGTGACGATGCCGGGCAGTACCTGGACGAAGTGATTGTCCGCAAGGGTTCGCCCGGTCGCCGCGGCGAGGATCGCCAGCAGTCCGAGTACCACGGTCATCACCACGGCGACCCGAGGGATGGAAGCCCCGATCGCCCCCGCCAGTAAGGCGAAAACAGCAACCGCGAGCAGCACCGTGCCGACCAGGATCGGCTTGTCGGCCGTCCCGAGGTTCTTCACCGCCCAGTCCTTCGCAGGACCGGGAGCGAGGTCGATCAGTTGGGTCCCGACGCCGACCACCGGCGAAGTACCACCGGCCAGCGCGGCGGTGAGCTCACCCAGGCCGAGTCCAGCACCTGCTGCGAGCACACCTCCCAGCGCGGCCAGCGCCCGGCGTCTCCTCGTCACGGTCATGCCCCTGCTTCGGACCCGTGCGACGACCGGATAGGTCAAACCACCAAGGAAACTTCAAGAATCGCGCACCGCCTGCGAGAGACCTCTTGCCCGTCAGGCAACCCGGAGCCGATCGACCGTCAAAGCCGGAGGCGGCGAGGTGCGCCGGCGCGGATCAGCCAGCGGCCGGAGGGGTGAAGTGTCCGGGCCAGTCGGCATGCCGGATCCGGGTGATCTCACGGATCTCACCGAGGGTGGACCACTCGTCCTTGCCCAGGCGAGCCAGCGGGCGGAGGCGGGTGATCTCCGGATGGGAGCCGTCCAGGACGGATTCGTCGATGCTGATGTGTCGCACCCGGCCGATCACGACGGTGGAGTCGCCCAGTTCGAGAGTGGTGTGGAGCTGACACTCGATCGCGACCGGCGACTCGGCGACGCGCGGTACGGCGACTGTGGTGCTGGGTTCGGTGTGCAGCCCGACGGCCGCGAACTCGTCGACCTCCGGCGGGAAGTTCGTGGCCGTCGCGTTGATCTGCTCGAAGAGGGGTTCCGCCGCGAAGTTGACCACGAACTCCCGGGTCGCCTCGACGTTGTTCAGGCTGTCCTTGCGGCCGACCGAGGTGAACTGCACCATCGGCGGCCTCACGCACGCCACCGTGAAGAAGGAGTGGGGCGCGAGGTTGAGAACTCCGTCGGCCGACCTCGACGACACCCAGGCGATCGGGCGCGGCACCACCACCGCGTTCAGTACCGCGTAGAAGTCCCTGCTGCTGATGGTCTCCGGATCCAGGTCCCTTCGCACGCCAGCCAGTATCCCCGGCGAGATCCCCGGCAATTCGGTGGACCCTGGCAACGACCGGCGAAAGAATCCCACCGATGACAGGACTCCCAGCCGGTGACCTCCCAAGCGGTGACCTCCCCGCCATCACCTCCGAGCCGGCGGCCGAGGTGATCGCCGCCATCGCCGACCGGTACGGCGTGCGCGTCGAGGCGGTCCGTGAGGTACCGGGCGGCGTCGCCAACCACGCCTTCGCGCTGGGCGACGACCTGTTCCTCCGGATCCCGCGAGGCAAGGAGTTCGAACGCGATCTGCAGAAGGAGATCGCAGTCATCCCAGTGGCCCGGGCGGCCGGAGTACGGACCCCCGCGATCGTCGACTTCGACGCCACCCGCACCCTCGTCGACGCGCCGTACGTGGTCATCGAGCAACTCCACGGCACCGACCTGAGCGAGGCGGAACCACCCGACGACCAGTTCTGGCAAGACCTGGGCTCACAGGTCGCCCTGCTCCACCGAATCCCTAGAACCCCGCTGGACGGCGTACCGACTGACGACGGCGGCGGGGACCCGCGTCCGACCGTGGAGCACCTGGCAACGCTCGGCTACCTGGACCCCGGTACCGCGGACTGGCTGCTCGGCTGGTTCGACCGGCTGGCCACCCGCTTCCCGCACGTCCCGCACGACCCGCAAGACCTGCAAGAGCCGCAAGCCCAGCCGCGAGTACTCCTGCACGGCGACCTGGCGCCGCAGAACCTGCTGACCCGCCGCAACAGGCTGGAAGCGCTGATCGACTGGGGTGACGCCGCCTGGGGACCACCCGGCATGGAGTTCGCCAAGCTCCGCCTGGAGCAGGTCGCCGCCACCCTGCCGACGTACACGGGCCAGGCCGCAAGCAAGAGCGACGGTCAACTGGAAGCCGCCGCACTGTGGTTCCACCTCAGCTGGGGCCTCAGCGGGATCCCCAAGCCGCCGAGACCCAACGAGCGCCACTGGACGGCACCATCCGCCAGCCGGCTGCTCGGAGTACTCCGGTTCTTCGCCGCGGGACCGCCGGAGCCGTGGCCGGGACTGAGCTGAATCCGGAGGGCTGAGTCAGAAGGCCGGTTGCTTGGACTGATCGACCGTGCTTCTGCTGTAAATACAAGGGTTCGCGCACTTGTCACGACGTGGGGCAGACTGGCTTTTCGTGACTGACTACGTAGCTGCCCAGGACCGGTACGACGACCAGATGACCTATCGGCGCAGTGGCCGCAGCGGACTCCAGCTGCCGGCGATCTCGCTCGGGCTCTGGCACAACTTCGGCGGCGACAAGCCGCTCGACACGCAGCGGGACATCCTGCGCCGCGCCTTCGACCTCGGTGTCACCCACTTCGACCTGGCGAACAACTACGGCCCGCCGTACGGCTCGGCCGAGACCAACTTCGGCGGCCACTTCGCCCGCGACTTCAAGCCGTACCGCGACGAGCTGCTGATCTCCACCAAGGCCGGGTACGACATGTGGCCGGGCCCGTACGGCCAGGGCGGCGGCTCGCGCAAGTACCTGCTCGCCTCGCTCGACCAGTCGCTGGACCGGATGGGCCTGGACTACGTCGACATCTTCTACTCGCACCGCTTCGACCCGGACACCCCGCTCGAGGAGACGATGGGCGCGCTCGACGCCGCCGTCCGCTCCGGCAAGGCGCTGTACGCCGGCATCTCGTCGTACTCCGCGGAGAAGACCCGCGAGGCGCACCGGATCCTCGAGGAGCTCGGCACGCCCCTGCTGATCCACCAGCCGTCGTACTCGATGCTGAACCGGTGGATCGAGGAGGACCTGCTCGACGCCGTCGGTGAACTGGGCGTCGGCGTGATCGCCTTCTCCCCGCTGGCGCAGGGTCTGCTGACCGACCGGTACCTGAACGGCGTACCGGAGGGCTCCCGCGCCTCGCAGGGCAAGTCGCTCAGCGCCGACATGCTGACCGAGGAGACCCTCAAACACGTCCGTGCCCTGGCCGAGATCGCCCAGCAGCGCGGCCAGTCCGTCGCCCAGCTCGCACTGGCCTGGACGCTGCGCGACCATCGGGTCACCAGCGCCCTGATCGGCGCCTCCAGCGTCGCCCAGCTGGAGAACAGCCTGGCCGCGGTGAAGAACCTGAAGTTCACCTCCGAGGAGCTGGACGCGATCGACGCCGACGCCGTCGAGGCCGGCATCAACCTGTGGAAGAAGAGCTCCGAGAACTGAGCCAAGGGCTCCGGCATCAGGACACCCAGTCACGTTGCAAAGCAGATTCCACGCCTGAAGCTGTCGGTTCGGTCACGGGCTGTGCCGGTGCGGTTGCATCGGCACAGCCCGCGGCGCACGCTGGGAGGAACCCCCCAGGAGGTGGTTGCGATGACCGCTTCGACTCTCGAACTGGCCCTCACTTACGAACACGCGAAGATCCGGGAACTCGCCGCTCCCGCCCAGGAACCGGAAGCCTCGAGGCCGGACCGACGGCACGAGACCGACTGGTTCTACGCCATCGCCGCTCAGCATCTGGCCGCCGCCGAGGACGTCCTGCTACCGCACGTCCGCCGGCTCCCCGACGGGCACGTCCTCGTCACCACGTACGTCGGCAACGCCCGGCAGCTCGAGCGCTCCCTCCGTTTCCTCAAGGCCCGCCAGTACGGCGACAGCCGGGTACTCCACCTGCATCCGGAGCACGTCTGGCGGGTGGTCGAACGGCTCCTGACCGAGCACGAGCTGCTCGAGGCGGAGTACAGCCGGATGCTCGGCGAGGAGATGGACAGCGACCATGTCAGCTCCCTGACCGAGAAGCTCCTCACCGCCGAGGAAGTGGCGCCGACCCGGGCCCATCCGTTCTCGCCGCACACCGGGACGGCCGGGCGGCTGGCCCACCGGATGTGGCGGATCGCGGACAACGCCTGGGACAGCGCGGAGGGACGCGTCGTCCCGACGAAGTACCACGTGCACCCCAAGCGGGACTCGGCGCTCTCGCACTACCTGCGCGGCACCCCGATCGACGAGGACGAGGGCTGAGACGACCGGGCCCGCGCCGCCGGATGCCTCCGACGGCGCGGGCCTGGCCCGGAAACCCTCCCCCAGTGCGCCTGGTTGTGGGGGTGGGCCTTGGTTCCCGCCTCCGCTGCGCCTGGTGTGCGGAGATGGGACCTGCGCCCTCCCCCGCTGCGCCTGATGTGCGGGGGAGGACGGATCGTGGGTCACTTCAAAGCGTCGAGCGCCTTCTGTGAGCCGGGGTGCAGCGGCACCGGATCGGTCTTGGCCGCGTTGTCCAGAGTGATGTCCTTGGCCGCCACGTTCACCTGGACCAGCGCGTCCTTGTTGTCGTAGATCACCTTGGTCAGCTTCTCGGCCAGCTCGTCCGACATGTTCTTCCGGACCAGCAGCACGTTCGGCACGATGATCGTGGCCACGTCGGCCGGCTGCTTGTAGGCCGCCGCCGCAATGTTGCCCTGGGCATAGATCGTGCCGTACTTCGTCTGCAGCGGCTGCAGCAGGTCGGTGATCGGTATCAGTTTGACGTCCTTGCCGAGGCTCGTCATCAGGTCGGTGATGCCGCCGGTGGGGATGCCGCCGGACCAGACCAGGGCGTCGATCGAGCCGCTCTTCATCGCGTCGACCGACTCCGGCAGGCCGAGCCGCTGTGCGGTGACGTCGCGCGCCGGATCCAGGCCGGCCGCCTCCAGCAGCCGCCGGGCGATCACCTCGGTGCCCGAGTTCGGCGAGCCGGTGGAGACCCGCTTGCCCTTCAGGTCCGCGATCTTGCTGATCCCGGCCGAGGCGCGCACGGCGACCTGGGTGTAGTTCGGGTAGAGGCGGGTCAGCGCGACGACGTCCTGCTTCGTCTTGAAGCTGTTCACGCCGTTCACCGCGTCCGCCGCGGTGTCACCCAGCGAGAAGGCGATGTCGTAGTTGCCGGCCGCCAGGCCCTGCACGTTCTGCACCGAGGCGCCGGTCTCGCTCGC
This sequence comes from Kribbella orskensis, assembly GCF_004342085.1. Classification (NCBI taxonomy): domain Bacteria; kingdom Bacillati; phylum Actinomycetota; class Actinomycetes; order Propionibacteriales; family Kribbellaceae; genus Kribbella; species Kribbella orskensis. The sequence goes on from NZ_SLWM01000005.1 coordinate 214,082, forward strand.
GGTCGCACGGTACCCCTCGACCTTGGAAGAGATCACCGACGCGAGTGCGCCGCCGAGCTGGTAGTAGACGCCGGTGGTGTTGCCGGTGGCAATGGTCAGCCGGCCTCCGTCGGTACCGGCGGCCCCGCCCTCAGGCTCTCGCTGCCCTCCGCAGGCGACGAGTGAGACGGCGGCGGCGAGCACCACGAGGGTGGTGGGCAGGCGTCGGATTCTCATCAGGTGGCGGATCCTTCCGTTGGCCCGGTCTGGCGGCCCTGCCGGACCAGGTTGATGACGACGGCAACAAGTAGCAAACCGATCCCGATCGCGATGGTTACGGGCGCGAGATAGAGCAGCAGCAGTGCCGCCGGGACGCAGAGCAGGCGTTCGACCCAACCCGTGGCGATCACGATCCAGCCGCCGGTGACGACCGCCAGCGCCGCGACGGCGAGCATGGAGACCACGAGGGTCCAGACCATGCCGATCAGGCTGCCTTGCCCCAGCAGGTGCGCGCCGTTCTCGGTCAGCACGAACGCGAAGGGCACCAGGAACGCGGGCAGCGTGTACTTCCACGCCTGCCACATCGTCGGCATCACCTTGCCGCCGGTGATCGCGGACGTGGCGACGGCCGCCAGCGCGGTCGGCGGCGACACCTCGGACAGCACCGCGTAGTAGAAGATGAACATGTACGCCTCGGCCTGCGTGACGCCCAGCTGCACCAGCGCCGGCGCGATGATCACCGCGGCGATGATGAACGACGCCGTCACCGGCACCGCCAGACCGAGCACCAGTACTGCGAACGCGGCCAGCACCACCGTCAGGATCAGCACGACCGTCGGGTTGTCCGTCAGTCCCTTGGCCGCGTCCACGATGATCTCGGCCAGGTTCAGCCCGAGGCCGGTCTGGGTGGTCACCGCGACGATCACGCCGGCGGTCGCACAGGTCGCCGCCACCGGCAGCACCGAACGGGTGCCCTGGGCAAGCGCTTTGAAAGACGGCCCGGCGGTGAGCCGGTGCTCGCGGTCCAGGAAGGACAGCCCCAACTGGATGATCACCGCGTACACCACGGCCTTGAACGGCGGCACGTCCACCGCCATGAAGCCGATGATCACGAACAGCGACAGGAAGTGGTAGCTGAACCTCATCAGCAGCTTCAGCGCCGACTGGGTGGACGGCTCGGCGGCCGTGGTCCCGTGCCGGCGGGCGTCCATCTCGATCGCCAGCAGGATGCCCAGGTAGTACAGGATCGTCGGGATCACCGCGTAGCCGAGCACGGTCAGATAGCTGACCTGCAGGAACTCCGCGATGATGAAGGCCGCCGCGCCGAGGGTCGGCGGTGACAGGATCGCGCCGATGCCCGCCGCTGCGAGCATGCCGCCCGCCGGTTCGGGCGGATACCCGGCGCGGCGCAGGATCGGCCAGGACACGGTGCCCAGCGAGACGGCCGTCGCCGTTCCCGAGCCGGACACGCTGCCAAGCAGGAATCCCGCCAGCGTGACGGTGCGGCCGGGCGCGGTACGGCTGCGTTTGAAAGCGGCGAAGGAGAGGTCGACGAAGAACTTGCCGGCGCCGGAGTAGTCCAGGACCGCGCCGTAGATGGTGAACAGCACGATGTAGCCGGCGGCGACCCTCAACGGGGTGCCGTAGAACCCGGCCGTGCCCATGGTGAACTGCGCGATGATCGCGTCGAAGTTGAATCCCTGGTGCGCCAGCGACCAGGTGTAGGGCAGATAGCCGCCGTAGTACGCGTAGGCGATGAAGAGCGCGCTGACGACCGGCAGCACCCAGCCCGTCGTACGGCGGCAGGCCTCGAGCAGGAGCGCGAACAACAGAGCCCCGGCGAGTACGTCGAGACCCGTCGGGGCCTGGCGTCGTTCGAGGAAGCCGTCGAAGTCGACCAGCGGGTAGACGCAGACCGTCAGCGCCATCGCGGCGAGGATCCAGTCCGTGATCCCGGGATCGTCGGTGGCCCGGGCCTTGAGCGGGTTCATGAAGGCGGGCACCCGCCAGCCCCGATAGCACAACAAAGTGACCGGGAGGACGGCTGCGAGAAAGATCACTAAATAGAACTGGGTTCCGGCGGACAACGGGAAGAACACCTGCAGCAGCACACCGACGCTGATCACCGCACACCACGCGGAGATCGCCCGGTCCAGGGTAGGACTGAGCCGCCGAGCAGGCTTTTCCTGCTCGTACTCGGCTAGTTCGGACTCGGAGGGCGTGGCTGCGCCAGCCCCCGTAGTTATACCGACAGTCATCGAGCGGTTTCCTCCTGTGTCCGAAGGCTAGTGTCGACGACCACGCCATGGAGTCGCGTGATTACGTCTTTACCAAGATCTGACACACATGAAGCTCTCCTGCCCTACGATCACGGCATGAGCGGCGCCGTCAGGATTCTGTTGGTCGAGGACGATCTAGATATCGCGAACGCTCTGATACCTGCGCTGCGCCGATACGGGCTGATGGTGACGCACGTCCGGACAGCCGCGGACGCCCTCGCGGCGGACCCCGGCGACCTGGTCCTGCTGGACCTCGGACTGCCCGACGGCGACGGCATCAACGTGTGCCGTCAGATCCGCACGGTGTCAGACGTCCCGGTGATCGCAGTGACCGCGCGAGGTGAGGCGGCGGACCGGGTCCGCGGCCTGCGCAGCGGCGCGGACGACTATGTGGTCAAACCGTTCGCCATCTCCGAGCTACTGGCCCGCATCGATGCTGTACTACGGCGTACCGGACTACTCCAACCCCGCCCCCGGGTGACAGTCGGCGACCTGACCGTGGACATCGAGGCACGCACCGTCCAGGTCGCGGACAAGCCCATCAGTCTGACCCGCAAGGAGTTCGACGTGCTAGCTGTGCTGGCCGCTCACCACGGCCGGGTGGTCCCCCGCGAGCAGGTCGCTCTGTACGCCTGGCAGTCCGTCTTCGAGGCCTCCTCGCGGACGATGGACGTGCACGTCGCGAGCTTGCGGGCGAAGCTCGGCCGGCCCGAGCTCGTGCAGACCATCCGCGGCGTCGGCTACCGCCTGGGTTCGGACTGACCGTTGCGTCGTCGCCTGCTGCAGTCCCTCGTTCCGATGGTCATCGTCCTGGCCATCTTCGCCGCGGTGCCGCTGGCGAACTTCATCGCCACCGGCACGTCCCGCACGCTCTTCCTGTCCCGCAGCAACGACGCGGACTGGTTCGCCACGATGGCCGAGGGACCACTGCAGTCGGGTGACATCGCCAACCTGCGCGAGCTGGCGGTCCGGTACCACCAGCTCTACAACACGCCCGTGTTCGTCGTCGACGTCGATCGCCGGGTGATCGCGACCTCGCGGTCCGGCGTCGTGGTCGCGGAGCCTGACCTCAAGACCGCCCTGGACAGCACCCTGGCCGGCCGGCTTCCGACCGAGCCGCCGGCGCTGTGGCCGTGGCGCACGGGCGAGATGGTGGTGGCCCGTCCGGTCGTCAACAACGGCCGCGTCCTCGGCGCGGCGGTGCTGCGGGTGCCGACCGAGCACGCCCGCGACGACGTGCAGCGCGGTCTGCTACTGCTCCTCGGCGGTCTGCTGATCAGCGTCGGAGCCGTTGTCATCGGCATCGTTCGCCCGGTCACCCGCTGGGTGCTGCGGCCGCTGAACGACCTCGACAACGCGACCCACCAGGTCACCCGCGGCGCGCTGGACACCCGGGTCTCCACGGACGGCCGCGCACCGGAGCTCCGAAGACTCGGGGACAGCTTCAACTCGATGGCGCTCAGCCTGCACCAGGCCCGCCAGCGCGAGCGGGAGTTCGTCGCCGACGCGTCACACCAGCTCCGTACTCCGCTCACCTCGGCCCGGATCCACATCGAGGGCCTGTCCCGGCTCTCCCCCACTGCCCGCTTCGCGCTCAGCGACATCGACCGGCTCGGCCGGATCGTGCAGCGGCTCTCCCGGCTGGCCGGCTCGGACCGCCCAGGTGATGCCGAGGGCAGCGAAGAGCCGCTGGACCTGGCCCAGGCCGTCAAGGAGCGGCTGGTCGGCTGGAAGGCCGTCTACGCCGCCGACGACCTGGAACTGATCATCGGCGAGATGGTGCCCGGCGGCGTCGCCCCCGAGCTCGAGGTGGACGACATCCTCGACGTGCTGCTCGACAACGCCTCGAAGTACGGCGCTCCGCCGGTGGAGGTGTCGGTCCTGCGGGACGGCACCGAGGTGGTCCTCGCGGTCCGCGACCACGGTCTCGGACTCGGCTCGCGTGACCTCAAGAAGGTCGGCGAACGCTTCTGGCGCAGCGCCCACCACCGGGAGATGCCCGGTACGGGTCTGGGCCTGGCCATCGTCCGCTCCGAGGCCGCCCGCGTCGGCGGCCGGGTGGTGGCCCGCCCACCCATCGGCGGTGGCCTCGTGATCGAGGTCCGCGTCCCCCTGATCGACGACTACGAGCTCTAGTGTCCCGCTCAGATGTGGTTGGCGCGGTACCAGCGTTCGGCGGCGTTGTGGAGCGGGATCGGCATGGTGGCGATCGCGGAGCGGGCGTCGAGGGAGCCTGCTTCGGGGTGCACGGCCATCAGGTCGGTCTGGCGGCGGAACATCGTGTTCAGGGTCCACCAGGCCCAGGAGTCGGACAGGCCACGGCGGGCCAGCAGGTAGTTCGGCACCGCGAGCGTCGGGACCGCGCTCGCCAACTGGTAGATCGACGGCGGGATCGACGACAGGACGTAGCCGCCGAAGCGCTTCAGGGCGATCATCTCCGCCACCGGGCCGATGTCGACCAGCCGGAACCCGATGTCCTTCTGCAGGCCCTTGATCGGGTCTGTGGGCAGACCACCGCTCCAGATCATCGCGTCGATGCCGCTGCTGGTGGCCGGGTCCTTCGCCAGCGCCTTGGCCCGCAGCGCCGCGACCGACTCCTCCAGGCCGAGCATCCTCGGCCTTACCTTGACCTTGGCGGTGCTGAGGATCCGGTTCGCCACCACCCTGGTGCCGGAGTTCGGCGACCCGACGCTGACCACGCGGCCGGCCAGGTCCCTCAGTGAGAAGATTTCGGAGGCGACCGGGACGACGATGTGCACGTAGTTGTCGTAGGTCCGGGCCAGCGCGGTGAAGCGGAGCGCGCCGCTCGAGAACGTCTCCACGCCTTCATAGGCGTCCAGGGCGGAGTCGGACAGCGAGAAGGCGATGTCGGCCTTGTTGGCCGCCAGCATCTTGAGGTTCTCCACCGAGCCCTCGGTGAGCAGCGGCTGCATGGTCACCCCGGTCACCTCGGTGACGAGCTTTGCCAGCCCGGCGCCGTAGATCGCGTACACGCCGCCGGCGTTCCCCGTCGCGAACCTGCCCGGCTCAGCCGGAGCCGGCTCATCCGACTTCCCGCGGGAGCATCCCGGCGTCACCAGAGCCGCGGCTGCCGCAGCTCCGAGTCCGAGCACACTACGGCGATTCATCAGGCGGGGACGATCCATAGGTGACAACCTAGAGGTCAACCGGTTCGAGTCGGTAGGTCACTCCATCCCCACGCGTACTCACACCCCGGCGATTCCCCGTACTGCGGACGCATACGTCCGGCAGCGCCAGGCACCCACCTGCAGATGCCCGCCTGCGACCAGCCCTCCAGCTAGGGCGGATCCACAGCAACCGGACAGCGTCTGGACGGGTCTGGGGTGGATGTGACAGCGTTGTCATCGCGTCGGCCGTCAGGCCGCGGAGAAACCGTCATCGGAGGATGATTTCGTGCACGACGACCGATCACTCATCGAGGAGCGGCTGGGGCGCGCCCTGCGGGAGCGGATCCGCCCCGCGATCTACGGCGCCGCGGTACCGCTGGACATCAAGGTGTGGCACGCGCCTGGTGAACCGGCACCGCCCGCCGAAGCACTCGCCGCGACCTACGAGCCGGCCGAGATCGGGCTGCCCTGGGGCCCCGCCTGGGGTACCGCGTGGTTCCACTTCAGCGGCCAGGTGCCGGCCGAGTGGGCCGGGCAGGAGATCGAGGCCGTGATCGACCTCGGCTTCAGCGGCGGCCCGGGCTTCTCCGCCGAGGGGCTGATCCACACCACCTCCGGCGTCCCGCTGAAGGGCCTGCACCCGCGCCAGACCTACGCGCCGCTGTCCATCCTCGGCCCGGACGGTACGTCGGCCTCGGCCGGTGACCGGATCGAGTTCTACGTGGAGGCCGCGGCCAACCCCGAGGTGCTCGGCTCGAACGCCTTCGCCCCGACCGACGTCGGCAGCAAGCCCGAGCCGGGCGGCAAGCCGATCTACCAGCTGGCCCGGGCCGACCTGGCCGTCTTCAATGCCGAGGTGTGGGACCTGATCCTGGACCTGGAGGCCCTCGACGGCCTGCAGCGGGAACTGTCCCCGCAGGAGCCGCGCCGCAGGGAGATCCTGCGCGCGCTGAGCCGCGCCCTGGACGTCCTGGACTACGAGAACATCGCCGGTACCGCGACCGACGCCCGCGCCGAGCTGACCGACGTACTGAGTCGCCCGGCGCACGCGAGCGCGCACCAGCTGTCAGCGGTCGGTCACGCGCACATCGACTCCGCCTGGCTCTGGCCGCTGCGCGAGACCCGCCGCAAGGTGGCCCGCACGGTGTCCAACGTCGCCACTCTGGCGCAGGAGTACCCGGAGCTCGTCTTCGCGTTCTCGCAGGCCCAGCAGCACGCCTGGGTGAAGGACAACTACCCGGAGGTCTGGGAGCGGCTGAAGAAGGCCGTTGCCGACGGCACCATCGTGCCGGTGGGCGGCATGTGGGTCGAGTCCGACACCAACCTGCCCGGCGGCGAGGCGCTGGCCCGGCAGTTCGTGCACGGCAAGCGGTTCTTCCTGGACGAGTACGGGATCGACACCCAGGAGGTCTGGCTGCCGGACTCGTTCGGCTACACGGCGGCCCTGCCGCAGCTGGTGAAGCTGTCCGGCTCGAAGTGGTTCCTGACCCAGAAGATCTCCTGGAACAAGGAGAACAAGTTCCCGCACCACACCTTCTTCTGGGAGGGCCTGGACGGGACCCGGGTGTTCACCCACTTCCCGCCGATCGACACCTACAACTCCGACCTGTCCGGCCGTGAGCTCGCGCATGCGCAGCGCAACTTCGCCGAGAACGGCGCCGCGACCCGCTCGCTGGTCCCGTTCGGGTACGGCGACGGCGGTGGCGGGCCCACCCGCGAGTTCGTCGCGACCGCCCGCCGGGTGGCCAACCTGGAGTCCTCGCCGCGGGTGACGATCGAGTCCCCGACCGAGTTCTTCAGCGCGGCCGAGGAGGAGTACACGAACGCCCCGGTCTGGTCGGGTGAGCTCTACCTGGAGATCCACCGCGCGACGTACACCTCGCAGGCCAAGACCAAGCAGGGCAACCGGCGCAGCGAGCACCTGCTCCGCGAGGCCGAGCTGTGGTCCGCGGCGGCCGTGGTGGCGGGCAAGCTCGACATCTACCCGTACGAGGACCTGGACCGGATCTGGAAGGCCGTGCTGCTGAACCAGTTCCACGACATCCTGCCGGGCAGCTCGATCTCCTGGGTGCACCGCGAGGCCGAGGCGACGTACGCGAAGCTGGCCGGGGAGCTCGAGGCGATCATCGCGACGGCCCAGCAGGCACTCGCCGGCGAGGGGCCGGCGCAGATCGTCTTCAACGCGGCGCCGCACACCCGCGGCGGCGTGGCCGGTCTCGGCGCCGGCGTTGCCGTCGGCGAGGGCCAGGCGGTGACGATCGACGACGGCGTCCTGGACAACGGCGTGATCCGGGTGACGGTCGACGACCGCGGCCTGATCACCTCCCTGTACGACGTGGCGGCCGACCGCGAGGTGATCGCCCCGGGCAGTACCGCGAACCTCCTGCAGCTGCACGTGGACACCCCGAACCACTGGGACGCCTGGGACGTCGACTCGTTCTACAAGAACAACGTCCGCGACGTCACCGAGGTCGACAGCGTCGACTTCAGCACCGTCGAGGGCGTCGCCACGGTCGTCGTCAAGCGCTCCTTCAACCGCTCCAGCGTCACCCAGACGCTGCGGCTGCGGCCGGGCGCCAAGCGGCTCGACATCGAGACCTCGATGGACTGGCACGAGTCGGAGAAGTTCCTCAAGGCGGCCTTCCCGGTCGACGTGCACGCCGACCGGTCCGCGTCCGAGACCCAGTTCGGGCACATCTTCCGCCCGACCCACCAGAACACCTCGTGGGACGCGGCCAAGTTCGAGATCGCGGCGCACCGCTGGGTGCACGTCGGCGAGCCCGGCTACGGCGTTGCCGTGGTCAACGACTCGACCTACGGCCACGACATCAACCGGACCGCCCGCGACGACGGCGGCACGACCACCACGATCCGTACGTCGCTGATCCGCGCGCCGCGCTTCCCCGACCCGCAGACCGATCAGGGCGTGCACGTGGTCAACCACGCGCTGGTGGTCGGCGCCGGCATCCCGGACGCGATCGAGGAGGGCTACCGGATCAACCTGCCCGAGCGGGTCGTCACCGGTGCCGCGGGCATCGACCCGATCGTTGCCCTGGACAACGGCAACGTGATCGTCGAGGCGGTCAAGCTGGCCGACGACGAGTCCGGCGACGTGGTCGTCCGGCTGTACGAGTCCAGCGGCGGCCGGTCCCGCGCGACCCTCACCCCGGGTTTCGCGGCCGGCACCGTCACCGAGGTCGACCTGCTGGAGCGCCGCCTGGCCGACCGCGAGCTGAAGGACGGCGGCGTCTCGTTCGAGCTCCGCCCGTTCCAGATCCTCACCCTCCGCTTCACCCGCGACTGAGCACCACCTACGCCAGCAAGACCGGCAACTGAGCAACGCCTGACAGCTGGAGCAACGCCTGACTGCTGGAGCCAAGAAAGGGCCGCCCTGTCCCGGGCGGCCCTTTCGCGTTCCGGGGAGCGAGCACGCCACCTGATCGATCCGCGGCGTTCACAGTCCTGACGTAGCGTTGGTGGGGCCGACGTTGCCGACCTCGGGAGCTGGCATGACACGGACGCCTCTGCTCGGAGCGCGAACCCTCGACCGGGAGACGGCCCGCGCCCTACCGCCCGGCCCGCGGCTGCCGACGCTGGCCCAGACGGTGCTGTTCGCCGGGCACCGCATGACCTTCTTCCCGCGGATGCGCGAGCGGTACGGCGACGTCTTCACCATCCGGCTGGTCCCGTCGAGCCGGGTCGTCGTGGTGCTCAGCCGGCCGGAGCACATCCGCGAGGTGTTCACCACCCCGCCGGGCATCATGCACGCCGGCGAGGGCAACACCGTGCTGCAGCCGATCATGGGCGACCACTCGCTGCTCCTGATCGACGACGACGACCACGCCCGGATGCGCCGGCAACTGATGCCCGCCTTCAACGGCCAGGCCCTGCGCGGGTACGCGGAGATGATCGCGCGCCTCGCCGAGCACGACGTGCAGTCCTGGCCGGTCGGCGAACCCTTCCGCCTGCACGACCGGATGCGGACCCTCACCCTCGAGGTGATCCTGCAGGTCGTCTTCGGCGTGACCGACCAGAACCGGCTGGAGCAACTCCGCCCACTGGTCGAGCGGGTCGTCTCGGTCCGCCCGATCATCATGCTCGGCGGCTTCTACCCCCGCCTGCTGCGGCTGCCACCGTGGCGCACCTACCTCCGCATCCAGCGCCGCCTCGACGACATCCTGTACGCCGAGATCGCGGCCCGGCGGAACTCCGAGAACCTTGCCGAGCGCAACGACGTACTCTCCAAGTTGCTGGCCGCGGGCACCTGGTCGGACGTCGAACTGCGCGATCAGCTGGTCACCCTGTTACTGGCTGGACACGAGACCACGGCGACCGCACTGGCCTGGGCGTTCCACGAGCTGGCCCGCAAGCCGGACGAGCTCGCCGCCGGGCAGCGGGCCGCCGACGCCGGTGATGACGACCGGCTGGAGGCGATCACCAAGGAGTCGATGCGGCTGCACCCGGTCGTGTACCAGGTCGGCCGCCGGGTGACGGAGACCGTCGAGATCGCCGGCTACCGGCTGCCGCGCGGGACCACGATCATGCCGGCGATGGGACTCCTGCACTCCGACGAGCAGCACTACCCGCAGCCGCTGGAGTTCAGGCCCGACCGGTTCCTCGGCGACAACCCGCCCGCTCCCGGCACCTGGATCCCGTTCGGCGGCGGAGCCAGGCGCTGTATCGGGGCCGGCTTCTCCCTGCTGGAGGCGACCGAGATCCTCCGCGCCACCCTCACCCGGTACGGCGTCCGCGCGGTACGGGGGGCTCCGGAGACAGCGCAGCCGCGGAACGTGACCTTGGTCCCGTCCCGCGGCTGCGAGATCGTGGCGGAGCGCCGAGTCGGTCAGGGCCTGTCGGACACGCCCTAGTCCTCGAGGTCGCCGACGTCGCCCAGGTCGACGTCGCGGACGTCCTCGAGGTCGGTGTCGTCCTCGTCGTCCAGCTCGAACGGCTCGTCGTCGTCCACCACGTGCACGGCCGCCTCCTCGGCGCTCGCCGCCGCACCGTCGAAGCCGACGTCCTCGGCGACCAGCTCCTGCTCGTCGTCGGAGTGGGCGCCCTCGTCCGGCGCGACCAGGCGGCCGGAGCGCACCTCGCCGACCTCCGGGCCGCCGACGTTCTCACCGTCCTCGGCGTACGGGTCCACGTCCGGCTCCTCCTGGGCGATCCGCTGGTCCAGCGTCTCCCCCTCCAGCGCCTCCTCCGCCGTACTGCCGAAGCCTTCACCCGCGGACCACTTCTCCGGCGGCGAGTAGCCCTCGTCCAGGAGGTCGTCCACGCCGCGGTTGTCGAGGGTGTCCTCCGGCTGCAGCTGGTCCTCGTCGTCGACGCTGTAGCTGCCGTAGTCCTCACGGTTGTTCTCGGTCATGCCCCCAACCTTCGCTGTCCGGGCGGTGGGAAGCAAGGCGGCACCCGGCGCCCCGGTGCCGGAGCCCGCGCCCGCCGTCCCCCGTCCATGCCCTGGTGCCGTCGGGTCCGAGCGTGGAGTGATCCCCGATGATGGGGTGATGGACCCGGTCAGGCTGACGATGGCGCAGCTCCGTGAGCTGCGGGACGACATCGCACCGCGGGCCGCGCGCCGCTCGAAGGCGTCCGTTAACCGGCGGCTGGACCGCTGGCGCGACCGCGCGTTCTTCATCGCCCAGTGCTCCCTGGCCGCCGCCACCGCCTGGGCACTGGCCCGGTACGTCGTCGGCCACGCGCAGCCGTTCTTCGCGCCGGTCGCGGCGATGGTCTGTCTCGGGTTCAGCTTCGGACAGCGGCTGCGCCGGGTCACCGAGGTGATGGTCGGCGTCGCCGTCGGGGTCGGGGTCGGCGACCTGTTCGTGAAGCTCTTCGGCACCGGCGTCGTGCAGATCGTCTTCGTGGTCGCCCTCGCGATGAGCGTCGCCGTGCTGCTCGGCGCGGGCAACCTGATGACCACCCAGGCCGGCGTACAGGCGGCGCTTGTGACCACCCTGCTGCCGGATCCGGGCGCGGGCTTCAGCCGGTGGCTGGACGCTGTCATCGGCGGCGTGGTGGCACTGGCCGCGGCGACGATCGCGCCGGCCGCCGCGATTCGTCGCCCGAGGCAACAAGCCTCGGGGGTGCTGAACGAGCTGGCGGAGATCCTGATCGAGGCCTCCGACGGCCTCCAGGCGGGCGACGAAGAGGCTGTCACCGACGCGCTCAGAAGAGCCCGGGACAGCGAATCCCTGCTGGACGACCTCCGCAGCGCGGCCGACGAAGGAGTGGCCGTGGTCCGGATGTCGCCGTTCCGCCGCCGGCACCGCGGGCGGGTCCAGGAGGTCGCCGACCTGGTCGTACCGCTGGACCGGGCGATCCGGAACATCCGGGTCCTGGTCCGCCGCGTGGCGGTCTCCGTCTGGCGCGAGGAGCGGATGCCCGACGAGTACCCGATGCTGCTGGACCGGCTCGCGGACGGCACCCGGCTGATCGCGGAATCCCTCTTCGAGCCCGCCGCCGACGTCGCCGCGCACCGCGTCCTGGGCGAGCTCGGCCGCCGTACCGCCGTGATGCCGACGCCCCCGGGACTGTCCGCGGTGGTCGTCCTCGGCCAGATCCGCTCGACCATCGTCGACCTGCTCGAACTGACCGGTACGACATACGACGAAGCGCGTGAGCTCGTCCCGCTCCGGCACGACGGGCTGGATGAGAAGTAGGTCACTCCAGAACGGTTTGCCGGATCCCCGTCATAGCCGGCGCCGCGGTGCGTCTCACAGGCATGACGGTGGCGGCGCACCCGGACGGTCTTCCCCGCCGAGGTAGACCGCACGGAATTCGCATAACGCACGAGGCGCCCTGATGCGAGGCGTCGCCTGTTCCGTCGCCAGTGCCCCGCTCACGCGGAGCACACAGAACCACCCGCTGGCTGTCCTGACGCCGATTGCGCGAGGCTCAGGGCAGCCAGCAGGGTGGTTTCGTCATTTCCAGCCGCTACTTCTCAACCAGTACTTCGGTGGTCACCGAGTTCGCGATGAAGCACTCCTGGTGGGACAGGTGGTGCATCCGCTCCAGCGTCGCCTCGTCCGGGGTCTCGCCCGCGAAGGTGATCTCGGGGTGCAGCGTCACCCGGGTGATCGCGATCCGGCCGGCCTCGTTCTTCTCCATCACCCCGACCGCGCGATCGACGTACGAGTCGACCACCAGCCGCTTCTTCGCCGCGATGGCGAGGAAGGTCAGCATGTGGCAGGACGACAGCGCCGCCACGAACGCCTCCTCGGGGTCGACCCTCGCCTCGTTGCCCAGGTAGACCGGGTTGGCCGACCCGGGCACGGTGACCCCGTTGTCGAAGCGCCACTCGTGGTCGCGGCTGTAGGTCTGGTAGGTGAACTCGTGCTCACCACGGCTCCAGCTGATCGCGGCCACGTGCTCCGACATTTTCGAGTCACCTCTCCGAGACGTTCCCCCGGCACCAGGACGGCGCCGCCACGGGATTGCATCGTACGGGGGTGTCCCCAGGCAGCTTCGCGAGGAAGTCACTGTCGTACCGCGCGGTCATCCCCGCCACCGGGAAGTCGGTGGTGACCCACTGGGCACCGCTCGAGCGCGATCCCGATCCGGCTGGTCTCGTTCGCCAGCACCGTCGCCATCGGCTCGTCCGACCCGGGGCGGACCAGGTAGCCCTTGCGCACCAGCCGCTGGATCTCGGCCTGGTTGCGCGCGGATGTTCTGCTCCTGCAACTGCGGCGGGATCGAGGCGTGCGAGTAGAACAGGTTCAGGTCACCTGCAGCCTGCATCGAACTGTCATCGAGGTGAACGCTCCAGGAGTGGCAACGTTGTCCCCCTCGGCGTGCACAATGGCCCCATGGTCACCCCTTCTTCTGCCGGCGAGGATCCGGCAGCAGACAGCGGCACGGCGTACCCGTTGCGCCGGACCCCGACCCAGGACCGCGCGAGCCGCCAGGTCGAGCGGATCCTCGACGCCGCCTGCGCCGAGGTGGTCGAGCGTGGGTACGACGCCGCCTCGACCAGCAGCATCGCCCGCCGCGCGGAGATCGCGGTCGGCAGCGTCTACCGGTACTTCCCGGACAAGCGGACCCTGATCCAGGCGATCGAGCGGCGCAACCAGCACCGCTACACCGAGGCTGTCCGCGAGCGTCTGGCCGCGGTGGCGGACTGGCGCGAGGCGGTCGACGTCACCCTGGACACGTTCCGCGAGATGCACCGGACCGACCCCGGCTTCCGGGCGGTGGTGCTGAGTGGTCTGGGTGATCCGGACCTGGAGGCGACGCCTGGCGAGTTCGACGACCAGCACGCCGGCGAGTTCGCCGAGTTGCTGGTACTGCGCTTCGGCGCCCGCGACAGCCATGAGTTCCGGCTGTCGGTGACGCTGACCATCGCGATGGGCGAGGCCCTGTCCCACCTGGCCGAACGCCTGCCCGCGGACGACGTGGAGTACGTGCTGGCTCAGGGCCGGCCGGCCCTCCACCGCCTGCTCGAGCCTCACCTCCCTTGAGGCCGGCTCGAGCAGGGCTGACAAAATCAGAAGACCCCCGCCACCCGGGCGAGGGATCGAGGGGCGCCGGCTCTGCCCGTGTGACAGCCCCGGCTGAAGGAATGATCTAGGGCAGCGGAACCGGTGACCTCGGGCCGAACTGCGGCCAGTGGCTCACCTTGCCCGCGATCCTGGCCCGACGAGGCGCCCGGATGTCGTAGCTGACGATCACCCTGTCGTCCTTGACGTAGCTGCTCGCCGACGCCAGCGGGATCATCCGCTGGACCTCGAACGGGCCTTCGCCGTGTCGCGTGTAGTACTCGACAGTGATCTCCAGGCATTCCGCCGTCGTACCGCTGTCCAACTGACCGCGCACCGGTCCCCGCACCCGGGTGACTCGCCCCGCCGTCTTCTCCACTCCGTCGCCGCTGCGCTTCACACCCGCAACAACATCCGCCACGATGCATGCCGTGACCAGCAGCACCAGGCCGAACCCACCGATTACAACGATAGTCAACATGGCACTCACCCCCGACGCGCCGCCCGCTAGCGACGCGGTCGTCGTTCCGAAACTGCCTTGTGCGGGCCCTCCCGCACAAACGGTGAGACGCCACCTGGGGGTCGCAGGTTCCCAGGTTCTGACAAATGAGTTTCAGTTGTCGCCGAACATGCCGAACTCGTACTGCGGGGGCACCGGCCGCCCGGTGCCGAGGTCGCGCTGCACCCGCTGCCAGTACTCCGCGAGCGGGTTCGCTCCCTCCCGTACTCCGGCCAGTTCGATGCCCTCGTCCAGCAGGGCTTCCGCACCGGCGGGGTCACCGGTCTGGAGGAGGTACCGGACCCGGGCGAGCCGGAGCCGCGGGTCGTCCCGGACCTCCGGCGCGACGCGATGGAAGATCTCCTCGGCGCGGGAGTTCTCGCCGGCTTCCAGGCAGGCGTTGATCGCCTCGGCCATCAGCGGCACCACGCTGCCCGGGGCCAACTCGGTCGCCTGCTCGTAGTCGGCGAGGTTGTTCGTGCAGACCGCGAGGTTGCGGCTCGCCCAGGCGTTCGGCTGCCTCGTCCGGGAGGTCTCCCAGGCTGTGAGGGCGCCCGCCCCGTCACCGGCGTACCAGCGGGCGACACCGCGGTGGTACCAGACGAGCCAGTTGTCGTCATCGGCTGATTCCAGCAGATCCTTCCAGCTCACCAGGGTCCCGTCCGGTGTCTGGTCGGTCCCGGTCTCGGGGAGGTGTCCGTCCAGCAGTGGCAGCCAGGCACGCTCTCTTTCGGTCATGGTGTCCTCTGTGAACGGGGTCCCGCTGGAGACCTTCCAGCCGGTCCGCCGCAACTCCAGCGCACCCCAGCCTGACCCGGTTGCGAGCGACTGCGTCGGCTCGGCGTCCGCGATGGTCAACCACTCTTGCTCGCGATCCGGCAACGCTGCGAGCACCGACTCCAGTACTGCGCTCGCTCCGGTGCGGGCGGTCTTCCAATCGTCCGCATGAGCTGTGGTGGGGTCCACCGACAGGCGGCCGTAGGCCTCGAGCCAGTGCCAGTTGGTTGCTGCTGGCAACTTGACGTGTTCCATCTGGGTCCGGGCCAGGCCGGCCTGGATCTCGGCGTACCCGGCGCCTTCGAGTCCGGGGGACAGCCAGTCCTGCCAACGGCGGCCGCCCTTGGCCTCGCCCCAGACGAACAGCTTCCGGCCGCGCAGCCGCTGCGTCGACGCCTGCGCCAAACCGTTGCCCTCAGCATCGAGTGACGCGATCCAGGGGCGCTCCTCGGGCGGCAGTTCGAAGAAGAAGTCGACGGCTCGCTTGTGCCGCATCGAGTAGGTCAGGTCGAACCCCTCGTACTCCGGTACGCCGACCAGGTCGAGGCGGTTGCCGTAGCCGAAGCGCCAGGCCTGGTCCGCGGGCACGAGCACCCGGGTCTCCGGGGACTGCTCGACGGCGATGTTGGACCACCAGTACGCCGGGACCTCCTCGCTCGACGGGTTCTGGATCCGCGCGCCGACGTACAGGTGTTCGGAGTCTTCGGGGAGCCAGAAGTCGAGTTGGGTGACGAGGTTGCGGGTGCGTTCCCATTCCCAGAGGCGGAGCATGGGGGTGCCGTCGGGGCCGTCGACCTGGGCGGCGTGCAGGGGTGAGCAGGTGCCGGTCCAGTGGCCGGTGCTGCCGAGGTTCCACTCGACGCCGCCGGCGAACCAGGCGTTGCGCAGGGCGAGGTTCGCGGGTTGCAGGACGGGGTTGCGGTAGAGCAGCTCCTGGCCGGAGGTCTTGTGCACGAGAGAGTAGAGGCGGCCACCAAGGCTGGGGAGGACGGTCGCGCGGAGGTTGTCGTTCTCCAGCACGAGCGACGGCAGTGCGCGGTCGACCAGGTCGCGGTCGTAGCCGTCCTGGTCCAAACAGGGCAGGGTGCTGGCCAGCCGGCCGTAGCCGATGTTGTCGCGCATGTCCGGCGGCAGGTCGTCGGAGTTCTCGACCTGGTGCATCTCCTGCTGGCTGCGGAGCGGCGGCAGCGGGTTCTCGTCTCCCAGGGAGGCGGCGGGCAGGGTCAGCTCTTGCGCGGAAAGGGTCGTCACAGCCTTGATTCTTGCAAGTTCGAGCAGGTCCGTCCATCGTCCGTCCATCGTGGTCCGGTGTCCGCTATACATGGACTCCACCGGACGGTGAGGGGATGGACTGATGGACGCGGATGTGATCGTCGTCGGCGCGGGGCTGGCCGGGCTGGCCGCCACGGCGGAGCTGGCCGACGCGGGCAAGAAGGTGCTGCTGCTCGACCAGGAGTCGGAGGCATCACTCGGCGGCCAGGCGTTCTGGTCGTTCGGCGGGCTGCTGTTCGTCAACTCGCCCGAGCAGCGCCGGATGGGCATCAAAGACTCGCGTGACCTCGCCCTGCAGGACTGGCTCGGCTCGGCCGGGTTCGACCGGCTGGACGACGAGGACAAGTGGGCGCGGCAGTGGGCCGAGGCGTATGTCGACTTCGCGGCCGGGGAGAAGCGCCCGTGGCTGCATGCCCAGGGCGTGCGGCTCTTCCCGGTAGTGGGCTGGGCCGAACGCGGCGGGTATAACGCCGACGGCCACGGCAACTCGGTGCCACGCTTCCACATCACCTGGGGAACTGGCCCGGGTCTCGTCGCGCCGTTCGAGCGCCGGGTCCGCGAGGGGGTCGCCAAGGGGCTAGTGGAGTTCCGGTTCCGGCACCGGGTGGACGAGCTGACGGTGACGGGCGGCGTCGTCGACGGTGTCTCCGGCAAGGTGCTCGAGCCGAGTGACGTCGCCCGCGGCGTGGCCAGCTCGCGGGTCGAGGTCGAGGACTTCGCGCTCACGGCGCAGGCGGTGATCGTCACCTCGGGCGGCATCGGCGGCAACCACGACCTGGTCCGGTCGAGCTGGCCGGCGCGGATGGGTAAGCCGCCGACGGAGATGATCTCCGGCGTACCGGCGCACGTGGACGGCCGGATGCTGGGGATCACCGAGGCGGCCGGCGGCCGGTACGTGAACCGCGACCGGATGTGGCACTACACCGAGGGCATCCGGAACTGGGACCCGATCTGGCCGATGCACGGGATCCGGATCCTGCCCGGGCCGTCCTCGCTCTGGTTCGATGCCACCGGCAAGCGGCTGCCGGTGCCGCTGTTCCCCGGCTTCGACACCCTCGGCACGCTCGAGCACCTCATGACGACCGGCTACGACTACAGCTGGTTCGTGCTGACCCAGAAGATCATCGAGAAGGAGTTCGCCCTGTCCGGGCAGGAGCAGAACCCGGACCTTACCGGCAAGGACATCCGCGGCGTGCTCGGCCGGGCCCGCGGCGGTGCGACCGCGCCGGTGCAGGCGTTCATGGACAAGGGCGCCGACTTCGTCGTCCGGGAGAACCTGGCCGACCTGGTCCGCGGGATGAACGAGGTGGCCGGCAATGACCTGATCGACCTCGCGGACCTGGAGCGGCAGATCAAGGCCCGGGACCGCGAGATGGACAACACCTTCACCAAGGATCTTCAGATCACCGCGCTGCGCGGCGCCCGCAACTACCGCGGCGACAAGCTGATCCGGGTGGCGTCGCCGCACAAGATCCTCGATCCGAAGGCGGGACCGTTGATCGCGGTCAAGCTCAACATCCTGACCCGCAAGTCCCTCGGCGGGCTCCAGACCGACCTCGACTCCCGCGTACTGCGGGCCGACGGGACCCCGCTGCCCGGGGTCTACGCGGCAGGCGAGGTGGCCGGCTTCGGCGGTGGCGGCATCCATGGCTATCGCTCCCTGGAGGGCACCTTCGTCGGCGGCTGCATCTTCACCGGCCGTACTGCGGGGCGCGCCGCGGCCAAGGCGGTGTCCTGACGGCCCATCCGCGCACGGGCTCTTGTGTGGCGTGATCCCCTGTCCGTGAGTCGGCCGGCCTTCTAGCGTTGCGCGCAGCCAACTCTGGGAGGACCTCCTATGCGCCGCCTCGCTTTGTCTGTTGCCGTGTTGTGCCTGGCTGGTGGTCTCACCTTGCCCGCCGAGGCTCATGGGTGTCCGCGGCTGCGGGTGCCAGGGGCGGAGTACCAGGTTGTTGCTTGTCTGGATGAGCTGACGACGGCGGGGACGGTCGCGTCGGGGCATACCAATCCGGCCGACTACGCAGGGCTGACGCATGCGGGGTTGCCTCAGCAGTCGGGGGTGCCCGGGGTGCAGATCGACGGGTACTTCCCGGACACCTCGCGGACGAATGCCAATCACGGGTGGAACCACGATTCGCAGTACGTGATCCGGCTGCCGGAGAAGTGGAACGGCGGGCTGGTGGTGGCGGGGTCGCCCGGGGTGCGAGCGCAGTACGCGAATGACCGGGCGATCTCGGACTGGGTGCTTGCGAAGGGGTATGCGTTCGCGGCGACCGACAAGGGGAATACCGGGGCGAACTTCTTCACCGACGGGGTGAAGCCGGGCGATGCGATCGTCGAGTGGAATCAGCGGACGACGCAGCTGACCCGGGCCGCGCGGGCAGTCGTCGCCCAGCGCTACGGCCGCGCGCCGCGTGAGGTGGTGGCCGCGGGCATCTCGAACGGCGGCTACCTGGTTCGCTGGCAACTGGAGAACCACCCGGAGCTCTACACCCGTGGCGTGGAGCTGGAAGGCACGCTGTGGACCGCCAACGGCCCGAACCTGCTGAACTTCCTGCCGCCGGCGATCAAGGGCTACGAGCAGCACTCACCCGCACAGATCGTTGCCGCGGGCTTCGATCCTCGGTCGGACTTCCTCTGGGACTTCCACTACACGGTCTACTGGAAGCTCACGCAGCGGATCTACGCGGCCGAGCTGGACCCGACGTACACCGGAACCGAGGCCGACTACGACTACGCGTCCCGCCCCGCCGCGCAGGAGGCCGTACGACGGATCGCGCTGACCGGGAAGATCGGTAGGCCGCTGACCACGTTCCACGGCACGCTCGACAGCCTGCTGCCGATCACGCAGGACTCCGACGTGTACGCCGACCTGGTCCGGCAGGCGGGGAGATCCCGGCTGTTCACGTACCAGCGGGTCGAGGCAGGCAACCACGTCGACGGTCTCGTCGACGCCCACCCCGACCAGCTGGTGCCGCTGGTTCCCCTACTGCAGAAGGCGATCGCGCGTTAGATCACCCGTCAGAACACCATGGTGAGGAGATCGGCGAACAGCTCCTGCTCGTCGATCTCCAGGCCACGGCTGGTGAACCAGGTGCACATGTTGTGGCAGTCCCGGAGCAGGAAGTCCATCCCCTTCGGGTTGCCGACGATGTCGACCACCTGCGGCAGGTCGATCATCACGATGCGGTCGCCCTGCGCCAGCACGTTGTACGGCGACAGGTCTCCGTGGGCCAACCCCGCCCTGGCCAACTCGCGCATCCCGTCCCGGAGCTGCTCGAAGTACGACGCGAGCAACTCCCCCTTGGGCCGGACCTGCGCCAACCGCGGCGCGGCACCGCCGTCGCCGTCGTCGATGAACTCCATCAGCAGCTCGGTGCCGTCCACCTGGACCGGGTACGGCACCGGGACTCCCGCTTTCCAGAGCCGGCAGAGTGCGTCCCACTCCGCGTAGGCCCATTGCCCGGCCGCGACGCTGCGCCCGTGCGAGGTCTTCTTCGCCAGCGCCCTGGTGTCCCGGCTGTTGCGGGTCCGCCGTCCCTCGACGTACGAGGTACTGCGGTGGAACGAGCGGCGTTCCTCGGTGCGGTACCGCTTGGCGGCCAGCAGCGAGCGCCGGGCGGGGTTGTCGCCGATCTGCTCCACTGCCCGTTCGAGCAGGAAGACGTCGGCTTCCTTGCCGGTTTTGAGGATGCCGAGCTCGGTATCGATCGCGGCCTGTTCCGTCACTACCCAGTGGGGCCGTGGATCCGGGCCGCGAGAACCGCGCTCGACATCCAGCCAGGTAGACCAGCGTTGGTCCGGGCCCAGCTCTTCCTGGATTGTGTCGAAGCGGAAGACGAAGGCGTCGGCAACATCTGGTTCGGACTCGTCGCCGGCCAGTTCGGCCCAGCGGGCGTCGCTCCAGCTGGAGTCGTTGAGTTCGGAGGATTCGGTGGGGTCAGAGAGATCGTGGTCGGTACGAAAGACGTCGGAAGACATCTGATGTGCTCCTGAAGGATGAAGTGAGGCTGACGCGGGCATGCCGCAGCACAGTGATGGACATCCGTTCAGCCCTCCTTCGGTTCAGGCAGCACTCGCAGCTGCACAAGTGGGTCCAGCATGCAGTCCCCCGCAGCCGGCCGCAAGGTATTTATCACCGTGCGCGGACGGTGTGCTTGGCCACCGCCGCGGGGGTTACCCCACTGGCACAGCAGTGGGGCAACCCCCACCCGAGGGGCGCAGCACCCACTTCGGCGCGAAACGCGCATCGCGGGTCACGGCGAATGATTGGAAGGACGGGAGCAGTTCGTCAGGTGCTCAGAGGGTGGAGGACGACGGTTTGGCCGGGGGCGGAGGGCAGGCGGGTGATGCCGGCGGGGAGTTGGCGTGAGGTGGTCTCGTCGACGGCGCCACCCAGCCAGGGAAGGTCGACCGCGAGATCAGAGCCGGTTTCGCTGAGGATGCGGATTTCTTCGATCTGGCCGCCCCGGAGCGTCGCGCTGACCAGGAAAGCGCCCGCCGCCCGGAGGGTGGTGAAAGATGCGTCGACCTCGTGCGGCCAGTTGGGGAAGAAGCGCAGTACGCCGTCGTAGCTCTGCAGCAGGCACTCGTTGATGACCCCGGGCAGGGCGAAGTTCTCCACCCAGATGCCGCCGCGGCTCATGAAGTCGAAGGAGGTGGTGTCGTCGTAGCGCCCGTGTACCGCGCGGACGCGGTCGGTCGCAGTACCGTTCGGCAGCAGGCAGTAGCGGACGTCACGCTTGAAGCGTTCCAGGTCGAGGATGCCCAGCCGGGCTGCCTGCAGGGCGGCGAAGACGAGTTCGTTGCCGCCCTCGATCGTCTGGTTGCGCCACGTCCGGCGCAACAACTCCAGGTCGGCCGGGTCGCTGCCAAGGCCGACCTGCTCGGCCGGGAAGGCCGGGACGGCGGCCACGGGCACGTTGTAGACGATGGCCGGATCCTCGCCCGGCGTCGACACGACCACCTGACCATCGCGGGATTCCGCGAGCGGATAGTCGACCAGGCCGAGCAGAACCTCCTGCACCTGGGACAGCAGTTCCGCCTCTTCGGGCGAGCGCTCGAGCACCCGGGTCGCTTCGGTGAAGGCGTTGAGGAGGAAGCGGCCCAGCGCCAGATCCACCACACAGTCGGCGTTGTAGCGGAACCCGGGCCGCAGTCCGTACAGCTCGGGCGTCACCGTCGGGAAGACGTGGAGCTTCCCGTCGTCGACCGCCCCGCGATCGGACGAGGAGAGCACGTAGTCGACGAAGAAGAGCGTTGCCTCCTTCAACGGCCCGAAGGCGCGATCCCGCAGATAGTCGAGGTCCTGGGTGTAGAGGTAGTGCCACCAAAGGCTCTGCACCGCCCACGGGGTTTCGCAGACTTCCCAGGCCCAGGACGGATCGGGGTACGGGTTTGTTGCCATCAGCACCGGATATGCGGAGTGCGGGAACGCCGCGCCGCGCAGACCGTAGTACCGGCCGGCCCAGTCGCGGCTGATCGGCAGCAGGTGGTCGACCATCGACACGTACGGCTCGTGCAGCTCCGGGTGGTTGCTCGAGAAGACGCCCCAGAACGGCTGCTGCACGTTGTAGTTCAGGTGGTAGTCACCGTGCCAGTCACTTCCGATCCGCCGGAACGACCATGGCCCGAAGAGCCCGGGGCAGGTCTTGCCCGGGGCTGACGCGCAAGCCAGGAAGTAGGAGTTGCGATACCAGAGCTCGGTCAGGAACTCGTCCGCCAGCTCGACCGCCGAAGCCTGCCAGTACGACGACCAGAACCTCGTCGTGCGCTCGCGATCCACCGAGTAGTCGCCCAGCGCGACCACTCCGGCGACCGCGGCCTCGTACTCGACGCCATGGTTCAGAGACACCACGACCCGTAGGTGGGCCGAGTCCGCCAAGGTCCGCTCGAGCGCGCCGTCGGAGTGGAGCTTGCCGTCCACGCCGCGCCGGGATCCCTGCTGCAGCACAGCGTTGGTCGTTGCCGTGAGCACGAAAGCGTTCGCGTCCACGGCCGGGTCGATCGCCGGCAGCACCTGGCGGAAGCCGAGACCCGAAGCCGGCAGCACCTCGGGGGCAGGACCGGTCGCGCCCGTCCGCGGATCCGGGATCAGCCCGACCGGATCGGGAAGCAACTTGATCCGGTCGAATACCGCGGTACCGGCCTGGCTGACCCACAGGCGATCGTCCTCGCGCGCGACGAACACCTCGACCTCCACCGGCGCACCGTCGGCGAGCAACGAGATCGTGCAGGTCGCGGTCGTCACATCGAGGCGGTGGCCGAGCATCTCCACCCGGCGCGGGTCGAAGCCGAGGATCAGCGAGCCGCAGGGGAACGGCCGCGGGAACGGCAGGTCGTAGCTCGCCCTGACGAGGTCGTTGTACTGCGCGAACCACGGGTCGTCGGTCAGATCGTCGAGCGTCGGGTCGATCGCGGCGACCTTGGCGAACACCTCGGCGAAGGTGCCGATCCCCGGGGCGTGCCCTTCCTCCACCCGGATGTCCCACACCTCGTTGTGGCCGAAGTGGATCACCACGGCATCGGGCCGGGTGGTGACGACGGCCCCGAGCCCGCCGTTGCCCAGCAGCGCGCCCTCGAAGAAGTCCGGAGCGGCGCCATCGTGAGTGATCGATCCGTGCTTCATGAGGAGTCCCCGCAGCAACTGTTCGGCCAGATTACTTTCTGCGGGAAAAATACTAGTGGAACTGCGAGCGCGCGGTCGGGCGCAGTCTCAGGTTCTGCGGGGGCGCGACGGAACGGCGGGTGAGCTCGGGGAGCACCTCGGTCTGCCAGGCCGGGGAGGCGTCGAGCCGGCGCCGGTGCTCGGCGTACGCGGTGTCGTCCGGGAAGGTGGCGAACCAGGCGAGCACAGTCTCGTCCCGGAGTGGGAGGGCCGGGAAGTTGTTCTCGGCAGGGAGGGTCTCGAATACCGCCGCGAGGACGGCACCCGTCGCGGCCAGGACGGGCGCGACCTGGTCAGCGAAGTACTTCGTGAACCCGTCGTCGGGCGAGCGACGGTGGTAGACCGCACCCGCGACCACGGAGGGCGGGATGTCGCTCGCGCCGATAGGCGGACGTGGTGCGTCGAAGGCGGGATAGCCGGGCTCGAGGTCGATCGGCTGGAGTAGCAGAGCGTTGTCGGAGTCCGCCATGGTGGCGTTGGCCGCGGCGCTGTGCTTCCGCCAGATCGGGCCGTAGTAGAAGCCGTTCAGGGCGTCCGCCCGGGCCGGCAGGTCGGTGAAGCCGCGCAGCCAGACGAAGCGGTCCGGGTCGTCGAGATCGCGGAACTGGGCAGAGACGTGCATGCCGTACTGCTCCTGCCCTTCGACGAACGACTCGTCGAAGATGTCGATCAGCACGTCCCGCTGACCGGGGTGCAGGGTGTACTGCCGCAGATCCACCACCGCACAGCACTTGTGCCGTTCCTCGCCCATCCGGCTGCTCCTCTCGTCTGCCACTGTGAACCCCGGAGCCCCAGTCAACCGGTCAAGGCTGACAGCAGACGTCAGTGTTCGGGAGTTCGGCGGTTGGGTACCTGGCTCGGAACACCCTCGTCCCCAGGAGCCGCTCATGATCGACGAAGGACGACTCGGGCACTACCTCCAGGACCACTACGCGGGCTCGGCCGCGGGAATCGAGCTGTTCCGCCGGGCCGCGGACCAGCAGACCGACCCGGTCGCCCGGACCACCCTGACCGCGATGATCGCGACGGTGGAGGACGAACGAACCGCCCTCGAGCGGTTCCTGGCGGCGATCGGGGCCAAGCCGGATCCGGTGAAAAACGCGGGCGCCTGGCTGGCGGAGAAGATCGGCCGGTTCAAATCGAACGGTGAGCTGATCCGGCGGTCGCCGCTGAGCGATGTGGTCGAGCTGGAGACACTACGGCTCGCCGTCGAGGGAAAGGCCGCGGGCTGGCGGGTACTGCGGCAGCTGGCCGAGGACGACGCCAAGTTCGACGCGGCCGAGCTGGACAAGTTGCTGTCCGCGGCCGCCGACCAGATCGTGCAGCTGGAGAGCCTCCGGATGAGCGCGGCCAACCGCGTCTTCCGCCAGACCCCCTGAGCGCAGTACACCTGAGCGCAGTACACCTGAGCGCAAACCCTGAGCGCAAACCCTGAGCGCAGGCCGACTGAGTGACAAGCCGGCACCTGTGCGTCAGCGGCCGGAACCTGGTGGACCCCAGCCTCCGCGCGGGAGGCTGGGGTCCTGAATCAGGTGGGGTGTTACGTGAAGATGCTGACGCCGCCGGGGCCCACCAGCAGGCCTACGACGATCAGAGCGGCGCCCATCAGTAGCTGACCGCGAACGAGTGACACGATTCCCGAAATGACGAGGATCGCCGCGATGATCCAGAGCACTAGGCCCATGGCCGTTCCTTTCTCGACGGGCCGGACCTGACACAGCGTCCGGCGGCTGAACTCCCCGTGCGGTCGGACGCCGGGAATCACCCCGGCGTCCTCCTGAGCGGTCGCCCGCCTGGACATCTGGTGCCCGTCGCGAACTCGCGCAAACGGGGTCCGGAGGACCAAAAGAGCACGATCGTCCGGATGGTAAGGCAGTAAGCACGATCGTCCGCCACGCATGGCGGGCACTGATCGGGGCACCGGGCCAGGGACCGAACGATGGCACCAGAGAGCTCGGGAGACGACGTGAGAATCGGGTATTTCCTGTCCAGCGAGGAGTACACGCCGTCGCAGCTGATCGAGCAGGCCCGGCTGGCCGAGGAGTCCGGGTTCGACGGACTGTGGATCTCCGACCACTTCCACCCCTGGAACGACGAGCAGGGCCAGAGCGCCTTCGTCTGGGGTGCGATCGGCGCGATCTCCCAGGTCTGCGAACTGCCGGTGACGACGGCCGTGACGTGCCCGACGGTGCGGACCCACCCGGCCGTGATCGCGCAGGCGGCGGCCACCAGCGCGGTACTGCTGAACGGACGGTTCACGCTCGGCGTCGGTACCGGTGAAGCCCTCAACGAGCACATCGTCGGCGGTCCTTGGCCGACGGTCGACGTTCGGCTGGAGATGCTCGAGGAGGCCGTCGAGATCATGCGGCGGCTGTGGACCGAGGACGGCTTCGTCACGCACCACGGCAAGCACTACACGGTGGACACGGCACGGATCTACACCCGGCCGGACACCCCGCTGCCGATCTACATGTCGGGCTTCGGACCCGAGGCCACGGATGTCGCCGCGCGGATTGCCGACGGCTTCATCACCACCTCACCTGACAAGGACCTGCTGAAGCGCTTCCGGGACAACGGCGGCGGCACGAAGCCGACGCAGGTCGGGTTCAAGGTCAGCTATGCGCCGACCGAGGAGGAAGGCATCGAGCAGGCACACCGGATCTGGGCGAACTCCGGCCTGCCCGGCGAGCTCGCCCAGGTGCTCCCGTCACCGCGTCACTTCGAGCAGGCCAGCGAACTGGTGACGAAGGAGCAGACCGCGAAGTCCGTTACCTGCGGCTCGAAGGCGGACGCGCACGTCGAGGCCTTCAAGCCGTACGTCGAGGCCGGCTTCGACGAGATCTACGTGGCGAACCTGGGACCGCACTCGGTCGACATGATGAAGCTGTATCGCGACGAGGTACTCCCCGAGCTCCGTCGGTCCGGCCGGTAGAGCCGCGGCAAGGCCTCAGCGCAACGGGAATCAGGGCAGCAGCGAGACGGCGGTGCGGAGATCGCGCACGAACAGCTCGAAGTCCCGCCGGTACTCACGCGACCGCACCACCGAGGACGGATGCACCGTGGCCATCGCCGCGGTGCCGTCCGGCAGCTCGACCGGCTCACCGCGACGCACGGTCACCTTGAAGCCGGTACCGAGGAGCGCGCGGGCCGCGACCGCGCCGAGAATCACCACCAGCGAAGGCTTCACGATCTCCAACTCACTGACCAACCAGGGCTTGCAGGCAACGATCTGGCCGACCGCCGGCGTCTTGTGGATGCGGCGCTTGCCCTGGCGCTCGAACCGGAAGTGCTTGACCGCGTTGGTCAGGTAGACCTCGGACCGCTCGATCCCGGCCTCGGCCAGGGCCTTGTCCAGCAGGCGACCTGCGGGGCCGACGAAAGTCCTGCCCTCGTGGTCCTCGACATCGCCCGGCTGCTCACCGACGAGCACCATCCGCGCCGACGCGGGACCTTCGCCCGGTACGGCCTGGCCGGCGTACTGGTAGAGGTCGCAGCCTTGGCAGGACGCCAGTGCGGCCGTGAGTTTCTTCACTCCGCCGGTGGCCGGGACCCATTCTGAGGCGCCAGGGAACTTCTCCACGCTGATCAGGTGCCCGTTTTCAAACACCTGTAACAGTTCGGGGGTTGCAACGGGCGCTCGAGTTTGGTCTGGTGGAAGGCAAGTGGTTCAGCAATGACGCCACCCACCGCAGGACGACACGACGAGGTCTCTCACCGTGACGATCGCACCTGTCAGCGCTCCCGACTCGAAGCAGCGCATCGCCGATACCACCCAGGAACTACTGGTCGAAGCCCACCAAGTCCCCGATCCCCGGCACCAGCAACTGCTCGACGAAGTGGTGATCCTGAATGCGCCGGTCGCGCGTTCGATCGCCTCCCGCTACCGCCGCAAGGGGGTGGACGAGGACGACCTGGAACAGGTCGCCTACCTCGGCCTGGTGAAGGCCGCCAACGGCTACATGCTGGATACCGACACCGCCTTCCTCGCGTACGCCGTACCGACCATCCGCGGCGAGCTGAAGCGATACTTCCGTGACTGCGCGTGGACCGTCCGGCCGCCGCGCCGGGTGCAGGAGATGCAGGGCAGCATCGCCGCGGCCGAGCCCGAGCTGACCCAGAAGCTGGGTCATCTGCCGTCGGACGCGGAGACCGCCGCGGCGCTCGGCACCGAGACCGGCGAGATCACCGAGGCGTCCTCGGTGCGCGGGTGTTTCAGCACCCTCTCACTGGATGCGCCCGGGCCGGCCGACGGTGGCGCAAGCCTGATGGACACGGTCGCCGACGCGGAGGACGGCTACGAACTGGTCGAGAACGTGCACACACTGACTCCCGTTGTCGCGGAACTCGGCGATCGCGACCGGCGGATCCTGGAGCTGCGGTTCTGCGCCGGCTTCACCCAGGAGGAGATCGGCAACGAGCTCGGCGTCAGCCAGATGCAGGTGTCCCGCCTGCTGCGCGGCATCCTCGATCGCCTCCGCAGCGAACTCAGCCACCAGCCGGGCATCACTCGAGGACGGCGCGGGCCGGCCTACCCCTGCTGACCCCAGCGCCAGCCGCGCACCTCCGGCAGATCCTCGCCATGGGTGGTGACGTAGGCGTGGTGGCGGGTCCGCTGGTCTGCGAAGTACTGGCGGGCCGAGATCGCGCGGCTGCGCAGGGACGGCACGCGGTCGATCACGTCCATCGCCAGGTGGTAGCGGTCCAGGTTGTTGCGCACGACCATGTCGAACGGCGTGGTCGTGGTGCCTTCCTCGATGTACCCCCGGACGTGCAGGTCGTTGTGGTTGTTCCGCCGGTAGGTCAGCCGGTGGATCAGCCACGGGTAGCCGTGGTACGCGAAGATCGTCGGGACGCCCGGCGGGAAGATCGCGTCGTAGTCCCGATCGTGCAGACCGTGCGGGTGCTCCGTGGCGCCCTGCAACCGCATCAGGTCGACCACATTGACGACGCGGATCTTCAACTGGGGAAGGCGTTCCCGCAACAGGTCGACGGCCGCCATGGTCTCCAGCGTCGGCACGTCACCGGCGCAGGCAAGCACCACATCCGGATCGCCGTCGTCGTTGCTGGCGAAGTCCCAGACGCTGATCCCGCGCGCACAATGCAGCGCCGCGGCGTCCCAGTCGAGCCAGTTGGGCTGCGGTTGCTTGCCTGCGACAACCACATTGATGTAGTTCCGGGTCCGCAGGCAGTGGTCCATCGTGGACAGCAGCGTGTTGGTGTCCGGCGGCAGGTAGACCCGGACCACCTCGGCCTTCTTGTTCACCACGTGATCGATGAAGCCGGGATCCTGGTGCGAGAAGCCGTTGTGGTCCTGGCGCCAGACGTGTGAGGTGAGCAGGTAGTTCAGCGACGGGACGGGCCGGCGCCACTCCAGCCGGTTCACCGTCTTCAGCCACTTGGCGTGCTGGTTCACCATCGAGTCGACGATGTGCACGAACGCCTCGTACGACGAGAACAACCCGTGCCGCCCGGTCAGCAGGTACCCCTCGAGCCAGCCCTGGCAGGTGTGCTCGCTGAGGATCTCCATCACCCGGCCATCGGCCGCGAGATGCTCGTCGGTGTCCAGCACCGCGCCGTTCCAGGCCTTGGCGGTGGTCTCGTAGACCGCGGACAAGCGGTTCGACTCGGTCTCGTCCGGGCCGACCAGGCGGAAGTTCCGGTGCTGCTCGTTCGCCCGGAACACGTCGCGCAGGAACGTGCCGAACACCTTCGTCGGCTCCCCGTCCTCGGCCCCGGGCGCCTTCACCGGTACTGCGTAGTCGGCGACGGGTGGCAGCTCCAGATCCCGGGTGAGCACGCCGCCGTTCGCGTGCGGGCTCGTCCCCATCCGCAGCGACGGGCTCGGTGCGAGGTCGAGTACTTCCGCGACAGGACGGCCCGTCTCGTCGAAGAGCTCCTCCGGCCGGTAACTCTTCAGCCAGTCCTCCAGTTGGTGGAGATGCTGGTCGTTCGTGCGGACACCGGACAACGGCACCTGGTGGGACCGCCAGATGTCCTCCACCGGCAGGTCGTCCACCGTGCGCGGACCGGTCCACCCCTTCGGCGTCCGCAGTACCAGCATCGGCCAGGCCTGGCGCGGTACGGCGGACGTGGCGGTGCGGGCCTCGAGCTGGATCTCGTCGATCCGCTGGAAGCACTTGTCCAGCGCGGCCGCCGTCGACTGGTGCACCTTGGCCGGGTCCGAGCCCTGGACCAGGAAGGGCTCGTGACCGTAGCCGCGGAGCAGCTCGGCCAGCTCCTCGTCGCCGATCCGGGCGAGCACCGTGGGATTGGCGATCTTGTAGCCGTTCAGGTGCAGAATCGGCAGCACCGCGCCGTCGCGGCGCGGGTCGAGGAACTTGTTCGAGTGCCAGGAAGTTGCCAACGGCCCCGTTTCGGCCTCGCCGTCGCCGACCACACAGGCGACCACCAGGTCCGGGTTGTCGAACGCGGCGCCGTACGCGTGGCTGAGCGAGTAGCCCAGCTCGCCGCCCTCGTTGATCGAGCCGGGCACCTCGGGGGCCACGTGACTGGGGATGCCGCCGGGGAACGAGAACTGCTTGAACAGCCTCGCCATCCCGGGCTCGTCCAGCGTGGTGTTCGGGTAGGTCGCGGTCCAGCTGCCCTCGAGCCAGCTGTTCGCGACGATCGCGGGACCGCCGTGACCGGGCCCGATCACGTACATCAGCTCGCGCTCGCCGTGCCGGATCACCCGGTTCAAGTGGGTGTAGATCAGGTTCAGCCCGGGCGTCGTACCCCAGTGGCCGAGCAGCCGCGGCTTGATGTGCTCGGGCCGCAACGGCTCCTTGAGCAACGGGTTCGCGAGCAGGTAGATCTGCCCGACCGACAGGTAGTTGGCGGCTCGCCAGTACGCGTCGAGGCCCTGCAGCTCCTCGTCGCTCAGCGGGGTGGCGTCGACTTGCTGCACGATGGCGCTCCTCGTCAGGGGGTGAGCAGTACCTTCACAACACGGTACTGCGTCAGCGGCCGACGGCCTTCTCCAGTTCGGCCTTGGTCATCTTGGAGCGGCCCTTGATGTTCTTCTGCTTGGCCTCGTTGTAGAGCTGGTCCTTGGTCCGGCCCTGCGAGCCGCTGTGCGAGCGGAACCCACCGCGACGGCTGGAGGAGATGTCGTGCGTGGAGCTGCGGCTCTTCTGCTTCGCCTCGCCGGAGCGGGCGCGCTCCTTGTTCACGGTGCGGGCCGCGATCTCCTCCGCGGTGTCCTCGCTGCGGCCGCGCTTCTTCAGACCGGCCTTGATGTGCTCGTACTGCCGCTCACGTTTCTTGCTCGATCCTGCGGGCATCCTCGACTCCTTCCGTGCGTGCGCGCCCTGTACCCCGTGTCGACCGCGAGCAATCAACTCGGCGACACCGCTATTCGTCACCGCGGGCGACCAGGCGGGCCACTGATGGGTCGATCGCTTCGCGGACCTCTTGGCGCTCGAGGTCGTCCGAGCCGGTTTTTCTGATCGCTCGGGCGACCGTTCGGCCCTTCTCGTACTGCGTGATCACGCGCGGGTCGACGTACGAGGCGCGGGCCACGGTCGGGGTGTTGCCGAGGTGTTCGGCGACCTCGGTGAGCATCTCCTTGACAGCCTTCTTGGCGGCCTTCTTCGTCTCCGGCGGATCGGCCTCGGCCAGTTCCACCGCGGCGTGAACGGTCGCGGTCCAGGTCCGCAGGTCCTTCACGGTGTACTCGTCGCCGACGATCTCCTGGAACCTCGCGTTGATCAGGTCGGCGTCGATCTCATGCCAACTCTCCTGGTCGCGGTAGACCAGGAGTCGTGGGTTGTCGTGCCGGCTGCGCTTGAGCGCGGAGACCGCGGCCGCGAGCTTGTCGTCCTCGAGTTCGAGCGTTCGCTGGATACCGCCCTTGGCGATGAAGTCGAAAACCAGCAGTCCCTTGCGGACCCGGACGTCCTTCCGCAGCAGGGTGGCGGCTCCCCGGCTGCCGTATTCCTCGGCGTACCGAGCGTTGCCGGTCCGGAACACCCCGTGGTCGAGCATCCGGAGAGCTACTGCGAGAACCCGCTCACGGCTGAGTCGCTTCAAGCAGAGATCCCGGTCCACCGTCTTGCGGAATTCCGGCAGCCGACGGGCGAGGCGGCGTACCCGGTCGTGCTTGTCCGCGTCCTGGGTGGCCCGCCACTCGTCGTGGTACAGGTACTGGCGGCGGCCGGCCTCGTCGGTGCCGACGGCCTGGATGTGGCCGTTCGGGTACGGGCTGATCCAGACGTCCTGCCAGGCCGGCGGGATCACGAGCGCCCGGATTCGCTCCACCACCTCGGCGTCGGTGATGACGTTGCCGTCAGCATCGAGATAGCTGAAGCCCTTGCCCCGCCCGCGCCTGGCCAGGCCGGGCTTGTCGGGGTCGCTCCGTCGTAACCGCATGCCTCCCGGTACCCGCTTGGAAAACCGCTCTCCGGCTTGCGGGCGGACTCTGGAAGGCGGCATGGCCTGACGTGCATGGGTTGGTTGGCGCTGGGCACCGGAGCGGGGGTCAGATCCGGCTGCACGGAGGAGGAACCGATGGGTATCGGGGACAAGATGAAGAACGCCGCCGAGAGCGCCAAGGGCAAGGTGAAGGAGAAGACCGGCGACGCGACCGACAACGAGGACCTGCAGGCCGAGGGCCAGGCCGAGAAGTCGGTGGCCGACCTGAAGCAGGCCGGCGAGAAGACCAAGGACGCCTTCAAGGACTGAGAACGTCCAGAGGGCTGAGGACCGGACACACCGTGTTCGAAGGATTCCGGCTGGAACGGATCCTGGTGGGCGACATCGCTCTCAGGGTCCGTTACGGCGGCCGTGGTGCTGCTGCACGAACACCCGCGGACGCACACCACGTGGTACCAGGTGGCCCGTGCACTCGCCGACGCCGGATACACCGTGGTCTGCCCGGATCTGCGCGGGTACGGCCAGTCGAGCAGATCTACGGCGACCCACTGGCCGTATGGCGCCCGTGGTGCAAGGAGCCCGTGGTGGGGCACGGCATCGACTCGACCCACCACATCGCCGAGAATGCCCCGGCCGAACTCGTTCAGAGCCTCCGCGAGTTCCTGTAGCGTCGGGCGGGTGGACTTCGAGGAGGCAGCGAGCGCGCTCTACGCGGCATCGGCGGCCGACTTCATTGCTACTCGCAACGAGCTCGCCAAGCAACTGAAGGCGGACGGCGACCAGCTCGGGTCGACCCGGCTGAAGGCGCTGCGCAAACCCACCGTGGCGGGCTGGCTGGCCAACCTGGTCGCCCGGGAGCGGCCCGACGACATCGACGACCTGCTGGCGCTCGGCGACGAGTTCCGCGAGGCCACGGCGGATCTCGACGGTGAGCGGCTCCGCGAACTGACTCCGAAGCGGCACAAGCTGATCGACAAGCTCTCGAAGTCGGCCATCGGTCTGGCTGAGCGGGAGGGCCAGAAGGTCAGTGCGGACGTCGCCCAGAAGCTTCGCGAGACTCTGGACGCGGCCTTGGTGGATCCGTCCGCCGGCGAGGCCGTTCGCGAGGGGCGGCTGAGCAGCGCCCTGCGGCACGTCGGGTTCGGAGTCGTCGACGAGAGCGGCGAGCCGTCCAACATCACGCCGATCACCGACGAACGCCGGCAGCGGGCCCAGGCCCGCCGCGCCAAGGCCGGTGAGTCCGAGAAGGCAGCAGCCGACAAGGCAGCCGAGAAGGAGTCGGCGGCGGAGAAGGCCAAGCGCGAGAAGGCCGAACGCGAGCAGGTAGAGCGCGAAGCCGCCGAGAAGGCGGAGGCGAAGCAGGAACTGGACGACGCCATCGCCGCCGCCGAGGCAGCCGACGCGACGGTGGAAGACCTCGACAGCCAGCTCTCCGACGCCCGCGACGCCCTCGCCGAGGCGCAGGAAGCAGTGCACCGGATCGGCGAGGAGCTCGACGAGGCCCGCAAGGCAGCCCGGGCCGCGCAGAAGGAGTCGCGAGAGGCGCGCAAGCGGTACAACAGGCTCTGAACGGGTGACTTCCCGCGGCCTGAGGGTTGGCGGGATGGGTACTGGCGGTCTGGATACTGGTGGTCTGGGCAGTAGCAGTGTTGTGCTGCAGTGATCGGAGAGAGGGCGGCGGTCATGGCGCGGGCGATCTGGAGCGGGTACATCAACTTCGGGCTGGTCTCGGTGCCGGTCGGGCTGTTCAGCGCGACCAAGGAGCACGAGGTCGACTTCCACCAGTTCCAGCGCGGCACCTCGGACCGGATCCGCAACAAGCGGGTGAACGAGCGGACCGGCCGCGAGGTCGACTACGACAAGATCGTCAAGGGCCACGATGTCGGCGGCGGCGAGTACGTCATCGTCGAGCAGGAGGAACTGGCCGACATCGCGCCCGGCCGGTCCCGCTCACTGGAGATCTCCACCTTCGTCGACCTGGAGGAGATCGACCCGATCCACTTCCAGAAGACCTACTACCTCGGCCCCTCGGACGAGGAGAACGCCTCGTCGTACGGGTTGCTCCGCGACGCCCTGGCCAAGACGAACCGGGCCGGGATCGCGACGTTCGTGATGCGCGGCAAGGAGTACCTCGCCTCGATCCGGGCCGACGGCAAGGTGCTGAAGCTGCACACGATGTACTTCGCCGACGAGATCCGGGATCCCGGGGAAGTGGGCACGCTGCCGGCGAAGGTGAGCCAGGGCAAGCAGTTGTCGATGGCAGTGGACCTGGTCGAGGCGATGAGCGGCGCCTGGAAGCCCACGGAGTACAAGGACAGCTACACCGAGCGGGTGCAGAAGCTGGTCGAGGACAAGCGCAGAGGCAAGGAGATCGTCTTCAACGAGGAGGAGCCCGAGGCGACCTCCACGACCGATCTCGTGTCTGCGCTGCGAGCCAGCGTCGAAGCCGCCCGGTCCCGTCGCCAGGGTGGCGCCAAGAAGAGCCCGGCGAAGAAAGCCGCGTCGGCGAAGAAGAGCCCCGCGAAGAAGACGGCCAAGAAAGCCGCCAAGAAGAAGGCGGCCTAGGCGAACTGCCGCAGCAGCTCGGCCCGTACTACGCTCGCCGCGCTCCGGTGCCCCGCGTCGGACCGCGTGACGACGTACAGGGTGTTGAGCGGTGGTAGTTCCGGCTCGGCGAGCAGCCGCAACTCGCCGGCCTCGATCGCCTGGCCGCACAGGTACAGCGGGAGCACGCTCGCCCCGGCGCCGGCCCGTACTGCGGCGAGCACCCCGCGCAGATCCGGTACGACGAGGTCGGCCGCGCGGGTCAGCCGTACTCCGAACACGCTGCGCCAGTACCGCCGGATGATCGGCGCGTCCTCCGCGTAGGCGACCAGCGGGATCTTGCGCAACGACTCGGGCATGGTCACCGGCGTACCGGTGAACCAGCGGGGCGCGGCGACCAGCGCGAACGTCTCGTCGCACAGCGGGGTGATGCGCAGCCCGGCCCGGCGTGGCCGTACCGAACTGATCACCACGTCGAGGCTCCGGGCGGCGAGGCTGTCCAGCAGTTCGTCAGGCAGGCCGACGCGGGTCCGGAGCTGGAGACCGTCGCCGAGCCGCTCGGCCAGCGCCGGCAGCACCCGGTCACACAGGAAGTCGACCGGACCACCGAGCTGGACCGTCGCCGCGACCGGTTCCTCGAACTTGTCGACCACCAGCCCCTGCAGCACGTCGATCGGCTCGGCGATCCGGCGCGCGAGCTCGTCACCGGCGGTGGTCGGCCGGACGCCCCGCGCCTGCCGCTCGAACAGCGGCCGCCCGAGCGCCGCCTCCAGCGCCTTGAGGTGGGCGGTCGCCGTCGGCTGGGACAACCCGAGCGTCTCGGCGGCCGCGGTGATCGACCCCGTCCGGTAGATCGCCAGAAAGGTCCGCAACAGGTCGAGGGAAACACTCAAGTCAGACGTCCTCCGTCAGGTCTTCGCTGCTGCTGGTCACCGCGCAGAGCCCGGCGTCGGCCCGGCCGGCCGTCGTCGCGCCGGCCATGCTCCTCAGGCGCCGCTGACCTCTGGGCTCATTCGTTGGAGTTGGGGAGGAGGTAGCTGCTGGGGTCGCCGGGAGCGCCTGCCTCGATCCAACGCAGGAAGCCGTCCGGGTTGCGGCGCTCGAACTCGTCCAGGCAGATCCGGCGTACCTCGGCGACCGCCTGCCGGTCCCGCGGCCCGGCGCCCTGTGCGAGCGTCGCCGTGGTCTCACCCCATACGCTGCAGAGTTCCTCGATGCTCAGGGGGCACTGGAGCGAGGCGATCAGCTTCTCGTCCTCGAACTCGTCGGCCCTGCTCAGCGCCGCGAGGCCGCGGTACTGCGTCTTCTGGCGACGGCGGTCCCTTCTGCGCGGGCGGCGGTCTCCGGGCAGCGCGAGGTCGATCAGCACGAAGACGCCGGCTGCGAACAGGGCGATCACCAGGCCGACCGCTCCCCAGCTGAGCAGCTTGACCATGCCCGGGACACAGAGCACTCCACCGGCGGAAGCGGCGGCTACCAGCACGGGCGACCGGTACGGCACCTCGTCCGCGATATGCAGGACCACCGCGGCCAGAGGCCAGGCGAGGGTGAACACCACTGCGAGCAGGATCGTGGCCGCGAGCGGGCCGAGTACCAGCACCCCGGCCAGCAACCCGGCCGTACCGACCCCCGCGCCGGCCGCGGTCGCCGTGCGCTGCGCTCTAGGGGATAGGTGCATCTCGCCGGACTCACTTGTCATCGTGAACGGGACATGGCGGTGGGCACCGCCGACGGTCCCCACCAAACGGCCGCCTCGCTCCCCACAGCGCCGACAGCCTGTACAGGAACAACGAACTGGCCACCGGAACTGTTCCCGCCGATCGGTCCCGATTGCGGAGCTAGGCCGGCGGCTGGTGCGGCCGGGGTGATGTGTGAGGGTTGGGCGGTGGCGACGATCGAGGTTCGGAAACGGGTCGAGGGGGACCTCGACGAGTGCGTTCGGCTCCTGCGAGGCGTGCAGGAAACCGCTGGTTATCCGGTGAACTGGCCCGAGGATGCGGCGCACTGGCTGACTTCGCCGGACGCTCTCGGTTGCTGGGTGATCACCGTTGATGAGCGGGTCGCCGGGCATGTCGCGCTGACCGCGGACAGGACTTCGGACGTTCTCGTGGAGCGGTTGTTCGTGGATCCGGAGCAGACCGGCGCGGGGCTCGGCCGGCGGCTGCTCGACCACTGCGTCGCCGTCGCCGGTGAACACGGCCGGCGGCTCGGGCTAGAGGTTGCTGACAACTGCGGCGCGGCGATCGCCATGTACCGAAGGGCGGGCTGGCGGGAGGCCGGTCGTACGCCGGTCGACTGGGGTGGCGATCAGGCGTCGGAGCTGATCCGCTTCGAAGCACCAACCGAGTCCGCCACACCCGCCACCAGCGCCTGATCCACTGCCGCCGGCTGATCCTGCACCGGCTCCTGATCCACTGCCTCGTGGTCCAGGGGGTTGGCAAGCTCGTCGGAGGGCATCCGGCCGAACCAGATCACCACGAAGCAGATGATCGCGGGACCGACACCGGCGACGATGAAGACCGCGGTGACCCCGAAGAGACTGCCGGCCGGACCCGCGAGCGCCATCGACACCGGCATCAGCAGCAGGGATACGAAGAAGTCGAGACTCGCGATCCGCCCGCGCAGATGGTCCGGCACCCGCCGTTGCAGCAGCGTCCCCCAGATCACCATCGCCGCCGACCCGGTCGCGCCGACGACCGCGGCACCGGCCGCCATCACCCAGAGGTCCGTCGCGAAGCCGAGCAGCACGAACGGCAGCGACCCGACGCCCCACATCAACGTCATCACGGTCAGGTAGCGCCTCGGCAGACTGCGTGACGAGATCAGCAGCGCACCCACCGCACCTCCGATGCCGAACGCCGCGAGCACCAGCCCGAAGTCCTTCGGCCCACCGCCCAGTTGGTCGCGGACCGCGAACGGCAGCAGCACCTCGAGCGGTCCCAGGATCAGCAGCACGAACACCGTGCCGAAGAGCAGTGAGGCGAGCAGCCACCGGGTCTCGCGGACATAGCTCCACCCCTCCCGCAGGTCCGCGAGCATCGCCCGGGCACCCGTCGCCGCCGCCTCATCCGACTCGCCCGGAGCTTCGGCAGGCTCCGGCCGGACCCGCATGGCGACCACACACGCAGCGGAGAAGAAGTAGGTCAGCGCGGCCACCAGGATCGCGACCCCGGGAGACAGCGCGGCGATCGCCAGACCACCGAGCGCCGGACCGGTCGCCTGCTGAGCCAACGGCCTCAGAGTCCCCTCCAGACCGTTGGCCGCCAGCAACTCCTCCTGCGGCAGCAGCCGCGGTACGAGCGCGGTGTAGGCCGGGATCAGGAAGGCCTCACCGGCGCCGATCAGTACTGCGCCCGCCGCCAGGTGCCAGATCTCCAGCCACCCGGTGAGCGCGAGCGCGGCGACCACCAGCAGCACGGCACCTCGTACGGTGTCGGCCGCGATGATCACCGACCGCTGCGAGAGCCGGTCGGCCGCGATCCCGCCGAACAGGACGCAGACCACCAGGCCGATGCTGTACGCGGTGGTGACGACCGAGAGCTGGACCGGACCACCGCCGAGCTCGATCACCTGCCAGGCGAGCGCGACGAGCCACAGCCCGCTGCCGAGCAGCGCGACCGCCAGCCCGGTCCACAGCAGCCGGTAGTCCCGGTGCCTCAGCGGCCGGACTGCCTTCCAGCGGACCTTGCTCACGATGCCCCATCCCCTCGATCCAGAACGTCCGGCCACCATACACAGGTGAACAGTTTACATGTCAACAGTTGCGTCGTATACTCACCGGCATGGCGACGAAGCAGATGAGCGTGGACCAACTGGGTGCCTGGCGGGCGCTGTACCGGGCGGATACGTTGCTCTTCACCCACCTCGACAACACCCTGCGCAGCAACGCGGGCATGACGTACTTCGAGCACGAGGTGCTGCAGATCCTCGACCAGGCAGGCGGGCGGCTCCGGATGGCGCCACTCGCGGAGCGGCTGATGATCTCCCGCAGCGGCGGCACCCGGCTGGTCGGCAAGCTCGAGGACAAGGACGGCTGGGTGGTCCGCAAGACCTCGCCGGAGGACCGCCGGGCCACCTGGGCGGAGCTCACCGAGTCCGGCCGGAAGGCGCTCGCGAAGGCTCAACCCGTGGTCGACGCTGTGGTCGCCACCTTCTTCGCGGATCATGTTTCGAGTGAGGACCTACGACGCGCGGCCCGGATCCTGGACAAACTGGCCGACGCCAACCCCAACGACGACGGCTTCGACTGCGGACTCTGACCGGTGACCCAGGTCGACGAACTCTTCGCCGAACGGGTCCGGGCGCTGAAGCCGGCTCCCTGCGACCACCCTGTCGACCTGCTCAGAACCCTGTACGACGCTCAGCTCGGCAGCAGGCACGCCGACCTGGCGGCGAGGTGGCTCCAGTCCCAGGGGCACGGGTTCTACACGATCGGGTCATCCGGCCACGAGGGGAACGCCGGGATCGCGGCCGCCCTCCGCCCGACCGACCCGGCGCTGCTGCACTACCGGTCCGGCGCCTTCTACCTGGCCCGCGCGCAGCAGCACCAGGACAAGGACGGGATCCGGGACATCCTGCTCGGCGTGACCGCGGCGACCACCGAGCCGATCGCGGGCGGCCGGCACAAGGTGTTCGGGCGGCACGACCTGGCGGTCATCCCGCAGACCTCGACGATCGCCTCGCACCTGCCCCGGGCGATGGGCGTCGCCTTCTCGATCGCCCGGGCGGCCAAGCTCGGCGTACCGTCGCCCTGGCCCGCGGACGCGGTCGTGGTGACCAGCTTCGGCGATGCCTCGGCGAACCACTCGACCGCCACCGGGGCGATCAACGCCGCCCTGCACGCGTCGTACCAGGGCATCCCGATGCCGTTGCTGCTGGTCTGCGAGGACAACGGGATCGGGATCAGCGTGCGCACCCCGGACGGCTGGATCAAGCAGGCGTACGGGCAACGCCCCGGGCTCAGGTACTTCGATGCCGACGGCACCGATCTGGACGCGACGTTGACGATGGCGACCGAAGCGGCCACCTTCGTACGGCGGAACCGACGACCGGCGTTCCTCCGGCTGCGAACCGTGCGGCTGATGGGCCACGCCGGATCCGACGTGGAGGCGGCTTACCGCAGCCCGGCCGAGCTTCTCGCTGACGAGGAAATGGATCCGCTGCTCGGCACGGCGCGGCTGCTGCTGGGAGCCGGGCACCGGCCGAACGATGTGATCGACCTCTACGAGTGCAAGCGGACCGAGGTGATGGGGATCGCCCGCGAGGTGGCCGGACTCCCCCAGCTCGAGTCGGCCGAAGCCGTGGCCGCGCCGCTGCGGTTCCCCGATCGGGCGATCGTCGGCAAGTCGTTGCCCGGTCACCTCGTCGACACGGAGCACACCGAACCGCTCACCCTGAGCCAGGCGATCAACCGCGCGCTGGCGGACGTGCTCGCGTCGTACCCGGAGGCGATCGCGTTCGGCGAGGACATCGGCCGCAAGGGTGGGGTCTACGGGGTCACCCGCGGGCTGCAGAAGGCGTTCGGCGCCGCGCGGGTGTTCGACACGTTGCTGGACGAGCAGTCGATCCTCGGGCTGGCGCTCGGTGCGGGCGTGTCCGGGCTGCTGCCGCTGCCGGAGATCCAGTACCTCGCCTACCTGCACAACGCGGAGGACCAACTGCGCGGTGAGGCCGCGTCGCTGAAGTTCTTCTCGCAAGGGCAGTACCGCAATCCGATGCTGCTGCGGATCGCGGGCTACGGCTATCAGAAGGGGTTCGGCGGGCACTTCCACAACGACGACGCGATAGGCGTACTGCGGGACATCCCGGGGCTGGTGATCGCTTCACCGTCCCGGCCCGACGATGCCGCCGCGATGCTGCACACCTGTGCAGCGGCCGCCCGGGCCGAAGGCACCGTCTGCGTTTTCCTCGAGCCGATCGCGTTGTATCACCGGCGCGATCTGCACACCGAGGGCGACGACCAGTGGCTGGCGTCGTACCCGACCGCGCATGTGCCGATCGGCAGCGGCCGGACGTACGGCGACGGGGACCGGCTGACGATCGTCACGTTCGGCAACGGGCTGCCGATGAGCCTGCGGGTGGCGGCGAGGCTGCCGCGGACCAGGGTTCTCGACCTTCGCTGGCTTGCGCCGCTGCCACTGGAAGATTTGTTGCGCGAGGCAACAGCCACCGGCCGGGTGCTGGTGGTCGACGAGACCCGTCGCTCCGGCGGCGTCTCCGAGGGCATCCTGGCGGCACTCGTCGACGCCGGCTACACCGGCCGGATGGCGCGAGTAACCAGCGAGGACTCCTTCGTCCCCCTTGGCGACGCAGCCCGCCAGGTCCTCCTCAGCGAACAAACCATAGAAACGGCAGCCCGAGCCCTCATCAACATCTGAACAACACCCGGAGCACACCTACACAGGCCAGCCACCACCGACCATCGCGGCTGGTGGGAGCAGGGTCTCGAGCCTGGTGGACGTTCCGGAGTACGAGCGGTCTGCCCATGCCCGTTCCGACATCGTCGCCGACCGGCGCGGCACGCAGTACCCTCCGACGCGCTGGTGACGGCGTGGTCCTCGCCGGAGTGGGGGGCCGGCGGGGCCAGTGGGTCATTGCTGCTGCGCCGCGACTCCGCGGTGCGGGTCAGGTGGACGGTGCCGCGGTGCGGGTCAGGTCGACGGTGCCGCGGTGCGGGTCAGGCAGGCGGTGCCGCGGTGCGGGGGTCAGGTCGACGGTGCCTCGGTGCGGGTCAGGCAGGCGGTGCCGCGGTGCGGGACAGGCAGGTGGTGCCGCGGTGCGGGACAGGCAGGTGGTGCCGCGGTGCGGGACAGGCAGGCGTTCCGCGGTGCGGGTCAGGCAGGCGGTTCCCGGTGTAGCTCAGGCAGGCGGGCGCTGGCCTCGCGCGAGTAGGGAGATCTTCAGTTGCCCTTCCCGCACGAGGTGCGCAGCGTCCTGTGAGATCGTCAGCCCGGTGCGGCAGCGTCCTCTGTGATGGCCCGGATCGGGCTCTCGGTGTTGCGCCGGTCCCGGTCATCGGTGGCAACCGGTGGCGGGTTGTCGGCGTGGTGATGGTCCCTGTGACCTGGGGTTGGGTCGTCGGGTGGATGGGGGTGTTTGCCGGAGGCTGGGTCGGGCGGGTCCGTGGCGCCCCACGGGTCGAACCGGGCGGCGGTGGTTGCGGTGGTCGTGTGCGCTGAGTCGTTGGCGCGGTCCCGGGCATGGCTAGCCACCACTCCGAGGCCGCCATTACCGCCGCCGTGACTGCCGCCGGGCGTGCGAGTACCACTCGCGGCGCTGGCAGGGCTGTGGAGGGGTCTGCGGTAGCGGTGCCGGGTCGGAGTGGGTTCGGCCCAGGTGGGTCTAGCCACGGTGACCCTGCCGTTTTGGAGGGTGATGTTCCAGTGGCCGTGGTGGGTGTCGATGTGGTGGCGGCGGCAGAGCAGGACCAGGTTGGTCAGGGCGGTGGGGCCGTGGTCGATCCAGGAGATCAGGTGGTGGGCGTCGCAGAAGATCGGCGGTGCTTTGCACACGACGCAGCCCTTGTCGCGGGCGTTGAGGGCGCGGCGCATGGCGCGGTTGACGAAGCGTTGGGCCGTGCCGACGTCGAGGGGTTCGGAGTTGGCGCCGAGCACGATCGGGATGAGCTGCGCCTCGCACGCCAGCCGGCGGATCGCGCCGGCGGACAGTCCCTCGCCGTGGACCAGGGTGCCGACCGCGTGGGCGCCGGCGTCGGTGAGGTCTTTGAGGTCGATGGTGATCGTGATGTGCGCCTTCGGGCCGTGCCCGGCCGCCGCGGCGCTGCTGGCTGCGGCACCGGTCTGGGCGGCGCTACCGGCCGTGTCGGCCGGATCGGCCGGGTCGGGTGGGGTGGCGGTGGTGATGGCGTTGGAGGTGACGTTGAGGATGTCGGTGAGGGCGTCGGCGCGGCGCTTGTCCGGTGAGCGGGGGTCGAGTTCGCCGGTGACGGTCTTGCGGGGCTTGGAACCTTCGAGGATCAGGGCTTGGAACAGTTCGGCGTTCTCGTTGGCCAGGTAGCCGCTGAACTTGACGCCCCGGTCCGCGGTCCGCACCCGCAACTCCTCCCGGGCATAGGCCTTGTCCTCTTCCGGTGCCGGGCCGTCGGCGTCGAGCAGGTCGCGGGCCCGGCGCGCCGCCTTGCGCAGCTCCGACGGGCCGAAATGGCGGGCCAGGGCGACGAGTTGTTCCTCGGCGACGGCCAGGTTCTCGACCGCGACGGTCTTGGGGACGGCCTCCAGCTCGGCCACGATCGCCGCGGCCTGCGCCGGCGACAACACCACCCCCACACCCGCACCGGCGTCGGCGCCCGGGTCGCTGTCGGGCTCGTTCGGATTGGCGTCTGCGTCGCTGCCGTCGGCGTCCGCACCGCCGGCGTCCGCACCGCCGGTGTCGGCGTCGTGCACGGGGTCGGGGTGGACCGGTGGCAGGGCGTCGGCCACGGCGGGGTACTTCTGGAGGGCCTTGGCCAGGGCCAGGTCGCGCTTGATCACGCCCGGGTCGAGCCGGTGCCGAAACGCCAGCAGCCGGGCGGTGTCACCGGCACCGAGGCTGGCGGCGTGACCGGAGGCGTCGTAGCCGGCCAGGACCTGCAGGCGGTAGGTCTGCAACCGGGAGACCTCGGCGTCGAGCGCGTCGAGAGTCGCCAGCTGCTCGCTGTCGCTCATCGACCACACCGGCCGCTCACCCAAGATCTCCATACCCCAGACCCTAGACACCGGCTCCGACAGTTTCCGGCTCGGAAGGCCCTTATTTGTAAGGGATTCCGATGTTCGTCCGGAATTGTGCCAACACTCCGGATCCGGACGAGTTGTCCACAACCCACCGCACCTGTGGACTCGCCAAGGGGGTAGCGAAGGCTGCGTCGAACGCGCGCGGATGCAGATGCAGCTGGCCCGCGGTGGGATCTCCGGTGCACACCACCCCGGCCACTTCTGCGAGCTTGCTCGCGTGGCCGGCCGAAGAGGACGGTCAGGCGCCGAACAGGCGTTGCCACAGGGAGCGCCTGGCGGAAGGAGGCTGCTCCGGCTCGGCAGGGCGCGTGTTTGCGGGTGGGCGGTCCAGCAGCCACTTTTCGACGAGGGCCTCCTCGTCGACGGTGCCGACCGGGACGACTGCTCCGGTGGCGTCGCGGATCTGGATCAGGATGCGCTTGTTCAGGTCCTGCAGGTAGTCCCGGACCTCGCTCTCGCGGCGCATCTTGCGCAGCTTGTCCGGGATCTGTTCCTTCTCCTTGCGCAACTGCACGGACACCGGCAGCAGCGCGTCGGTCTCGATCTGCTCCCGGCGGATGAAGTCCTTCACCCACCAGTCCGGGTCGTGCGCCTCACCCAGCTTCGGGATCGGCTTGCCCGCACCGGCCAGGTTGTCGAACTCGCCCTGGTTCTGGGCCCGCTTGATCTGCGCCTCGACCCAGTCCTCGGTCTTCATCCCGGGCGGTTTGCGCTCCGTCATCTGTACGCCCTCCCAGTCACTGCGACATGGTTGCTGTACACCGCCGATCAGGCGACCGCCGTTCCCAGCGGACCACCATTCTACCGTTTGTGAATGCAATCACAAGATCAACCGGGAGGAATTCTGCGCTGCGGCCAGAGCTCCGGCATCGGGATCGGCATCCGCCACATCGGCACGTCGGCCCCCACCAGGCCGTTGCGGATCGCGACATACCGGAGCAGCCGCAGCGGGCCGGCGATCAGGATGAAGGCGAGCGGGAGCTCCCCCAGGAACGCGGTGAGCAGGGCCTGGACCAGGTCGGCGCCCCGCTGGCTGGTCAGGACGTCGAACCACGCGTCGCAGACGAGCAGGACACCTGAGGCGAAGGCGGCCGGGAAGAGCAACAGCCGTCGCCGCCAGCCGAACACCGCGGTCGCGACGAGCATTGCCAGCAGGATCACGTCGAACCCGACCCAGGTGGCGACCCAGTTCCGTGCCTCGTAGTGGCTGGGCAGGGTGATCGCCAGGTAGACGGTCCACGGGATCAGCGCGGCCACACAGGCCAGCATCAACGCCAGCCGCCACCTGCGGATCCGCTCCATCGTCCGCGGTGCCGGCAACAGCCCCGCCGGCACCGGGGCCAGCCGCAGGATCAAGTCCCGCCGCTCGGCTGGAGTCATCGCCGCGATCTCTTCATCGGACAGCCGTAAACCGCTCACACTGCATGCTCACACGCCTCACCAACCAACCCCCGCCACCGCCCCGCAGTACTGCGCTCGCCGTGGCGGGGTGCTCCACGAGACAGGCGGGGGATCTCCCGCGGGGAGGGGTGGAGATGAGCGCGGGGGTGGGACGGG
Source organism: Kribbella orskensis (assembly GCF_004342085.1). Lineage (NCBI taxonomy): Bacteria > Bacillati > Actinomycetota > Actinomycetes > Propionibacteriales > Kribbellaceae > Kribbella > Kribbella orskensis. The sequence continues at coordinate 258,363 of NZ_SLWM01000005.1, forward strand.
GATGCGCGCGGGTGGGGGTGGGTGCGGATGCGCGCGGGGCGGGGCGGGTGCGGATGCGCGCGGGGCGGGGCGGGTGCGGATGCGCGCGGGGCGGGTGGGTGCGCGCGGGGCGGGTGGGTGCGCGCGGGGCGGGTGGGTGCGCGCGGGGCGGGTGGGGGTGTGGTCTGTTGGGGTGGGGCGGCGCGCGGGTGGGTTGGCAGGGGTGGGGTGGATAGCGGAGGCTGGCTGGACCGTAGTTCTGAGTGAGAGGACCCACCTGTGTCGTCTGCCATCTTGTCCGTCGTCGCCGGAGAGCGGGTCCCGGATCCGGTCCGCACCACGCCGTCCACCAACCCGGCGAACACCGCCGACGTGGTCGGCACCATCGGCGTCGCCGGGCCGGACGTGTTCGTCCAGGCTGCCCGGGCCGCGCGAGAGGCGCAGGCCGGTTGGGCGGCGCTGCCGGCCCCGCAGCGTGGCCAGGTGATCGCGAACGTCGGCCGGCTGATGACGGCGAACAAGGACCGGCTGGCCGCGCTCGTCACCCGCGAGATCGGCAAGCCGCTGGCGGAGGCGCTCGGCGAGGTGCAGGAGATCATCGACACCTGCGACTTCTTCATCGGCGAGGGCCGCCGGCTCTACGGCCAGACGGTGCCGTCGGAGATGCCCGACAAGCAACTGTTCACCTTCCGCCGCCCGGTCGGCGCCGTCGCGGTGATCTCGGCCGGCAACTTCCCGGTCGCGGTGCCCTCCTGGTACATCGTGCCGGCACTGCTCTGCGGCAACACCGTGGTCTGGAAGCCGGCGGAGTACTCCGCGGTCGTGTCCGACGCGTTCTACCAGATCTTCGCGCACTCCGGCGTACCGGCGGGCGTCTTCAACCTCGTGTACGCCGACGGGCCCGACACGTTCGCCGGGCTCGAGCAGGCGCTGGCAGCCGGGCTGATCGACAAGGTCGGGTTCACCGGGTCGAGCGAGGTCGGCAGCCGGATCGGCGAGCTCTGCGGCCGCCACCTGCAGACCCCGTGCCTCGAGCTCGGCGGCAAGAACCCGATGGTGATCACCGAGGACGCCGACCTCGACCTGGCCGTCGAAGGCGCCCTGTTCTCCGGCTTCGGTACTGCGGGTCAGCGGTGCACGTCGCTGGGAACGGTGATCGTGCAGGAGTCGGTGCACGACGAGTTCGTCCGGCGGTTCAGCGCGGCGGTGGCCTCGGCGGCGATGGGCGACCCGACCCAGGACGTGCTGTTCGGGCCGCTGCTGGACGAGAAGTTCGCGGCCGGCTTCGAGAAGTCGCTGGGCTGGATCGCGGCGCACCACACCGTGATCGGCGCGACCGGCCGGGTCTCCGCAGACAGCCCGCGCGACGGTTTCGTCGGTGATCCCGCCGCCGGGCTGTTCTACCACCCGGTGATCGTGGACGGCGTCCGGTCCGACGACGAGCTGTTCCTGAACGAGACGTTCGGCCCGGTCGTCGGGATCACCAGCTACACCACCCTCGACGAGGCGATTGCCCTCGGCAACAAGTCGGGGTACGGGCTGTCCAGCTCGATCTACACGACCGACCCGAACAAGGCGTTCCGGTTCGCGCAGGGGATCTCGGCCGGCATGGTCAGCGTGAACAACTCGACCTCCGGCGCCGAGGCACACCTGCCGTTCGGCGGGAACGGCAAGTCCGGCAATGGCTCGCGGCAGAGTGGCATCTGGGTGCTCGACCAGTTCACCCGGTGGCAGTCGCTCAACTGGGACTACTCGGGCAAGCTGCAGAAGGCGCAGATGGATACCGTGACCGTCGAGGCGGACTACAACTTCCTACTGCCGTGACTCTGCCCGAGCGCGCCGAGGTGGTGATCGTCGGCGGCGGGGTGATGGGCACGAGCATCGCCTTCCACCTCGCCGAGGCCGGCGTCACGGACATCCTGCTGCTGGAGCGGAACGAGCTCGGTTCGGGTTCGACCTCGAAGGCGGCGGGCGGCGTCCGGGCGAACTTCTCCGACGAGCTGAACATCGCGCTCGGCGCTCGCAGCCTGGAGGCGTTCGCCCGCTTCGGCGAACGCCCGGGGCAGGAGATCGACCTGCATCGGGTGGGCTACCTGTTCCTGCTGTCGTCCGACGAACAGGTGGCGCTGTTCGAGGAGAGCACCCGGCTGCAGAACGCGGCCGGGCAACCGACCCGGATGCTGGAGGTCTCCGAGGCGGTCCGGCTCGCCCCACTGCTGTCGCCCGACGGCCTGATTGCCGCCTGCTTCTCCCCGAACGACGGGCACTGTACGCCGGAGTCCGTCGTACTGGGGTATGCCACGGCCGCACGGAGGCTCGGCGCGACGCTGGTCACCGGGTGCGAGGTCACCGGGATCGATGCCGTTGGCAACGAGATCCGCGGGGTCCGGACGCGGCGTGGCCGGGTCGCGACGTCGACGGTGATCTGCGCGGCCGGAGCCTGGTCGGCACCGCTCGCGGCGATGGCCGGCGTCGAGCTGCCGGTGACGCCGCTGCGCCGGCAGATCGTGGTGACCGAGGCGATCCCCGATCTGCCCCGCGACCTGCCGATGACGATCGACTTCAGCAGCACGTTCTACTTCCACCGCGAAGGCCCCGGCCTCCTGGTCGGCCTGTCCGACCCGGAGGAGGAACCCGGCTACCACCTGTCTCCCACGGAAGCCTGGCTCCCTCGCCTCACCGCCGCGATGGAACAGCGTGCTCCTTCGCTGCTGGACGTCGGCCTGGCGAGTGGCTGGGCCGGCCTCTACGAGAACACTCCCGACCACAACGCCCTGATCGGCGAGGCCGACAGCATCAGCCGCTTCCTCTACGCCACGGGCTTTTCCGGCCACGGCTTCCTCCAGGGCCCTGCCATCGGCGAGATCCTCCGGGACCTCTACCTGGGCCGGGCGCCCTTCATCGACGTCTCCCCCTTGGACGCCAACCGCTTCCGTACCTCGAGCCAACGAGCCGAGCAGAACATCGTCTGATCACTGACCTGCTTGATCGTCCGTTCGAGGCTCAAGCCGCTCGCCGACGCGGTAGTCCAGCAGCACGAGACGGTCGTCGAGGACGGTGGTGCCGACCAGGTCCAGGGTGACGTCGGGCAGGTCGGTGAAGACCGGGCCCTCACCACTGGTGCCGTGGATCGTCGGGAAGACCATGATCCGGAGCCTGTCGACCAGGTCGAGCTGGAAAAGGCTGCGGATGAGAGACGGGCTGCCGATGGTGCGCATCGGGAGACCGTCGTCCATTGCCTTCAACGCGGGCACAGCGGTTTCGACCGGCTCCTCGATGATCGTGGTGTTCGCCCAGCTCAGCGGCGGGATCAACGTCTTCGAGAAGACGAGCTTCGGAAGTTCCGCCATCCGGTCGAAGCTCGGGTCGGCATCGGTCGCGACGATCTCGGACATCTCCCGGTACGTCGTCGCTCCCATCAGCATGACGTGGTCCTGGGCGAGCTGCTGGTTGACCCAGTCGTACAGACCGGGCGCACCGTAGCCCCAGTACGGCGCCGACTGCGGGCCGCCGCCGCCGTACCCGTCGACGGTGCTGAACATGTCGACACTCAACTCACGCATGTCGGGCCTCCTTGGCCAGTCGGGTCACCAGATCGTCGAGCTTCGCCATCGAGGCACGGATCCCGGTCTCCATGTCGGCGCGGACGTAATCGTCGCGCTCCTCGACCGTCTGGAACACCGTGTTCTGGCGCAGCGTCGTCGTCCCGTCGTGTTCTTCGAAGGTGATCGTGTTCAGGTAGACGTGCCCGGGCCGCTCGCCGAACTCGTAGGTCTGCACGATCCGCTCGGGCGACGGCGTCCCGTGATACAGGCCGTGGAAGACGTAGCCCTTGCCGTCCGCGTCGTAATGGGTCCAGCGCCAGCGGCCACCGTGCCGCACGTCGAGCTGGTTGACGGTCAGGGTCAACGAGTCCGGGCCGAGCCAGCGGGCCAGCAACTCCGGCTCGGTGTAGGCCCGGAAGAGCAGTTCGCGCGGCGCGGCGAACTCCCGCGTGATGATGACCTGCGGCAGGCCCAGTTCGGCGATCACCTTCATGATTCGTCCTTCAGTTCGTCGAGCAGTCCGTCGAGGCGGTCGTAGCTGGCCGACCAGTAGGCGCGGTAGTCCATCAGCCAGCCGACCGCCTCGCGCAACGGCTCCGCCTCCAGGTGACTCAGCCGCGCTGTGGCCCGCCGGCTCCGGGAGATCAGGCCGGCCTGCTCGAGCACCTTCAGGTGCCGGGAGATGGCCGGCTGGGAGACGCTGAACGGCGCGGCCAGCTCGGCGACGGTCGCGTCCCCGTCCGTGAGCCGGCGCAGGATCGCCCGCCGGGTCGGATCGGCGAGGGCGCTGAACACCTCACTGAGTTGATCGACAGCCATTCATAACCTCTTCGTTCTGAAACAGATAGGTTATATATTGCTGGGACACCTCGCGGCTGTCAAGAGGCCCGTGGTGGTCCAAGGTCCGGGAAGCCAGAAGCTCCGGACGCGGAAGGCGTCCGGAGCTTCTGTCGCTGTGACTGCGGTCAGTGCTGATCAGGGACGGTTGCGGGGCGGGTCGGACGGCCAGTTGTCCGGATCGCACCACTTCGTGTCCAAGTCGTGCTTGGCGCAGTACTCCGCGAGGATCTCCTCGCGGGTCGGCCGACGCGACGGCGTCGGCCGGGGCGGGCGCACGGTCCGGGTCGACGTGTTGGTGGGCGTCGGCTGACGCTCCTCAGTCTCCTCGGCCTTCCGCGTCGTCTTCGTCTTGGTCGGGCGTGGGCGTCGGCCTGACCGTCATCTTCTGCACCGACGGCGGCGGCGAAGGCACCGCGGTGGTCATCGACGGCACCGTCGGGGTCGCCGTGACCGACGGCGTCGAACTACTGTCGTCGAGCACCGGAGCTGCCTGGTCTTTCGGGTCGTCCCCGCCGAACAAGCCGATCGCGGAGATCGCCCAGAGGTTCACCGCGAGGAACAGCACCAGGCCGCCGGCTCCGGCGAACACCATCCGCTGCGAAGGTCCGCCGTACCGGCCGACGGGTCCGCGGACCGCATTGCCCTTGCCGTCGACCCAGAACTTCCAGTCGTCGGGCGCGGGCGGCCAGGAAGCATCTGGACGCCAGGTCTTCGGCGGCATCCAGTTGCGGCGGGGCGGCGTGGGCCAGCTCGGCGGTACTACGAACCGCTTCACGAATCCTCCACGTCGCCGACGAAAACCCGATCCAGGCTAATGGATCGGGCGAGTGCACGAACAGGGCCGGACGGGTCAGCCGCACGGGCACGATCGACCGCCCTGCACGAAGCCCAACGACACAAGAGACGGAAAAGCTACTCCCGCTTCGGCGTGTCGCCTTCAGCTCCTGCGATTCGCCGCCCGGACGGCATCGGCCGACACCAGCTCATCCCGCGCCTCGAGCGAGGCGATCACGCCGTCGACATCGGCTTCCGACCGGTTCTGGCTCATTTTCGCCTTCGCCTCGATCCGGGTGATGACGAGCTCGAGCCCGACGATCGCGCGCAGCTGACCGGCGACGAAGGCGGCCGGCGCGTCATCCACCGACCACTGCTCCTCGAAGGCCGCTTCGTGCTTGGTCGTCAACCTGCGAACGACATCCTCGAGCCAGGCAGCATCGTCGTGGACGACGAGCTGCCCGTAAACGTGGGCGGTCACGTAGTTCCAGGTCGGTACGACGCGGCCGTGTTCGGCCTTCGCCGCATAGGCCGAGGGACTGATGTACACGTCGGGACCGGCCACGATGGCCAGCGATTCACCGAGCGCGGGAGCTTTCCACTGCTCGTTGTTCCGCGCGACATGCCCGAGCAAGGCGCCGAGTTCACCGACAGCCGGGTCGTAAATAAAGGGAAGCAACGTCGCGAGCAGGCCATCGCCTGTGTTTGTGACCAGGTTCCCCGCCCCATGGTTCACGAGCAGATCCCGTACTACGTCTTCGTCGGCCGCGAAGTGCTTCGGTACGTACATACCCACCATTCTCGCCGCCGCCAGCGGCAGCCAGTAGCTATTTGCCGATCAACTGCGGGGTGGACCGCTGGTGTCGCGGACGTGCAGGGTCATCGGCAGGTAGAGCGGGTCCTCGTCGTAGCCGTTGACCAGGAGCCGCTCGAGGATCTCGCCGGCCCGACGGCCGAGTTCGTCGCGCGGTACCGAGACCGTGGTGAGGTTCGAGTGCGCGACCCGGTCGAGCGAGATGTCGTCGAAGCCGATCACCGAGACCTCCTTGGGCACCTCGACCCCCTGTTCGCGCAGCTTCGACAACGCCCCGAACGCGACGAGGTCGTTGTAGGTCAGGATCGCCGTCACGCCGGATTCCAGCACGCCGGCGACAACGTCGTACCCGGCCCGGCTGGTGGCTCCACAGTCGACGACGGTCACCTCGAGACCGAAGGCGCGGGCGGCCTCGAAGGCACGGATGCGCTCGGCGTTCGCCCAGGAGGCGGACGGCCCACTCAGGTACGCCGCGCGCCGGTGTCCGAGCTGGGCGAGATGCCCGCAGACCTGGGTCATCCCGCTGTGGAAGTCGACCGAGATCGACGGTACGGCGAACCCCGGGACGACCCGGTTGAACAGCACCATCGGGTGCTTGCGCGAGACCAGTTCGGCCAGTTCGGCGCGCGGCATCCTCGGCGAGCAGAGCAGCACGCCGTCACAGCAGCGCATCAGATCCTCGACCAGGTCGTGCTCGACGGCGGGATCCTCGTCGGACTCCATCACCATCATCCGGCGGCCGTGCGCCCGGGTGACGGCCGAGACCGCCTTGAGCACCTCGGGGAAATAGGGGTTCGCGAGGTCCGGCACGAGCACGCCGATCGTCCCCCATTCACCCCGGGCAAGTCCCTGGGCGGCGGCGTTCGGGCGATAGCCGAGATCGCGGACGGCGTCGTGCACCCGGTCGACGAGCGACGAGTCGACCTTCGCGGTGCCGTTCAGGACCCGGGACACCGTCGCCGCGGAGACGCCGGCCGCCGTGCTGACGTCGTTGATCGTGACGCGAAGGGATCGACCCGGCCGGTTCTGCACGCACTCCTCCCAATCCTCAGAAAGCGTTTGCACAGAGTGGCGCAAACCTCGCCCGGCTGCAAGATCCCACGACTGACTCAATGATCGGAGAACGGCGCGCTGGTCGTGAAATCGCTTTCAGGCGACCTCTTGCCGGACCTCCGCTCGACGACTAGGGTCTCTTGGCAAGCGCTTACCGATCCGTCGCCAGTGAGGTGCCGCCGATGCAGTTGGACCGTCTTTCCTCCTTCCCCGTGACCGCCTTCGACGCCGACGGCGCCCTCGCGCTCGGCCCGTACCGCGAGCACCTGCGCCACCAGATCGACGCCGGCCCGGCGGCGATCTTCGCCTGCTGCGGGACCGGGGAGTTCTTCTCGCTCACGCTCGACGAGTACGCCGCCGCGGTGCGCGCCGCAGTACAGGAGGCCGCGGGAGCGTTGCCCGTGTTCGCGGGCACCGGCTACGGCACCGCGATGGCCCGGCAGTTCGCGGCGGCCGCACGGGAAGCCGGGGCGGACGGGCTGCTGGTGTTGCCGCCGTACCTGATCAAGCCCTCGCAGCAGGGATTGCTCGACCACTTCCGCGGACTCGCCGCGACTGCGGGGCTGCCGTTGATCGCGTACCAGCGCGACAACGCGATCTTCACCGCGGACAGCGTCGCCGAACTCGCCCGGATCCCGGGAGTGGTCGGCTTCAAGGACGGTCTGGGCGACCTCGATCTCCTCCAGCGGATGATGGCGGCGGCCCCCGAACTCACCTATTTCAACGGGCTCCCGACGGCTGAGGTGACGGCTCGCTCGTACGCCGCGATCGGAGTACGGGCGTATTCGTCGGCGGTGCACTGCTTCGCGCCGGAGATCGCACACGCCTACGAGGCCGGGCTGGACGAGTTGCTGCCGGAGTTCTACCTGCCGCTGGTCAAGTTGCGGGACAAGGGTGCGGGGTATGCCGTCTCGCTGGTGAAGGCGGCCGTCCGGAAGCGCTGGACCGACGTCGGCTCCGTCCGGTCGCCGCTCACCGACCCGCTGCCGGAGCACCTGGAGGAGCTGGACCAGATCCTCGAGAACGGCCTGACTCTCGTCCGGAAGGAAACCGCATGAAGATCACCGACGTCGTCATCACCCCGATCGCGATGAAGGACCCGCCGCTGCGCAACATCCAGGGCATCCACCAGCCGTACGCGCTCCGCTCGATCCTGCAGGTCGGCACCGACGAAGGGCTGACCGGCCTGGGTGAGACCTACGGCGACCTGGCGATCCTGTCCGCGCTGCGGAAGGTGGCGCCGCGGCTGACCGGCCTGGATCCGTTCGACCTGAACGGCCTCGAGCGGATCATCCGCGAGACCCTCGGTGCAACGGCAGGAAGGGCGACCCACGGCCTGGTCGGCGAGGCGAGTGACGAGAAGACCCTGGCCACGGTGCTGTCGGCCTTCGAGGTCGCCTGCTGGGATCTGCAGGGTCGCGCTCTCGGACGGCCGGTGGTGGAACTGCTCGGCGGCAAGGTCCGCGACACCGTGCCGTACAGCGGGTACCTCTTCTTCAAGCCGTCCGTGCACAACCCCGACCCGGGGTACGAACCGGATCGCTGGGGCGAGGCGATGGATGCCGAGGGCATCGTTGCGCAGGCGCGCCGGATGGTCGACGGCTATGGCTTCAAGTCGCTCAAGCTCAAGGGCGGCGTGCTCCCGCCGTCCGAGGAGGCTGACGCGATCCTCGCGCTCCGTGACGCCTTCCCCGAGCATCCGTTGCGCCTCGACCCCAATGCCGGCTGGACGGTGGAGAGCAGCATCGCCGTGGGCAAGAAGCTCGACGGCGTGCTGGAGTACCTCGAGGATCCGACCGGCGGGATCGACGGAATGGCCGCGGTGGCCCGCGAAGTATCGATGCCGCTGGCAACCAACATGTGCGTGACCGCCTTCAGCCACATCCCGCCCGCCGTGAAGGTCGATGCCGTCCAGGTGGTGCTCTCGGACCACCACTTCTGGGGTGGGCTGCGTCGCTCGCGCGAACTGGCCGCGATCTGCCGGACCTTCGGGATCGGCCTGTCGATGCATTCGAACTCGCACCTCGGCATCAGCCTGGCGGCTATGACCCACCTGGCCGGAGCGACTCCAGAGCTCACCTACGACTGCGACACGCACTACCCGTACCTCGTCGAGGACGTAGTACAGGAAGGGGTGCTGGAGTTCATCGACGGAGCTGTGCGGGTGCCCTCGGCGTCTGGGCTCGGTGTCGACCTGGACCTGGACTCTCTGGCCAGGTTGGCCGAGCAGTACGACAAGTGCGGGTTCGACACCCGGGACGACATCACGCCGATGCGGGCGGTGCAGCCGGGCTGGGACCCGGTGATCCCCCGATGGTGAGGCACGGCGCCTTCGCTTACACCCGGGACTTGGTCGGCGATCCGACCGCGGCTGCTCGCTTCGCCGAGCTCGGCGTCGACACGGTCACCCTGCAGGCGGCGTACCTCACTCTTCGTTGCTCGGGTGGTCCGCGCCGGATCTGACGGTGCGGAACGCCTTCGGCGAGCGCTTCGGCTATGCGTTGTGCCCGGCGCAACCGGGCGTACGGGAGTACGCGTTGACGCTCGTGCGGGAGATCGTTGAGCTCTACGACATCCCTGCTCTGGTGCTTGAGGCCTGCGGCTGGCTCGGGTTCGAGCATTTGAGCCAGCATGAGAAGACCTCCGGCGCCGATCTGTCGGCTTGTGCGCGGGACCTGTTGTCCATTTGCCGCTGCCAGGCTTGCTCCCGATCTTTGGCTGAGTTGGGCGATTTTCTACTATCCGGAACTGGTGGCACATGCGGCCGGGCGAGGTCCGGGGTTGGCCGCGGTCCCGACCTTCTGGCCCTCCACGTCGTAGACGTCCTTGCCGATGGCCTTTCCAGTTCCTGCTCGGTGCTCATCGCTGTCCATCCCCGTTCAGAGCACGGTGTCGAGCAACCGGCCCACATCTACACCGAACGGCCGGTCGGCATCGATCGCCGGTACGACGTCCGCCACGGAGCCGAGAAAGTCCCGTAACCCTTGCGGCACAGGCCTTTTCGACAGCGTGAAGGCCTGGTAGACCGCGAGCAATTCACACGCGGCGACCTCACGCGTCAGCCGCACCGCCTCACCCAACACGCCGACGGCCTCCCACGAGAAGCTCTGCACATCCTCTTGCCCGTTTGAGGTCTCGAGCGCACCGATTGCCGAAGGCAACGCCAGACGGCGCAAGTAGTGGACGGTGGCAACGGCTCGTTTGTGCACAGTCACCAGCCCCGCCTGCGGACCGGGATCGTGCGCCAACTGTGCAGATAGTCCGGTGACGGCAGGATCGAGCAGCCGATGGATCCGGGCCGTCGACACCTCGGCCGCATGAGTCAGCGCAGCGACCAGTTGATCGCAGTGGGCGGCCAGGTCGATGCCGTGGAATCCTGCTGTTCCGATGAAGGTTTCCTCAAGAAATGCAGGCGAATCCGTCACACCCGCCAACGCGCGCTCCACCGCCTCGTCGAGACGCGCAACGGACCGCCTGACATGCGAGATGACCTGTCCCGCGACTCGGAACGACACTGGCGCTTGCAATGACCGAGGCTCATCCTCCGGTCCGGCGAGCCGCAGAATCCGCTCCAGTTCAGCCGTCAGCAGGTTGTCTCCCCTGCCACACGAGGGGTTGTACGGGTCGCGATTCGCTCCGATCACCGCGATGGAGCCAGCGGCAACCAAACTCAGGTGGTCCGCGAGCCGTCGCGCGCGCCCGACCTGCAGCCACGCTCTACCGGTGGCGCCGGGGATACCGGCGAGCAGCGAGATCCCTTCCTTTGGACCCAGCTCGAAGGGTGGCAACACGCCGTCGGCGTGCCCGATCGTCCCGTCTGCTTGAAGAATCGAGCCGATGCCGACGAGCGGGCCGAAAGCGTGGGCCAGCGGGATGATCTCGCCGGCCGAGCCCGCACCGCCGACCGGGATCGCGGGCACCAGTCCACTGTTGAGCAGAGCCACCAGCTGCAAGCAGAGCTCGGGCGAGACACCCGCATCGCCAGTCAGGAAGGTCCTCAGGCGCGCGACCACGACGGCACGAGCCTCGTCGGGCGGCAACCACGGCGGTCCGCCCGCAGCTCGTCCGAGCAGGAGATTGCGTTGGTGGACCCGCTGCTCCTCGTCGGTGAGCCGACGCTTGCTCATGGCCCCCATCCCGGTGTTCACGCCGTAGACGGGATCACCGGTGCGCAGAGCACCGAGTACGGCGTACCGGGTGGTGGCGAGGCGGTCCAGGAGGCTGCGGGAGAGTTCGAGCGGCTCGGTATCGATCAGTTGCCGGGGGCCAAGGTCTTCGGCGCGGTCGATCAGCATGTCAGTGGAATCTCAGCATCGTGCCGACGTCCGCGGCCTCGGCGCGCCGGAGGATCAGGTGCGCTATGGCGACGTCGAGCAGGGACAACCCGCGGTGCCAGAAGAGGATGCGCTCGGCATCCTTCTCGCGTCCCGGCTTCTGTCCGGCGACGATCTGGCCGAGTTCGGCGTACAGGGTCTCGGGTGAGAGTCGGCCGGAGTCGACGTGCCGGCGGAGCGCGCCGAACCGCCCGGACTGCGCCTCGCGCCAGTCGTCGACGACCACCTTGTCCATCACGTCCAGCAGGTCCAGTTCGACCGCGCTCACCGTGCCGTAGGGGACGACGAAGGCGCCGGGGCGGACGGCCGCAGTACGCAGGAGTGGTTCCGGCTCGGTCAGCCGGGTCGCTTCGACGATCACATCGGCGCCGTCGAAGGCCTCCTCCGCGGTGGCGACCCACCCGGACCGGCGTGGACAACTCCGCGGAGAGTTCCGCCGCGAACCTCTCCCGGGACTCGGGCCGGCGCGACGTCACCCGGATCTCGTCGAGATCGAGGAGATCGTCGAGCATGGTGACGTTCCACCACGCCGTACCGCGTGCGCCGGCGTGCGCGAGGATCTTGCTGTCCGGGCGGGCGAGGTACCGGGCGCCGACCGTCGTCATCGCGCCGGTGCGCGCCGCGGTGATCATGGTCGCGTCCAGGACGGCCAGCGGGACGCCGGTGGTCGGGTCGAACAGGGTCGCCATCGCGAGCTCGCTCGGCAGGCCGACCTGGTAGTTCGGCACGAAGTCGCCGACCACCTTCACACCGCTGACGCCGTTCTCGCCGAGCCGGTTCAGGTGGCCGCGCAGGACGTTGAAGTGCCCGATCCCACCGTTGTCCGGCATCAGGTGCACCCGCGGCTCGAAGCTGGTCTCGCCCTCACCGTGGTCCCGCACCGCTTCCTCGACCGCGTCGACGAGCTCGGTCCGGGTCAGCCCGAGCGAATCGATCTCCGGTCCTGACAAGAACCGCAGCCAGATCCCGTCCCTGTCCGCCATCCAGTTCTTCCTCTCGTCGGCCTGGTCGTCGTTCCCGGTCGTCGTCGGGGTCCTCTGCTCCGGTGCCTCCTTTGCATGGTGTCAGGGTGGTCGCGCGAGGCTCCAGAGTGTCTCAGCGTCTGACCGATGAGCCCGGCTGGCGGCGTACATCCGCTCCCGGCTCGCCTACCTGCGCGACAACCAGTCCCGGCTGGTCGCGGTGGCGGAGATCATCGTCAACCACCGCGCCCCGGACGGAAAGCCGGTCTTCGCCAAGCGCGAGGCGGTTCCCGGCGCCGAGCTGGTCGCCACCTTGCGCGCCGACAAGTTCCCGCCGCTGGGTGGAGGACGACCCCGAACTCCCGCCTGCGGTCAACGCCGCCCTGAAGGCGCGCTCGAAGGCCTTCGCCCTCGGCGACAAGGGCAAGCCCGACGTCCGCGAACTCCGCGAAGAGGGCGCCAAACTCGGCTACACCGTCCGTGACGAGGACAAACGCCAGTACTGGTGCCCGACCACCCCTGACCCGCACCCTCAGGACGCCGCACCCCGGTGGTCCCTGTCTCGCTCTGTGGGCGGGCGCGCGGTGGAGGTGAAACGTTTGCCCGCGATGGGCAGGATGGAAGTGTGATCACGGTTGAGCAGGCGAAACGACTACGCAAAGCCGGAGCTCTCTGGGTACCGGGAGCCGGGGACCGGTTCGTGGTACCGGACCGCGACATGGACGATGACGTGTTCGTGGTCAGCGACATGACCGTCGAGGTGCACGACTACCCCGGCGGCAAGGTGATCGGGTTCAACGGCACCACCGAGTGGGCGCTCGACAGCATCGAGCAGCGCGAAGTCATCTGGCTCCCGCGCGAAGACCAGCTCCGCAACCTCCTGGGCACCCACTTCCAGGCCCTGGAAGCAACGCCCGGCGGCTACACGATCCGCCTCACGGACGACAGCACCTTCCCGGCCCCGGACGCCGAACAGGCCTACGCCAACGCCCTCCTCCACCTCCTCAACGGCTGACCTTCAGCAGCTTGAGGCTGTCACTGCGGTCAGGTGGCGGGCCGGGCGGTGGAGCTTCGGATCACCAACTGAGTGGCCAACTCTGTGTGGCGGGCGCCCGGTGGTTCGCCGTCGCGGACGCGGAGCAGTGTGCGGAAGGCGAAGGCGCCCATCTCTTGCAGGGGCTGGCGGACCGTGGTCAGCGGTGGAGTCGACGATTCGGCGAGATAGGTGTCGTCGAAGCCGACGACGCTCAGGTCCGCCGGTACGGCGAGCCCGCGTTGCCGGGCGGCCTCGATCACTCCGATGGCGATCGAGTCGTTCCCCACGATGACAGCCGTGGGTGGCTCGTCCAGCCCGAGCAGGCGTTGTCCCTCGGCGAGACCGGTGGGGGTGACGAACGGACCGTGCGACACCAGGTCCGTGTCGACGGGCAGACGGGCATTGCTCATCGCGGCAAGGTAGCCGTGCAGCCGCGCTTGTCCGCAGGTCGACGTCACCGGTCCGCCGACGAAGGCGATTCTCCGATGGCCCAGACCGACCAGATACTCGGTCGCATCGACGCCCCCAGCCGCGTTGGTCGACCCGACACTGGCCACCTCGACCGAGGGAAGGCTCAACGGATCGATTGCCACCAGCGGCATCCGCGCCCGGTCGAGGGCAGTGAGCTGAGCGTCCGTCAACTCGCAGGCCACCACGATGATGCCTTCGTGCCCGGCGGCGCGGAGTCGCCTCGTCCAGGCCTGCGGGGTCGATCCGGCCACATCCTGGAGGAGCGCCACGACGACGTCCATCTCCTCCAGGTTCGCCGCCTTGGTGACGCCACGCAGCACCTCGGAGGTGTACGGGGCGAGCAGATCGTCGCAGACCAGATTGACGGTGTGGACCCGCCTGCGCTCCTGGTTCTGCGGCGGGACATATCCGCAGTCCGCCAGGGCCTGCTCGACCCGCGCACGGGTCGCGGCTGCCACATCCGGGCGCCCATGCAGCACCTTCGACACCGTCGGCGTCGACACACCGGCCGCGGCGGCAACCATCGCAAGAGTTGCCCGCCCACCAGCGACCGCCTTCGACACGATGACCTCCCGACCAGGATTCTCCTACAGACCTCCGACAGATTGCGCGAAATGGCGCTCGCCCACCGGCCCGATGGCTCGACCGAGGACGCCACTCGACCCAACCGCACTGAAGGCATGGCAGACGCAGAACGCTTCTGAGATAGGCACCAAGGATCCCCGAGATCCAGCGGATCTCGCCAGAGAACTGGCATGAGGTACTTCGGGGCGACCCAGCCCGGGGTACGGCGGACGACCGGGGTGGGGGTCTGGACGGCGGGGGCCGGCCGGGGTCGGGTTTGGCCCCTCAGCTCTCACCCGTTCCCGGCCGGCCGGTGGCACGTCCTCCTGTTCTGTTGAAGGTGATTCGCTGGTACTACCCGGGTGGGCGTCCGCCCGGTGGGCGGGCGCGGTCAGTGGGTTAGGGCGGCGCGGAGTTCGGTGGCTCGGTGGGCGATGCGGTCGCGCGATGCAGCCGTGAAGCGGTCCAGCGGGAGGTCGAGGATCGCGGTGGCCTGGAGATGTGTGATCTCCAACAGGTCGCGCAGGCTGCGGATGGAGCTCTCGCGGTCCAGGGAGGTGGCGATCACGTCGAGGACCTCGGCGCGGTGGTCGATGGCCGCGAGGATGCCGTCGTAGATCTCCAGTTGGGTGAAGGCCGAGCGGTCCGGCTCGGCGTGCGCCGGTTCGGCTGTCTTCGACGCGCCGCGGACCACCTGACGCCACAGAGCCGGTACGACGTGGCGGTGGCCGGTGGATCGCCGGATGGTCGGCTGGGCATATGTCGTCATCAGTTGCGCTCCTGATTCGGTGGTGGGTCAGTCGGCCTTGGCGACCGCGTGTGGTTCACGGGCCGGGCATCGGTTGCCCGGCGTGGTGAGCGCCTCGAAGTGCCAGGGCTCGTTGTCGTAGCGGCGACAGACGCCGTAGCGCCAGCCGTTCTTGTTCAGCCAGACCATCGCCGCCTGCGGGCCGATGTCGACCGCCTTGCCCTGGACGTGTGCGGACTGCTCGGGCGGCAGCACCCAGCGGGTGGCCGCTTTGTACGAGCCGTACTTCGCGATGGCTTCCCGCAGCAGTCGCGTCTGCTTGGCGGCACTACGCCGCGCCGACGTGATGCTGATCCGCACTCCGTCGGCCTTCGCCGCGGTGATCGCCTTCTGCAGGCGGGTCCGCAGCTTCAGCGACAGCCCGTCGATGTCCTCCTCGCTGTAGCCGGACGAAAACCTGGTCGGCGTCTTCGTCGGCTTCCGGGCCGGCGTTTTGGAGGGCTTCACCGGAGGCGGCGTGCTCTTGCTGACCTCGACCACGGGCGGCGGCGAACCACCCGGCCCGCTCGCGACCACCGGCCGCTTGTCGGCGGAGGTGTCGAAATCGAGCAGGTCGACGAGCTGGGCATGCCACATCACGAGCGAGGCGACCACGGCCAGACCCGTCACGGACAGCAACCAGGCTCGCACCGGGACGGTGCGGCGGGGCGGCAGGTGGTTGCTCATGGGGTACAGCCTCTCGGGTCGGCGGGGTTCGCCACATCGGTCCCAGGGACCGTCTCGGACGGCCGGAAGTCGGACCTGGGTAGGGGGTCGGACGCCTCGCCTCCTCCGAAAGTTGGAGAGACGGCCCGTTCGGGCGCACGAGCCGCCTATTCTCACACGCGACTACGCTGAGCTAGTGCAGTGTCAAGCAGATTCGCCGACGGGGCGCTGAGGGTGTGGGCCCTCTGGCGCCGGATGCCGTCTGCGCAGCAGGATCTGCTGCTGGCGGCACTCATCGGCATCGTCTGGTTCTCCGGCCTGGCGCTGATCAACAACAGCGGCCTGCGCCCGGCGAACCCGAGCGTCTCCGTCGTCACCGGGATCTTCCTGGTCCTGACCGTGGCCCTGGTCCGGACGATTCCCCGGACGACGCTCGTCCTGGTCTCGCTGCTCTATCCCCTGCTGTACGCGTCGGCGGGGACCGGGCTGGCCGAGCAGCTCGGCCTGACGATCTTCCGGGCGCCCGCGATCAGCGACGCCGCCCTGCAGTCCGAGCTGCATCTCGTGCCGCTGCTGGTGGTCGGATACCTGGCGGCCTCGAGCGGAGTCCGAAGGCTGGCTTGTCTCTTCTTCACCATGGGCAGCCTGGCTGCCCTGATGATCGGCCTGCCCACCGTCGTCGCGATCGTGCTGAGCTACAGCCCTCCGAACATCACCCGGTACGGCGAGCGCTACCGGAATCTGCCGACCGACCTTTCCAGCCTCTACAGCTACATCGACGTGTCCCTCTTCGTCTTCGCCGAGGCGTTGATCTGCGGCATGGTGCTGCTCGGCGCGAACTCGCTGCGGCACCGCAAGAGCCTGCTGGTGCTCGAGCAGCGCAACGCCGCCCTGGTGCGGCTGCGCGCGATCGAGGCCGAGCGGATCGCCAACGCCGAGCGGACCCGGATCGCCCGTGACCTGCACGACGTGGTCTCGCACCACATGAGCGCGGTGGTGATCAGGGCCCAGGCCGCGGACCGCGTCGCGGACCAGAATCCGGCCGCGCTGCGCGAGGCCGTCCGCTGGATCGCTGCCAGTGGCAAGGAAGCGCTGACGGCGATGCGGGAGACCGTGCGCGTCCTGAACAACGCGACGCCACCCGGCATCGGCGCGGAGACAGCCCCGGTACCAGGGCTGCCTGACGTCGCGCGGATGGGTGACCGGTTGAAGGCGGTCGGCGTGGACGTGACGATGACCCTGCCCACCCGCACTCGGCAACTCACGTCCGCCACGGATCTGACCGCGGTACGGATCATCCAGGAGGCGTTGACCAACGTGATGGTGCATGCGAAGGCGACCGCGGCTCATGTCACTTGGCAGAGTGGGGCGCAGGGTGAACTGCTGACGATCGACGACAACGGCAGCGGCGGACCACCGCCGGTGAACGTGCTGGAGACAGCGCGGCGCAACGAGAGCGGCCGCGGCAACGGACTGATCGGAATGCGCGAGCGCGCGCACGCGAGCGGCGGCACCTTGACCGTCGCCGCCGGACCACTGGGTGGATGGAGAGTGCAGGCATGGTTGCCGCCGCAGAGGTGACGGAACAGATCCGGGTCCTGGTGGCCGACGACCAGGGCGTGATCCGGATGGGGCTCGCGATGATCCTCGACCACGAGCCGGACCTGACCACGGTCGCGCAGGCCGGCGACGGCGAGGAGGCGCTCCGGCTGATCGAGCAGTACGACCCGGACGTGGTGCTGATGGACATCCGGATGCCGGTGATGGACGGGCTCGTCGCCACCGAGCGGATCACCGCCGCGGCCAAGGAGTCCGGCAGCAACCGGCCCGCGGTACTGGTACTGACCACATTCGACGACGAGGCCTATGTACTGAGTGCGGTCCGGGCCGGGGCGTCAGGATTTCTGTTGAAGGACACGGATCCGGATCTGCTGGTGTCGGCCGTGCGGGCTGTGCACCGCGGCGATTCGCTGGTCGATCCCGCATCTACCCGCGTGCTGCTCGAGCGTTGCGTCGAGCTGGAACGGCAGGTCGGCAACGGGCCTGCGGAGGCACCGACGCCGGCCGCCGGGCGGTGGACCGGGCCGCTCGCGCAGTTGAGCGAGCGCGAGCGGGAGATCCTCGTCTGGATGGCACGCGGGCTGTCGAACCGTGACCTCGCCGCGAAGCTCTTCGTCAGCGAGACGACGGTGAAGACCCACGTCAGCAGCGTGCTGTCGAAGCTGGGGCTGTCCAGCCGGGTCCAGGCCGTCGTGGTCGCCTACGAGGCCGGCGTCGTCCGCCCGGGCGAAGCCGAGGTCCGCTGGGAAGGCTGATCGACGGTACTGCGAAATCGGCCGCGCGTGGCACCGGACGCTCACCACATGTGGGCTGATTCAGCGGTTCACGACGAGATAGACCGCCCCGGTCGCGGCAGCGACGACGAGAACGACGGTGACGAGCTGGGTGCGGACCGACGCCTGGCGGCGGCGGGGTAGGAAGTCTCCGGTCATGCTTCAAGCGTGCGGCGCGGACAGCTTCCGGGCATCGGCCTCGAGGACGGTCTTCGCGTGGCCCCGGTCGCCATTGGGAGGGCTGCTTCTCATACCCAGGGATGAGAGGAACATCAATTGTTGCCCTAGGCCCCTGTTTCGGTACTGACTGTGATCGCTCTGCGGAGTCAGCCAGGCGCATCCTGGTCGGTTGACGCCAGGTAGGCGGCGGCGACCTTCTTGGGGACACACATGCGCCAGGCGTCGAGGACGAGTTCGCGGAGTTCGTCGACGTCGATGGCGTCCAGGTGCACCCGGATCCACTGGTACCGCTCGTCCGACGGAATAGGCCGGAAGAACTTGTCCGGCTGGGCGGCGATCATCGCGTCCCGCTCCTCCCGCGGGAAACCGATCCCCATGGACAATTCATCCGGCGCGACCGCGAGATAGACGATCTGGCCGACCCGGAACTTGATCCGGTCCCGGACCAGCACCTCATAACTGCGCGGCAATCCTTCAGTCGCCGCCCGGATATCCGCGAGATCGACCACCGCAGTCAGCCTCCCATTTGCGCAAACGGTTCCGGATGTCACAGCCGGATCGCAGCGACCTTACCTCCCATCAACGACAGATGCTGTCAGTGTTTTCCGATTTTCCCCGTGATCACAGTGGAAATCGGTACCCTCTGCTGAGCCGACGCCTCGGACAGCCGTGCTGGGCCTTTGCGGGATGAGAGCGCTCCCCGCTAGCGTCACGAATTGTCATCGAGCGATTCGAACGAGTTATCCGGGAGATGAGGGGAATGACCAGACAAAAGGCATCCGCTGCCCTCGGAATTGCCGCACTGGGTATTTCTGGGGTGGTAGCAACGAATCCGCCGGCACGGGCGGCCGGAAATAGTCCGCAACATTGTGTCAGCCAGCTCGGCAGCACCGGCCAGCAGTGCTTCGCCAGTCTCGGCGAGGCGATCAGCGCGGCCACGAACGGCATGGTCAGCGACGCACCGGCCGCAGGTCCGCCCGCGGGTCAGGAGTAACGCGCCTGGCGAAGCGCTCTGGCCATTCGCAGGAGATACCCGGGAGTCGGCTGGACCCAGCCGAGCTGGGCCGCCTGGGCCAGATCGTCGCGGTTGGCCCAGTGCTCGAAGACCTTGCCGTCGCGGAGGCGGAGCCAGTGGGTCTGGGTGACGGCGAAGCTCTTGCCGGTGGCGGGGATCGTCTAGGGCCGGCTGGTCTCGTCGTAGGAGACGAAGGTGTTCACGTGCCGGCCGGACTTGGTCGTGTGGAAGACCACGAGACCGCGGTCAGCGGACGACGTGCTCGATCTCCCAGCAAAACGTCGGCAAAGGCTTCCCCCAGCCAGCAGGCCGGTCGCGCAGAAGGCCGCCGGGCCGCGACCTCGGGCGGCCGGTGGTTCGGCGCTTGCCTCGTGGTTGGTCGCCACGGGGTGGATCACCGCCTCGAAGTCGGCCAGTGAGCCGTCCGCCATCATCAGGATGGCGCTGATGCCGACCTCCTTCGGCTGCAGCGTGGTGGACGTCATCGGAAGACCCTTTCCGTGCAGAAGTTCCGGCGGATGTCGTGAGCATCACTTTCCGGCCCGTTTCCAGGCGGCACATCGGTGACGGACTGCCTATTTCTGCAGGCTCGACTGCCCACTCGTGGCCGTACCACCGGCCGGGACGTCGTACCGTATTCGGATGCCCGAAAAGCTGGTCAGCGCCGTCGAAGGAGCTGAGGTGGTGTTCCGCCTCGGCGATCCGGGGCATGCCCTGCCCGGCGTTCGGCTGTGGGAGGAGCTCGGCCTGGCCGCCGAGTTGCTGGAGTTCAAGCCGGTCGACTACGGCTGGGAGTTGCGCCTGCCGCGACCGTCCGTGCACCGGATGGAGTACCTGTTCGACATCCCCGAGGCCGGCATGCGGACCGACCCGACCAACCCGAGGGTGGTCGGCGGCGCCTTCGGCGAGCACTCCTGGTTGCCTCTGCCCGGGTACGTCGAGCCCGCCTGGATCTCGGTCGAGTCGATCGCGTCGAGCCTGACCCCGCTGCCGGTGGACCCGACGCCGGTCGGCCCGGTGGGCGTGCAGGTCTGGGCGCCGGACGGGATCGCGCCGGGCTTCGAGCTGCCGTTGCTACTGGCCCACGACGGCTCGGAGTTCGCCTCGTACGCCGGCCTCACGCACTACGCCGGCGCGATGGTTGCCGACGGCACCTTACCGCCGTTCCGCCTCGCGCTGATCCGCCCCGGCTCGAGGAACCTCTGGTACGCCGCCAACCCGCAGTACGCGGAGGGTCTGACGGGTCACGTGCTGCCGGCGGTCACCGCGCAGTACAAGAGCAGGCTGCCGGTCCTGATGGGCGCGAGCCTCGGTGCACTCGCCGCCCTGTACGCCGAATGGAACCACCCCGGCACGTTCGCCGGGCTCTTCCTGCAGTCCGGGTCGTTCTTCACGCTGGAGACGGATCCGCAGGAGGCGAAGTTCGAGTACTACGCCGAGGTGACCGGCTTCGTCCAGCAGGTGCTGAAGGCAACGGAGTCGCCGTCCCAGCCGGCCATCGTCATCACCGCGGGAACTCCTGAGGAGAACGTCCACAACAACCGGGTGATGGCCGCCCACCTGGCCGAGCTCGGCCTCGACGTGGCGTTCGACGAGACCCCCGACATGCACAACTTCACCGCCTGGCGCGACGTCCTCGACCCCTGCCTGACCGGATTGCTGAACCGCGTCTGGGCTTAGGGTCGACCGGGTGCTCAGAACACTCGGTGGATTCGCCGCCTTCGGTCTCTTCTGGGGTGCGTGGGGCGCGATCCTGCCTGCGGTGAAGTCGGAAGCAGGGGTCAGCGACGGGCAACTCGGCGCCGCACTGCTGATGGTCGGCCTCGGCGCGCTCGTCTCGATGCGGCTGACCGGCTACCTGATCGACCGGTACGGCGGTGTCGTGCTGCCGGTGGTCTTGGTGCTGTTCGGGCTGTGCGGCGTACTCCCAGCTCTGGCCGGCTCTGCCGTCGCCCTGGGCGCAGCGCTGTTCCTGCTGGGAGTCACCTCGGGTGCGGCCGACGTCGCGATCAACGCGACCGGCTCCACCGCAGAGGCGGACACAGGCAAGCCGTTGATGAACCTGGCCCACGGCCTGTTCTCTATCGCGGTAGTGGCAGCAAGCCTCAGTACTGCGGCATTACGCGCGACCGGAGCCGGTGCACTCCCTGTACTGGGTGGTGTCTTCGTCCTGATCCTCCTCATCACCACCGTGCTCCTCGCGCCGGGCTCAGGAGCCATCACCCCGCGAGTGGAGAAGGACAAGCCACAGCGCAAGCTGGAACCGGCTTTGCTGGTCTTCGGCGGCCTCTGTGCTCTTGCCTATGTCGTGGAGAACGCCTGGCAGAGCTGGGGCGCCGTCCACCTCGACACGTCGCTCCACGCGGCCCCCGCCCTCGCCTCAAGCGCCCCCGCCGTCTTCGCGGCGGCTGCAGCAACCGGGCGGATCAGCGGCAACGCAATGCTCAAGCGAGTCCGTCCGGCTCAGCTACTGGTCGCCGGAGGAGCCGTCGCCGCCGTCGGGACGGTCATCGCGGCTGCTGCGGGAAACGCCTGGCTCGCACTCATCGGGATCGGCATAGCCGGCCTCGGTACGTCGGTCTGCGCGCCGACCATCATCGGCATGGCAGGCGCGTGGGCCGGGCCCGACCGGCGAGCCGGGGCGATCTCCACCGTCACCACCATCGCCTACCTGGGCTTCCTGCTCGGCCCGGCCGCCGTAGGTGCCGCCTCAAGCGCCTGGTCGTTGCCCGCGGCACTTGGCGGCGTCGCAGTACTGGCTGTGCTCGTCGCGGCCCTCGGGCCGGTGGCGGGACGCGCACAGACGAGGCAGACAACGTAAAGACATGTAAGGGTGGCCGCGAGACACTAGTGCCCCGCACTAGGACAGGGGTGAGGCTGGATGGAGCGTGAGCAGGTCGAACTGGAGGCTCCCGGGTTGGACCGACCCGGCACGCTGATCCGCTATGGCCATTACGGTCGTCCGGTCCTGGTGTTCCCCAGCGAGCAGGGCCGTGCCTGGGACTACGAGAACAACGGCATGGTCGGAGCCGTCGCCGATCTGATCGAGGCAGGCCGGGTCAAGCTGTACTGCGTCGACTCCTACGACCACCAGAGCTGGTCCGACCGCAGCATCCCGCTGGAGGACCGGGCTCGTCACCACGGCCGCTACGAGTCTTGGATCCTCAACCAGGTCGTCCCGGCGATCGGCAGCGACACCCCGGGCGCCTCCGACATCATCACCACCGGCTGCAGCCTCGGGGCGTTCCACGCGCTCAACTTCGCGCTGAAGCGGGCCGACCTGTTCCCGATCGCGATCTGCCAGTCGGGCAACTACGACGCGTCCGCCTGGCACGCCTGGGGCGAGCGTGGCGACGCGATGTACTTCAACAACCCGGCGGACTACCTGCCCAACCTGGACGGCGACCACCTGGAGTGGCTGCGCAGCCGCGTCTTCCTGCTGCTCACAGTCGGCCAGGGCGACTGGGAGACCAACCCGACCGGTTCCCTGCCGTCCGCCCGAGCCACGGCCGCAGCACTGGCTGCCAAGGGCATACCGCACGAGCTGGACCTCTGGGGACACGATGTAGCTCACGACTGGCCCTGGTGGCGCAAGCAGCTTGCCCACCACCTTCCCCGCTTCTGTTAGGAGTCCCACCGTGGCTGACCGCTCACAGCATCTGATCGGCTTGTTGCTCGGCGCCGAGGAGGACTGGCCGCAGGCGTTCGAGGCGCTGCTGCGGCAGGTCGGCCCGGTCAAGGACGCCGCCGGCACCACGCACGAGTTCGGCACCGAGCGGCTCACCATCGAGCCGTTCGACCTGAACGACCCGGTCCGGGTCGGCCTGGTGATCGACCGGCTGGCGTACTGGTACTACCACCCGCGCGAGTGGCTGAAGAAGGCCGCGCTGATGAACGGCACCTACCTGCTGAACTCACCGTTCACCTTCCAGGCGATGGAGAAGCACAGCGCGTACTGCGCGATGCTCCGGCTCGGCCTGAAGATCCCCCGGACGGTGCTGGTGCCGTACAAGAACCCGGTGGACAACGTGCGCTGGGCGTACACGTCGGCGAAGTACAACAAGCCCTTCGACCTCGACGCGATCGCGGACGACCTCGGCTACCCGATGTACATGAAGCCGTTCGACGGCGGCGGCTGGCGCGGAGTGTCGCGGATCAACAACCGCGACGACCTGCACCAGGCCTACGACGAGTCCGGCGAGATGCTGATGCACCTGCAGGCCACGGTCGAGTACGAGAAGTTCGCCCGGGCGCTGTCGATCGGCGCCGAGACGATGGTGATGGACTTCCAGCCGGACGAGCCGATGCACAACCGGTACGCCGTCTCGCACGACTTCCTCAGCCCGTCCGCCGGTCACCAGGCGGTCGCGATCAGCCGGATCGTGAACGCCTTCTTCGGCTGGGAGTTCAACTCCTGCGAGATGCTGGTGAACGGCGATTCGGTGCACCCGATCGACTACGCGAACGCCTGCCCCGACGTCGCGGTCACCTCGCTGCACTACTACTTCCCGTGGGCCATCGGCGCCTTGGTGAAATGGTCGATCTTCTCCCTCGCCACCGGCCGCCGGACCAAGGTCGACCTCCACACCGAGCGGTACTTCGCGGTCGCGGACGACGACTCCCTCGACTACGACGCCAAGATCGAGGCCTACCTGGCCCTGGCCGACGAGTACTTCGAGACCGCCAGGTACCAGGAGTGGTGCGCCACCAACCTGCCCGACTTCGACGAGCAACTCGTCGCCTGGGTCTCCGGCCCGGACTTCGACCGCATCCTCACCGAGACGGTCGCGGCCACCTACCCGGCCCACGAGCAGGACAAGTTCCTGGCCCACTTCCGCGGCCTCACCGGCCTCTGGGTCACCGACCAGTCGAAGTAGGCAGCGTCAAAGGAGTACTGCCACGAGGGCGGCGGCGATCACCAGTTGGAGGGTGGCTGAGAAGGCGGGAGCTGAGGGCGTTTCGAGCTGAGCCAGGTGAGGTGGGGCCAGGCTCGGCCGGTGAGGGCGACTGCCACGGCGAACAGGCCGAGGCCGATCAGCCAGAGCCACGGCGGGAACTCGTGCCAGTCGACCGTAGTACGGGCGAAGAGCAGGAAGAGGACGCCGGCCGCCAGCACGATCAGGAGGTCGAGGCGGTCGCGGAGCCGCTTCGTGGAGATCTGCAGCGGATAGGCGATCACCAGCGCCGGCAGGATGATGTCCCTCATGACGCCGCCAGCAGTTCCTGGGCGAAGTCGTCGACGTCGGCAGCGACATCCGACAGCACGACCACCGCTCGTTTGCGTTCCAGGTCGAGGCCGACGAAGGAGCGGTAGTCGCCGGTGCCGCCGTTGTGCCAGACCATCGCGTGGTCGGTCCCGCGCAGCGGGCTGGTGATCCAGAACATGCCGATCTTGTCGCCGCCCTCGAAGTCCCGTTTGGGCGCCAGCGCCTCGACGCCGATTCCGCGCAGTCGTGACTGCAGCAGCAGCACGGCCACCGCGACCAGGACGGCGATCAGTTTCATGCTTACCTCTCCAGGGCCACCAGGATCGCCAGCAGGGCGACGACCCGGGTCGGGGGTACAGCGAAGCTGCCCCGACCCGGACTGTGCAACCAGCCCTCGGCGGTCAGCTGCCGAAGATGGTGGTAGATCTGCCCGCTCGTGCCAAGACCTTCGACCGCACTGAGCGCGCTGACCGTGGTCCGGCCGTGCACGATCTCCCGCAGCAGCGTCAGCCGCACCGGGTTGCCGAGCGCCGCCAGGGCCGAAGCCCGCTGGGACCAGTCCGCCTCCAGTACTTCGGGCGTCGTGCGGCCGTACTGCCAATCGATCTGCCGGTCGTTCGGCAGGGTCACGCTGCCGGTGTAGAGCACAGCGCCGGGCGGCGGCACTCGCTCCTTCAGCGCCGCGAGCGCGAAGAAGGCCTCAGGATCGAGGCCGGCCGGCAGTACCTCCCCGTCGTCGGGTCGAAGGCGTGGCCCGGCCGCGGACTCCAGAGCGGCGATCCGCCGCTCCAGCTCCTCGAGCCGGTTATCCACAGCTTCTTCCACATTGAGGATAGTACGTAGTTACGTAGCTATTGCAAGTACCAAAGCTCTCTAAAGTAGGCGGGTGCGTGATGACGAGGTGCCGGGCTGGTGGCAGCGGTTGGGGTTGAGCGGACTCGTGGACGTGCACGTCCACTTCCTGCCGGACTCCGTGATGAACGCCGTCTGGTCGTACTTCGACCAGGCCGAGGAGCACTACGACGTCGCCTGGCCGGTGAATTACCGGACGCCGGTGGCTGATCGGCTCGCCACGCTCGAGGCGTTGGGCGTCCGGGCCTTCCCGGCGCTGGTGTACCCGCACAAGCCGGACATGGCCGCATGGCTCAACACCTGGGCCCGGGACTTCGCCGCGCAGACACCCGGCTGTGTTCCGAGCGGGACGTTCTACCCGGAGCCGGGCGCCTCGCAGTACGTGAAGGAGGCGTTGGAGCTCGGGACGCGGATCTTCAAGGTGCACGTCCAGGTCGGGGGCTACGACCCGCGCGACGAGGAGCTCGACGCGGTGTGGGGCCAGCTGGCCGAGGCCGGAGTACCGGTGGTGGTGCACTGCGGGTCCGGGCCGATCCCCGGTCGCCATACCGGTCCCGGGCCGATGGGCGAGGTACTACGGAAGCACCCGCGCCTGACCGCGGTGATCGCGCACCTGGGGATGCCGGAGTACGCCGAGCACCTGGCGCTGGCCGAGACCTATCCCAACGTCCACCTGGACACCACGATGGCCTGCACGCCGTTCACCGAGGCGATGGCGCCGATGCCGCGCGACCTGCTCCCGCGCTACGCAGCCCTGCAGGACCGGGTCGTGCTCGGCTCGGACTTCCCGAACATCCCGTACGAGTACGCGGTACAGCTGGAGTCTCTGGAACGGCTGGACCTGGGTGACGAGTGGTTGCGAGCCGTCTGCTGGGAGAACGGAGTACGGCTACTCGGCGGGTAGCTGCGCGGCGAACCAGGCCAGGGTGAGTCCGGTGAGGATCGCGTCGCGGTCGAGGTCCAGGTTGACCAGCTGGGCGTTCCAGGCGAGCAGTGCGGTGCTCAGGACCAGCGCAGACACCCGCTGACCCTCGTTGAACGCGGTGAGGTTCTCGTTGAACCAGCGCACCTCGGCCAGCTCCGACGCGTCGAGCCCACGCTGCTCGGCCCGCGCCTCGGTGACCTCCGTGTACGCCGGGGTCGCGCTGACGCCGAACCGGTCGTCGCCGACCTGGTAGTCGTCGTACCCGAGGCGGCGCATCAGCTCGTCCCAGCCGGCAGCGCTGCGCTGGCTCGGTGAACCTTCGGGCGGTCCGGCCAGAGCGGTCCAGGCGATCGAGGGGATGACCAGGTGGAAGGTCCCCTGCGCCTCATACGGCACCGCGGCGTCGAGGACGTCCATTACGCCGCTGGGCCAGGCGTGGGTGAGCAGCACCGGCCTGGCGTCGGGGTCGGCCGAGCGGAGGTGCAGGAAGTGCAGGAACTGCCCGGCGATCTCGGTGGTGTAGTGGTCGTAGGTGTTCAGCCGGGCCTCGTGCTCGCGCCAGTCGTAACCGTTGAGCCAGTAGTCGAGCAGATCGTCGGCGTACACAGCGGGCACGATCCGATCCAGGCCGGCCGCGATGTAGTCGCCACCGTCCCGGAACGCGCGCAGCCGCTGGTACAACGCTTCGAGATCCCCTTGCGGCACGCGCAACCGCAGCTCGCGTATCTCTGCCGTCTGCTCAATCCCCACGCATCGACCTCGCACTCCCCCGCCTCGACCCCGGCACGCCGACCGCGCCGTCTCCCAGCATGACGCCTCCGACCGACGGTTTGTTCTGGGTCTCAGGCAATCTGTCGACGATTTGCAGCTTGTTGCAACGAACAAAGCTCGCGAACCCTCTCGCCAGGTGACGAACGGGACGGGCCCCGGGTTACG
The DNA here is from genome assembly GCF_004342085.1 of Kribbella orskensis. Classification (NCBI taxonomy): domain Bacteria; kingdom Bacillati; phylum Actinomycetota; class Actinomycetes; order Propionibacteriales; family Kribbellaceae; genus Kribbella; species Kribbella orskensis. The sequence continues at coordinate 285,636 of NZ_SLWM01000005.1, forward strand.
CGGCCGGCTTGGCAACAAGGCGACATCTGGTCTGCACCAGAGTTCAGCAGAGTCCGCGAGAGCCCGTCCGAGGCTTGGCCAGGACCATTGCTGGCGCTCATTCCAACGTTGTACTGTCGTCTGCGACCGCATCCCTCCACCTCTCGGGAGTCCTCGATGCCCAGCACCCCGCCCAGCTCGCAACCTCGCTCCGAGCACCCCCGGCCGCAGTTCGTCCGGCCCGACTGGCTCTGCCTGAACGGCGAGTGGCAGTTCGAGATCGACCGGTCCGACTCCGGGCTGGAGCGCGGTGTGGCGAATCGCGAGCTGCAGCAGCGGATCGTCGTGCCGTTCGCACCCGAGACCGAGCTGTCCGGGATCGCGAACGTCGACTTCCTCGAGGCCGTCTGGTACCGGACGACGGTGACCATCCCGGCCGGCTGGGCCGGCAACCACGCGATCCTGCACTTCCAGGCCGTCGACCAGGACGCCACAGTCTGGGTCAACGGCGTCGAGGTGGTCCGGCACCGCGGCGGCTTCACCCCGTTCAGCGCCGACCTGTCCGGCGTCGCGTCACCGGGCGAGGAGGCCACGATCGTGGTCCGCGCCCGCGACAGCCGGTACGGCGTACAGGCGCGGGGCAAGCAGACCACCAAGTACTTCAACTCCGGGTGCCACTACACCCGGACGACCGGCATCTGGCAGACCGTCTGGCTCGAGGCGGTGCCGGAGGTCCACTTGCTGCGCCCGCGGATCACCCCGGACGTGGCCGGCTCGACCTTCCACGTCTCCATGCCGATCTCGGCCAACAAGCCCGGCTGGAAGGTCCGGGCGATCATCTCCGACGGCACCGGCGAGGTTGCCACCGCCGAGGTCCGCGCCGACCTCGATCTCGCGCCGCGCCTGGTGCTGCCGATCCCCGCCGACCGCGTTCGCCTGTGGGACACGACGGACCCGCACCTGTACGGCGTACGACTTGAACTGGTGGATGCCGACGGCTCCGTGGTGGACGCGGCCGACAGCTATGCCGGGCTGCGGTCCGTGTCGATCAACGGCCAGGCCGTGCTGATCAACGGCAAGCACGTGTTCCAGCGGCTCGTGCTGGACCAGGGCTACTGGCCGGAGAGCTTGATGACGGCTCCTTCGGAGGAGGCGCTGGTCGCGGACATCGAGCTCAGCCTGGCCGCCGGGTTCAACGGCGCGCGGCTGCACCAGAAGGTGTTCGAGGAGCGGTACCTGTACCACGCGGACCGGCTGGGCTACCTGGTCTGGGGCGAGTTCGGCGACTGGGGCGGGAACGTTGCCGAGGGCACCCAAGAGGACAACCAGCAGCCGACCGCGTCCTTCGTGACCCAGTGGCTGGAGGCGGTCGAGCGCGACTACAACCACCCGTCGATCATCGGCTGGTGCCCGCTGAACGAGACGCACCAGTTGCTGCATGACCGGATCACCCAGCTGGACGACGTGACCCGGGCGATGTTCCTGGCCACCAAGGCGGCGGACGCCACCCGGCCAGTGCTCGACGCGTCCGGCTACTCGCACCGAGTGCCGGAGACGGACATCTGGGACTCGCACAACTACGAGCAGGACCCCGTCGAGTTCGGCAAGCAGATGGCGGGCCTCGCCGACGGTACGCCGTACGGGAACACGGGTTGTTCGGAGGATCGGCCTATCTCGCAGGTGTACAACGGGCAGCCGTACTTCTGCAGCGAGTTCGGCGGCATCTGGTGGAACCCGGAGGCAGCCGCGGCGGCCGCCGGCAACAACACGAACGAGTCGTGGGGCTACGGCCAGCGGGTCAAGGACGAGGGTGACTTCTACGAGCGCTTCACCGGGCTGGTCGACGTACTGCTCGACAACCCGCTGATGTTCGGCTACTGCTACACCCAGCTGACGGACGTCTTCCAGGAAGAGAACGGCATCTACCGCTTCGACCGCTCCAACAAGCTGGACGTGCCTCGCATCCAGAGCATCCAGACGCGGGCTGCGGCGTACGAGAAGGACTGAAGCTCTAGACGGTCCCGGTCGCCCACTGCAGGCCCAGGCTGCTGAGGGCGACCGAGACCCAGAGGATCGCGCCGAGCAGGACTGGACGGAAGCCCGCGGCGCGGAGTTCGGCCGGGCGGAGGGAGAGGCCGATCGCGACCAGGGCCGAGGTGATCAGGAAGGTGCCGAGCAGCGAGAGGTTCTCCTGCCAGCCGTCCGGGACCAGGCCCGCGCTGCGCAGACCCGCGGCGGCGATGAAGCCGATCAGGAACAGCGGGACCATCCGGCGCCACGGCAGGCGCTTCTGCACGCCCACACCCGCTGAGGACGCCGAGGTCGCCGCGAGCGCCGCGGCCGCGCGGGCTTCGCGGCGGGACTTGAGGATCACCAGGCCGAGCACGATCGGGACCAGCATCAGCGATCGGGTCAGCTTGACGACCAGCGCCTGATCCCCCGCCTCCTGGCTGTACGCGTAGCCGGCGGCGACCACCGATGAGGTGTCGTTGATAGCGGTTCCGGCCCACAGACCGAAGGACTCGGCGCTCAGTCCGAGCAAGTGGCCGAGCGGCGGGAACAGCAGCACGGCGGCCACGTTGAAGGTGAAGATCGTGGCCAGCGCATAGGCCACCGAGGACCGCTTCGCCCCGATAGCTGCCGTCGCTGCGGCGATCGCCGAGGCCCCGCAGATCGCAGTACCGACTCCGATGAGGGTCTGGGTGTCGCCACGCACACCCAGCAGGCGGCCGAACAGCCAGGCGCCGCCGAGAGCCACGGTCAGAGTGCCGAGCATGACCGGCAGCGAGCTACCGCCAACGCGGACCACCTGCTGCAAGGACAGGCCGGTACCGAGTACGACGATCGACAACTGCAGGAGACTCTTCGAGGCGAAGTCATAGCCGGGCCGGCAAGCATCCGCTCGCAGCGGGCGGACGAGCAGGCCGGCGAGCACGCCCAGCACGATCCCGAACACAGGACCGCCGATCACGGGAACCAGGCGGCCGAGCGGAACAGCCACGGCGGCCAGCGCCAGCACGATCAGCAGACCGGGAACCCGAGCGAGAAGGCGTTCAGCGAAGCTCGGAGCCTTGTCTACGTGCGCCGTGACAGCAGTGGAGGGCACACCTGGTGACCTAACCTCTGTGTGCAGCACGCGCCGGACCCCCTCGAGACTAAATGTGCGTACATTTAAGTTAAGAGATGACCGGACATTTGGCAAGACGGGCAGGATCCGACTCGACGCAAGGACCCCGATGAGCGAGCGCAAGCTGGACCGCACCGGTGGACAGCCGCTGTGGAAGCAGTTGCAGCAGGAACTGGTACGCCGCTTGCGCGCGGGCGAGTTCGACGACCTCTTCCCCGGGGAGCTCGCGCTGGTCGAGGAGTACCAGGTCAGTCGGCACACGGTCCGGCAGGCGCTCAGCAAACTCCGGGCCGACGGCCTGATCGTCGCGGAGCGCGGGCGGCAGCCGCGGGTCGCCACCTCGCCGGAGATCCGCCAGCCGATGGGAGCGCTGTACAGCCTCTTCTCCTCGGTGGAGGCGTCGGGCCTGACACAGCACAGCGTCGTACGGGCGCTGGACGTGCGGGCGGACGGGGTCATCGCCACCCGGCTGGATCTGGAGGCGTCGAGCCCGCTGGTCTATCTGGAGCGAGTGCGATTCGCGGGAGACGAGCCGCTGGCGATCGACCGGGTCTGGTTGCCCGCATCACTCGCCGAGGGCCTGCTGGACGCGGACTTCAGTCACACCAGCCTCTACAACGAGCTGGCCGAGCGGACCGGGCTCCGGCTCGACCACGGGCGCGAGGACATTCGCGCGGTGAACCCGACCCCGGCGGAGCGCGCGTTGCTGCACTGCCCGGCGGACGCCGCCGCGTTCTCGATCAACCGCGTCGGGCACTCGCAGGGACGCAAGATCGAGTGGCGGCACACGATCGTCCGCGGCGACCGGTTCGCGCTGGCCGCCGAGTTCTCTGCGCACGAGGGCTACCGCCTGGCGCCCGCGTCGACCGGTACCGCGCTTTCCTAGCCCTCGCACTCCCAGGACAAGGGGAGCCTTCTTCAGCCAGGTCGCGCGACGGAGAGTCGGAGCAGCCTGCAGATCGATCGGTCCGCCGGTGGCAAGCGAACTAGGAGAAGTTGCAGATGACCACGACTGTTCCCGGCGGCGCCCTCACGCTCGCGGACAACCTCACCATCGGCCGGATGGGCTACGGCGCCATGCAACTGGCCGGCCGCGGCGTCTTCGGTCCACCGAAGGACCACGCCCAGGCTCTCGCCGTACTCCGCGCGGCGGTCGAGCTCGGCATCACCCACATCGACACCAGCGACTTCTACGGCCCGGCCGTTACGAACGAGCTGATCAGGGAAGCCCTGCACCCCTACCCGGCCGACCTGCGCATCGTCACCAAGGTCGGCGCCCGGCGCGGTGCCGACGCCAGCTGGATCCCGTCGCTGGATCCTGTCGATTTGAAGGCGCAGGTTCGCGAGAACCTCGAGCACCTCGGCCTGGAGACGCTGGACGTGGTCAATCTCCGCGCCCCGGGACACGAGGAGACTTCTGACGTGTCCATCGCCGAGCAGTTCAGCGCGCTCGCCGAGTTGCAGGAGGAAGGGCTGATCAGGCACCTCGGCCTGAGCGGCGTCTCCGACACCCAGCTGACCGAGGCGCTGACCATCGCGCCGGTCGTCACCGTGCAGAACCTCTACAACCTGGCCAACCGCCAGGACGACGCGCTCGTGGATCGCTGCGCCGCGGAGAACATCGCCTTCGCGCCCTTCTTCCCGCTCGGCGGCTTCACGCCGCTGCAGTCCGAGACGCTGACGAAGGTCGCGACCCGGGTGAACGCCTCGGCGCAGCAGGTCGCCCTGGCGTGGTTGCTGCAGCGCTCTTCGACCATCGTGCTGATCCCCGGCACTTCCTCGGTGGAGCACCTTCGGGAGAACGTCGCCGCGGCCGAGCTGGTGCTGCCTGAGGATGCCGTCGCGGAGCTGGACACCATCGGCCGGTAGGGACGCTCAGTTCAGAGGGTGGTGGATTGCAGGTGGTCGACCACGACGAAGGACGAACCGGCAGCGGTGGCTGAGGCGCGGAGCTTGGTGAGACCGCCCCAGTCGACCGCCGGCTTGTCCAGCGGCTGATCGAAGTCGTCCCAGTGCGTGGCGATCACCGTCTTCACCGGCTTGATCGTCTGAAGCAGCCGGTCCGTGACTCCCGGCTCGCCGCCCGGCGCCGCCAGCACCACGTCCACCTGCAGGTCCTTGAGAGCCACCGGGTCGAAGCCCGCAGTACTGAGACTGAGGATGCGCAGGCCGCCGATGGTGATCACGTACGCGAGCGTGCCGCCCTCCACCAGGTCGTCGATCGTCCGCGGCTTCGGCGGTACTGCGCCCGGCCGGGTGCCGGGGTAGGCGAACTGGTGCCGCGTCCCGCCACACGAGTGCAGCGACCTGAACACCTCGATCGTGAAGCCCTCGAAGGGCAGGTACTCGCCGCCCGTCACCTGGGACAACTGGTCCGACGGCGCGCGCAGTGCCCGCAACAGGTTGAGGTGGGTCTCGTTGCCGAGCACGGTCGCCTTGGTCTTCCGGGCGATGTACGGCACGTCTGGCAGGTGGTCGTAGTGGCCGTGGTGCACGAGGATCGCGTCCGCGGTGGTGACGTAGCGGTCGATGACCGACGGCTTGCTGATGATCTTCGTCTTCGGATCGGCGCCTTCCGCCGTGTAGGTGCCGGTGTGGAACCGGGTCAGCCACGGATCGGTCAGCACTACCTTGCCGCCGCTGCGGATCTGCCAAGCGTGGTTGCCCCACCAGGTGAACTCCACCGGCTGCCGCTCGGCTCCAGCCTCTGCTTGTGCGCCTGCTTGTGCAGCCCCTGTTTGTGCGGCATCGGCTGAGCCGGCTGCGCGCAGACCGACGGCTCCGGCAGCGCCGACCGCTGCCGCCGTTGCTCCCGCGAGCACTCCTCGTCGACTCAAGGTCACGTTGTCTCCCTCGTCTGGTACGCCGGTCGCGCGACCGGCCTGGTCGCCCAGTCAAGGCGAGGCGCATCCGCCATGTCGAATATGCTCTTACATATGAGTCGATCCTCTGGTGATATCGCCGCAGGTCAGCGGGGTTCTACGCCGTGCTGACCGAGCGATACCTGCAGATCTTCGTGGCGCTCGCCGACGAGCAGCACTTCGGCGACGCCGCCCGAGTCATCGGAATCACCCAGCCTCCGCTCTCCCAGGGACTCCGTCGGTTGGAGGCTCTTGTCGGCGCGAAGCTGTTCGAGCGAGGGCCCGGCCGGGTGGAGCTCACCCCGGCCGGCAAGGCCCTGCTTCCGCACGCCCGGCGAGCTCTGAACGCGATCGACGAGTTCCACCACGCCGCGAGCGCGCAGGACCCCGAAGGCGTGGAGATCCGGCTCGGACTCGCTCCCGAGGTGCCCGCCGCCGTCGGCGCCGCAGTGGCAGCCGCCTGCAGCGCAGCAGTACGCGGTAGCAGGGTTTCGGTGATCTCTGCGCCGACCAGTTCGCTCGTGCAGCAGGTATCAGCCGGGCGGCTGGGGCTGGCCGCAGTACTGCATCCGGCCGTGCTCGACGGGCTCGAGGCTGGGCCGGTCACGTTGATGCCTACCTCGGCGTTAGTGCCTACTGCGCTCTATCCGGACGACGGCGCTGCTTTGCCGCTCGGCAAGCTGCAGGGGCTGCCGATAGCCGTACGGCCGCGTGCGGAGGCTCCTGCAGCTCGGGACCTCTTCCTGGACACGCTTGCTCTGCACCGCCCGGGTGGCGGCACAGTGATCGTCACCGACGAGCGGGCCGGCCTTGCGATGGCTGCGGCCGGTCAGGCGATCGTCGTGACGCCCGAGCCGTCCTTGGCGGCCGCAGGAGTTGGCAGGCACCCCTTGATCGACGACCCGCTGCCAGTGCGGCTACGGCTCGTCTGGCCGCAGTCCCGTACTCCGAACGCGTTGCCGGCTGAGGTCATCGCGCAGCTCAGCCGGGCCCTGGAGACGCCGTGAACGCCCGGATCCGCGCGGTCTTCGACGACGCGGGTGCTCGAGGCTGGCTGCATGCGATCTCGCTGGACCGCCCGGAGGACAGCGTCGAACTGGACGCGGACGTGGTCGTGCCGATCGCGTCGGTCTACAAGTTGCCGCTGCTCGCCGGGTTCTGCCGGCTGGTCGACGCCGGCGAGCTCGATCCGTGCGAGCAACTCACGCTCTCCCCGGAGTCCCGCATCCCCGGGCCGACCGGGCTGTCGATCCTGGCCGATCCGGTCACCATGTCGTTGCGCGATCTGGCCGTCACGATGATGAGCGTGTCCGACAACGCGTCCGCGGACGCGTTGCTGAACAAGGTCGGGCCCGGTCGGCTGGCGGAGCTCCTGCAGTCCGTCGGGTTGGAGCACACCCGGGTACGGCGAGGGGCTGCGGGCAACCTCGTCGAACTCGTCCGGCGGACCGGGGCGAGTGACCCGGACGCGGCGTTCGCAGTACTGGCTGATAACGATCAGACGGATCCGGCCGGGGTGTATGACGCGGCGAATCTGTCGGCCGGCTCTGCTCGGGACATGACGTTGCTGCTGCGCGAGGTATGGGGCGGGCGGTTGTTGTCGGAGGGGCAGACGGCGTTCGTGCGGAGGGCCATGGAGCAGCAGGTGTTCACGCAGCGGATCGCGGCGGGCTTTCCGCATGACGGGGTGCGGATCGCGGGGAAGACGGGGACGTTCGGAGCCCTGCGGCACGAGGTCGCCGTGGTGACGTTGCCAGGCGGCGACGCCTACGCGGTGGCCGTCTTCACCCACGCGGCCCGAGGTGATCGACGGCTTCCTCGCGTCGACGCCGCCATCGGCGAGGCCGCCCGCCTGGCCGTCGACCACCTCCGCTGAACGCCTTCCGTTGGACGCTTCCCGCTGAGGCTTGGCCGGCCTCTCGGTCTCAGTCCACGACGACCGCGTAGGCCTCGATCTCGAGGAGAGCGTCGGGGCTGAAGAGGGCGACCACCTGCACCGCAGTACTGGCCGGTGGGTTGGCAGTGTCGACGTACGCGTCGCGGGCCGTGCGGACGGCGGGCAGGATGCCGATGTCGGTGACGTAGAAGTTCAGCTTCACCACGTCCGCGAAGGTCGCGCCGGCGGCGGTCAGGCAGCGGTCGAGGTTCGCGAAGACCTGCTGGGCCTGGGCCGCAGGGTCCCCGAGACCGACGAACTTGCCGTCGGCGTCGAGCGACACCTGGCCGGCGATCGCGACCCAGCGACCGGGCCCGGTCGCGACATGGCTATAACCGTTGCCCGGGGCAACACCTTCGGGCGACGGATGGGAGATCGGACTCACAACACACCTCCAGTGATCAGACCCCCATCCTCCCCCGCCCCCGGTCCACCATCTCTTCCGCCCTTGACTTCGCAGGCGCCCCGTGACGCTGCACGAGTCAACACTTTCCGCGACCTCCGGCTGGTGCTAGGTCAGCGGTAGGCGTCTCGGTGCGGAAGCTCTCGCCGAGCTGCGACCCGAGCGCGAAGTAGTGGCGGAAGTTGTAGATCAACGGCGACCAGGCGCCCGGATCGACGTACGACGTGCCCGGTACGACGACGCGGTGGTCGGCGTGGACGCGGAGGACCTTCGCCTGCACGATCAGGAAGTTGCCCTCGGCATCTAGATCGGCATGGACGGCGTGTGCCTCGAACTGCAACGGGCACTCGGCGACCCTCGGCGGACGGACCAGCTCAGACTCCACCGGCGTCAGCCCGGCGGCCTCGAACTTGGCCGGCTCGTGGCGGAACCTCGCCCGCTTGTGCTCGGGAACGGGGTCACGCCCAGTCACGCCGGCGATCCGCTCGACCGACTCCCAGAGTTCTGGCGAGGGGAAGTTGATCACCAGGTCCGGCCGCCGCTGCAGGTTGTACGCCGTCTGGCCCTCCGCGCCGAATCCCAGCACCACCACGTCCCCGAGGGCCCACGCGGACGACATCGGCGCGAGGTTGAAGGTGCCGTCGCCGTTCTCGGTGGAGATCAGCTCGACCGGCGTTCCGACGTACAGGATGGACGGTTCGATCGTCAGGTGCGTCATGCCTGCGACGCTAGGAGCGGGTTGCTTCGGCCCGCGCCGAACTGACCGCGAGGCAGGATGGTGCTGTGAACACATCCACCGAAGGGCAGGAGCTGGCCGCCTGGGCCAAGATGCTCGCGGATTCCACCCGGGCGACGGTGTGCCTCGCGCTGCTCGACGGACGTGCCTGGACGGCGACCGAACTCGCCAAGCTGGCAGGGGTTTCCCGGCCGACGATCAGCGAGCACCTCAACCTGCTGGTCGACGGCGGACTCCTGTCCGAAGTACGGCAGGGCCGGCATCGCTACGTGAAACTGGCGGGGCCGGAGACGGCCGAGCTGCTCGAAGGACTGGCCGCGCTGGCGCCCCGGCGTACGGAGGTCGCCAACAGCCTGTCGGCGGCGAGCAAGCGTGACGCGTTCGCGCGGGCTCGCACTTGCTACGACCACTTCGCGGGGAAACTCGGGGTCGCGTTGACCGACGCGATGACGGAGCGCGGCCTGCTCGACTGGTCCGACGGGGTCGCGCTCACCCCCGAAGGCGCCCGCTGGCTGGACGAACTGGGCATCGCGGTCGAGTCGCGGCACGGGCGCCCCGCAGTACGGTCGTGCCTGGATGTGACCGAGCGACGGCCGCATCTGGCCGGTGCCGTCGGGGCCGCATTGTGCACACACGCTTTGCAGCAAGGCTGGGTGACACGCATCACGGGTGGGCGGGCACTCAAGGTGACCGGTTCGGTGGAAACTTTCGGCCTGTCTGTTGGAGTGGTGCGAGAACTACTCTCCAGATCGTGAGACCGACGGCAGAAAACACACCTTGGACAGGCAATTGTCGGTGAAACCGCTTAGCCTTCGGCCATGACTGAGTTCGAGCCCGACACCGAGCTGGTGTCCCGTCTCTCGCTGCCCAGCCACGTCATCGTCCTCGCGGACGGCCAGTGGCGGCCTGCGTGGCTGATCGGCCGCGAGCACGAGGAGACCGGATGGACCGGCATGGTGCAGTACGAGGGCGACGACGGTATCGAGCGAACCGAACGGCTGCCCGCCGACCGGATCGCGCTGCCGGAGTCGGACCGACCGACTGAGCGAGCGTCGTAGAAACCACGGCGTAGGAGGAAGAACCGCGAGAAGGCCCCCGGAGAGTTCTCCGGGGGCCTTCTCGCGTAACGACTGGAGTCGGGGCGCCTCAGGGCGACAGACGAGAACCCCGTCCCAGGCCCTTCGGGCGGTTGGCCTGGGACGGGATCCTCAGTGGCGTTACACACGGTGTATCGCTCGTCACTACCCCGGCGTTACAGACTCGCGGAGATTTCCTTTGCTCAGCAGAGTTCCTGAATTGTTCAGGAGAGTTTCCGGGTGGCGATCAGCCGCTGCGCGACGTCGCGCAGCTTGACGTTGGTGTCCTGCGAGTAGCGACGCAGTACGGCGAACGCCTGCTCGTCGGTCAGGTCGAACCGTTCCATCAGGATGCCCTGCGCCTGGCCGATCAGTTTGCGCGCCTCGATCGCCTGCCACAGCGTCGACTCGCTACGGGCGTTCGCGACCGCCACCGCCGCGTGGTCCGCGAAGACCTGGGCGATGGCCTGGTCCGCGGCGGTGAACCGTTGCTCGGCCTTGTCGTAGAGGTTCAGCGCGCCGATCGTCGTCGTCGGCGTACGGAGCCGGACACTCAGGACGCTGCGCAGACCGACGATCGCGACCTCGGCGGACCAGGCCGGCCACCGGGCATCGCTCGCCGCGTCAGCGCAGACCACGCTCTCCTCGTCGTGGATCGCGGCGTAACTGGGGCCTTCCCCCGTCTCGACCTGCAGCCGGTCGGCCTCCTCGACGAGCGCATCGGTCGATGCGGCAGACTCCAGGCGGCCACCTCGGTGCAGCAGCACGACACTGGCGTGCTGAGTGCCGATCGTCGACTGGACGTAGTCGAGGAACCGCTCCGCGGTCTGCTCGACATCGGGTTGCTCGTGCAGGGCCAGCGCCATCTGAGCCAGTTCCTGGGCGAACTTGTCCTTCACTCGGCAGTCACCGAGCAGGGCAGGGGGATTCTCACCGTCGGTGCATCCTCGCGGGTCGGTACCGTCTATCGCGGGCGGCATGCTGCGCCACCGGCTGACTTCCCAACCGAGGAGAACCATACCCCGGCCGCCGGGAGATATGCGGCGGTCCCGGCGCACGTCTCTGAACGCCGGGACCTGGAGTGGCCAACCTCTCGAGCGACCGGACGCTCCTGACCCTCAGGTGCCCCTTGAACCGATGGCCAATCAGGTTTTCGGCTACTGTCCGCCCAGATTTTCTGTCGCTGTGCGATCAGATTTGCTCGTGTCCCTCTAGAAGTGCTCTGGTCCTTCTAGAAGTGAACGGCGAGCAGGACCCGGCCGGACTCGGAGCCGCGGATGTCGAGAGTCTTGATCTCGTTGCGGTGCAGCTTGGTCGTCGCGGCCGGCTTGACGGTCGTACCGGGCGCCGCGGTCCAGCTGGCCAGCAGCGTGGCCTTGCCCGCCTGGTCCGTGACGTACAACTCGTAGCCCCGGGCCCGCTCGCTCGGGGTGGCGAGCTGCTCGTACCGGCAGCTGATCTCGATGGTCGTCCCCCACGGCTCGTCCACCAGCCGAGCGTCCGCGGACAACTTGCTCGAGACCGTCTGCGCGAGCACCACGGTCTGGCCCGGCGGCCCGTCGCCGCCCAACTGCCCGGCCACGATCGCGCCGGTGACGGCCGCCGTGGCGGCGACGCCCGCCACCACAGCGGCGTACAGGCGCCTCTTCCTGCGCCGGTCGCGTTGCACCCCGCGGATCAGCTTCGGCAACAGGTTCGGCGGGGCGGCGGTGATCGTGGCGAGCGCCCGGTCGTCCGGCAGCATCGCCAGAGTCCCGGGTACTCCGGCCAGCGACGCCACCTCCGCCGAACAGTCGGGACAGCTGTGCAGATGCTCCTCATAGGCCCGCCGGTCCTTCGCCGACAGGGCCCCGAGCAGGTATGCCGCGTCCCACTCCCGGTACGGGTCGCTCATTCCTTCGTCACCCCGCTCTCCTGCAGCGCGAGCCTCAACGCCCGCAACCCGTAGTGCAACCGCGATTTCACCGTGCCAGCCGGGATGTCGAGCTCCTCGGCGATGTCGGTGATCGTGCGGCGTCCGTAGTACGCGCGCACGATCACCTGCCGGTGATCGTCCGACAACTGGGCCAGCGAATCCGCCACCAGCCACGCATCCAGTACTGCGTTCGCGTGGTCGGCGCTCGGTCTCTCCGGCAGGTCGTCACTGGCCACCTCCCGGGTGACGCGCGCACTGCGCCGGTCGTCGATGACGAGGTTGCGCGCCACCGTGAACAGCCAGGCCCGGGCCCTCGCCTCGTCCTCGGTCAGGATCTGCGGGCGCCGCCACGCCCGCAGCAGGGTCTCCTGAACGACGTCCTCGGCGGACCGGTCGTCCCCGGTCAGCCGGACCACGAACCGCCACAGCGCAGGCGCGTGCACGTCGTGCAGCTCGCGCAGCAGCGCCGTCGGCCATCGGCACTCCCTCGCTCGCGTACGAGTCATCATCCTGGCCCTGATCCTGGCCACTGAACAGGGTCGCTGCAGTCGGTCACTCGATCACTCGGTCGCCGGCTCGAGTTGCCGCGACTCCTGTGCTTTGAACACCGGGAGCCGCTCCAGGGCCCACGCGCCGGATCCGAGGAACGCGATCAGCAGGAACGCGAACGAGAACAGCGCAGCCTTCTCCCCACCGTTCTGCACCGGCAGCAACGCGCCTGCCTGGTGCACAGTGAAGTAGGCGTAGGCCATCGAGCCCGAGCTGAGCAGAGCGGCGTACCGGGTCCCCAGCCCGACCATGACGAACAGACCACCGACCAACTGGGTCGCCGAAGCCCACCAACTCGGCCAGACGAAAGCCTGCACCTTGTCGTCCCCGAACACCCCGAACAGGGCGGCGGCCCCATGAGTGGCGAACAAGAACCCCACTACGATCCGGAAGACAGCGAGTACATGGTCCTGCCAGCGCTCCAGCACAGTCATAGCTCACTTCTCAGGTGAACGGACGGATTCACGCACCACCGGCAGAGGTCGGCCACCGGCAATGCCCTCACCTCTCCAGAACGGGCGAGGGGTCCATCCGGTTCAACCCCGAGTGATCTTCCGATCACCCTCCGGCACCAGCTGGCGCACTGGTCTACCCACCAGCAGGTCGTTTAGCGCCCCACCCCCAAGACCTGACACACTGTTCCCCACACCCAGGGCCTCTAGCTCAATTGGCAGAGCAGCGGACTTTTAATCCGCGGGTTGTCGGTTCGAGTCCGACGGGGCCTACCAAACACCCAGGTCAGGGCGCACACGCCCGCAGCGGCCACCCACTCAGCCCACACCTTTGCCACCTTTTTCGCTGTCCGGCTGACCCTCCACAGCCTTGCCGAACACCGCATCCATCGCCTCGACCACCTGCGGATTCCGGATCTTGCGGCCGAGATACCCGTCCTGCGTCATCGAGACTCGACTGTGGCCGAGATGATCAGCGATCTGACGAGCGCTCTGGCCCGCGTCGTCCAGGATCGTCGCCAGCGTCTTCCGGAAATTGTGTGACTTGACCCACTCCAGGGACGCCACCTCCGCCCTGACCTTCCGCAGTTCTCGCAAGGTATTGGTGGGGTCGCGAAACCCGCCGACGCTGTCTGGGAACACAGGCCAATCGAGTTTCACCCCCGCATCGAATCGACGGCTCAACATGTCGCGGACTCGCTGAGGAAGACCAAGCGACCGCTCCCCCGCTTCAGACTTGGTTGGCCGGCGCACGAGGCCCTGGCCCGTGATTCGACTGATCGTCCATTCGATCTCGACCATCCCTACCGACAGGTCGACCTCGCTCCAGGTAAGAGCGAGGGCTTCACCGATTCGAACCCCGGTGCCGAGCATGAAGATGCTCAAATCGGGGATGTCCTTTCTGATCGCACGCTCGTTTTCCGAAACCGCCTGGAGCCAGAGTTCCACCTCTTCGACGGTCAACGACCGGGCCAGCTTCTTCTGACGGGGTCTCTCGATGCGGCGGATCTCACGCACGGGGTTGACGGCGATCGGCCCGCTCCGAACGGCGAGACCCATCACCCCAGATGTCACGCTCCTGCACAGTTTCGCCGTCGGCACGCCCGTGTCCGTCTTGACCTTGCGGATGAAGGTATCGACCCGCGCCGTGGTCACCTCCGCGAGCCTCAACTCCCCCAAGGCAGGACGGACATGCTTTTCCAGAACGGACTTGTAGCTCTGAACTGTGCCCGGCGAACGAGATCCGTCCCGCACCAGTTCCTCGATCTCCCGGACCCATTCATCGGCAATCTCACTGAACCGATGACTCGGTGTCCAAGTGCCGGCCTTGCCCATCTTGGCGCGCTCACTGAGTGCGCTCTGGAGACTCGACCTCGCGGCACCCTTGGTCTTCCCTCGACGTTCGACACGAACAAGCTTGCCATTGAAGTCGCGAAAGTTGGTGATAGCTCGGTACGCCTTACGCCCATTGGCATCGGTGATCTCGTGCGTCCTGATGAGACCCCAAGTGCCGATCGAGAGTGGCTGGCGGGGCATGCCTAAACAGCTCCTTCCAGCGACTTGAGCCAGCGGTGAACGACTTCCCGCTCATAGCGCACGTATCTGCCGATCCGGACGCCCTTGGGTCCGTACCCGGTCGTTCGCCAGCGATACAGAGTCGGCACCGGGATGCCGAGGAACTCAGACAAGTCCTCGATGCTCCAGAGCCGTTCATCACGATGCTTCGGTACAGACACTTCACTCCTCCTTCGTTGACAGTTAGGTGTCAGTCCTCGTTGATCTCGGCAATCAGGTCCTTAACGAGCCGTCGGTGTTCACGTGCTTTGGCGGCGGCGGTGTTGGCGAGGAGTGCGTCGCCGATGGTGCGCCAGCCGGTGTTGGCGTAGGTGAAGTTGCCAACGATGAGGGTGGTTTCGGTGTCGCCGGTGTGTTCGACGGTGCGGTGCCGGTCGCGTCGCCAGTTCGCCCGTGCCTCTCGCAGCGCTTTGAGGGTGGTGGAGTACTGGCGGGACTTGGTGGAGAAGTGGCCGCCGAAGCCGAGCATGTGCGCCCACCGCTGCAAGCGGCGGTAGGACAGGCGTCCGGAGTTCTTCGCGGCTTCGGCTTCGTCGAGGTCGGAACCGGGGCGTCCGAGCCGCCAGCACGCGTCGACCAGTCGGCCGGCATGGGTGTGCCGGGTGGCGTACCGGTTGACGGTCGCGTTGGTGAGCCGTGCCGATGAGTGGCCGCTGGCCTCGGCGCCTTTGGTGGCGTACTTCGCGAGGTATCCGGCCACGGCGGTTTCGGTGATGACACCGTCGACGGCTTGCCGGACGGGTTTCACGTCGAGTTGCTGGCCCCATTGGATGAGCCACCCGTCGGGGTTGTCGGGGTGCGGCAGGGACCGGAAGCGGGTGGTTTCGACGGCGTGCCTGATGGCCGCGGCCAGCAGGGTGAAGTCGGCTGCGAGGTGGGGCACGACCAGGAGCTTGGGGTCGAGGGGGTTGGTGCCGTCGAGGCGGATGAGGGCGTGGAAGTGGGCGACGCCGCGGGCCTGCATTTCGGCGACCTTGCCGTAGGACAGTTTGAGGGTGACGCGGTGTTTCTTGGCCCAGGCGCGGAGGGTGTCTTTGGCGCGGTCCATGGTGCGGCGCCACAGTTCGCCGGACAGGACGTTCCAGACGACCTGGTGGTCGTGGTCGTAGCAGTCCAGGCACAGCGGGGTGCCGAGGATCTTCTCGCCGTCGCGGTGGATCTGGGTGCAGCGTTGGTCGATGCCGTGGGGGCACGGGTCGGGTTTGCGGCGTGGCCGGCAGATCTGGTTGCGGAGTTGCCCGTCGTGGCCGCGGGTCTTGCGGGCGGAGTGGACGGGCCCGAAGGAGGGTGCGGTGAAGGTGACGAACGCGCACGGGTGTTGCTGGACGGTCGTGGGGATGCCTTTGCCTCCGGTGAGGCCTGCGAGGACGAGTTGGTAGGTGTCGCCTCGGTAGGTCCCGGCGCAGGAGGGGCAGACGGCGGCGCGGCGGTTGCCGCAGGCTTTGTAGATGACGCCGTCTGGCATCTGGTCGGTGTGGCGGGTGGAGATGATCCGGCCGGTGCGTTCGGACACGATGTGCGACTCGCCGCGGAGTTGGATCGGGCGGGAGCATCCGGCGGCCGAGGCGGTGTGGTCGAGCCAGGCGTCGTAGTCGGCGGTGGTGGCGGCGCGGTGGATGGCTTCTTCGAGCCCTGAGGCGGCGTTGTAGCGCTTGCCGGGGTCGACGGCTGGGCGGGTGTTCCCGGTGGCCTGTGCTAGCCCTTCGAGGCCGCTCAGGACGTCTTGGGTGTTGGCGCGGGCGGTGGTCATGTTCGGCCTCCTTTCGAGACTGGCGGGTGACGTTTCGAGCGGTCGGTGGTGGGCACTGAGGTGGGATCGGCTGGCTCCGATCTCGAGCGGATCCAGACGGGCGCCGCTGGTGTCAGGGAGCCAGGCGTCGGGCCGCGAGTTCTTCCGGTCGGTCGTAGGTCTGGGGCGCTACGGGGGAGCTGACCGGAAGGACTTGCGGTTGACAGTTACGTGTCACGCGATGCCGGCCGGAGCTGGTTCGAGTGCTGGGGTGCCGAAGAGGTGGTAGCCGCAGCCGACGCAGTAGCGGCCGACGGTGGTTTCGCCGAGGACGACAGCACGGAGGCCGGCAAACCATGTCCGCTGCTGAGGTGGTTTGCCATCTGACCGTTGGCTCCCGCATCGCCCCGCTAGCGATGATGGGAAGTGCGGTTCGGCCCGGCACGCGTCAAGGGCGCCTCCGGCGTCGCTCCGCGATCGAGCAAGCTCGCCCCCTGACCCGCACCGACCCGAACCTAAGGTCGGCAGCTATCGGGGCGATGCGGGAGGACTGCCCGCGCCCTTGACACGTAACTGTCAGCTGGTTGCACTCGATATCGCGCCGGTGTATCGGCGATCTATGGTGCGTCCCGAGGAGTTGAGGAACCATGGCTGACACCCGATACCGGGTCACGGCGGCATCCATCATGCTCTATCCACGCCACATGCTGGCACCCGAGGAGATCCCGCATGTCCGACCGGCGTGGACTCTTCCATCCGAGACCGAGTGGCTTGTCAGGGAAGTCCATGTGACCAAGGGGATGCTGCTACCCCCCAACGTGAACCCTCCCGACGTCGCGCAACTATTGAACGCCGGCCTCATCGAGGCGGTCGAGCCCGGCCTCCCAGCAGAGCCTTAGAGATGCCCTCTTCGCCTGGGCCAACAGCAACGCCCAACTGACCGGCCGAATCAAAGAACTCGCCCTGACGGAGTCCGATGATGCGGACCCGACCAACACGCGCCGCCAAGCAGCTGTCACCGCCACCGTCGAGGCGATCCGTATGGTTCAAGCCGCTCGCGCTGAGGTCGCTGGGGTTTACCGAGATCTGCACGTGAAAATGCCGCAGGAGTTCGAAGCCGGCCCATCCACGTAAACCACGCGCCGTGACGGATCCGCTTGACACGTGGGTGTCAAACAGCGCTAGTATCTCGCGCTCTGTGGGTGCAGCAGTAAAGTGCAGCAACCGGAGCAACCGGGACCGGCCACGGTATACCAGCCACGACCTCAGCAAAGCCTGGAATAACCGACTGTGACTGTGTTGCCCCGAGTTCGCAACGAGGAGGCCAGGGGTTCGAATCCCCTCAGCTCCACCCAGATCGGAGGCCCTTTCCGATTCGTCGGCGAGGGCTTCTCCTGTCCGGTGCAGCAGTAGGTCGTAGAGCAACGGGAGAAGAAGTGTCGGAGGGCTGCCGGACCGCCTTACCGCTGGCAACCGGTGTCGCTCAGGTACATCACCAAGTAGAGCCCGGATAGCCAGACGCTGGACGGTGCAGCGACGCGACTGCACACTCATGCCAAGGCGGCAATGCGTGGCGCCGAAGCTGCGCTGATCGGTTCACCGGCAAACACGTCCCGGATGGAGGTGGTTGGTGTGTCGTCGGATCGACAGGAGCCACCCGAGCCGAACCTGCCCGGCCCGCTGGCACCGCTCGCTGACAAGGACGGTCGAACGGTGCTCGATCAGGACGGCAACCCGGTGATGATCCCGGTCACACCGCCGGACGAGACTGTTGCCGTGCTGCCGCCGGGGACGGTGCGTCGGACGGTGACCTTCCCGGACGGTTCGGTGGGCGAACAGATCAGCATCGTCCTCAAGTAGTCGCACTTCCAACGTAGCGGCCCTCCGAGGGTTTGCTCGGGGGTCGCTGTGTCTTGTGGGGCGGTGGTTGTCAGTAAGGTGATTGCGCGAGGACCAAGGCCGCCAGGCCGGCTGGTAGTTGCAGCCGCAGTTGCAGTTCATCCAGATCCGCAGGTGTCCCCCGAGGTACAGCAGTCGGAGTAGGAGCCTGAGATGAACTACAGCGAACTCCAACGGATAGGGGATGGGCGAACTTGAACCTCGCTGCGCTGCCGCACGGGACGGATCCTCTCGCCCGTCGACCACAGTCGCGCTAGTCTTCGCGGGCACACCTGCGGCAGGGAGGAGGTACCGATGAACATCAGCGCCGTCGTCGAAGTGAACGTCTGGGATCGGATGCGTAACTCGAGGCGCCAATCGCCCCCAGTGGCTTGGCTTTTCCGGCTGGTCGGCGTCGGATACCTCGTCTGGGTCATCGCCTTCGACCTCCCCACCCCATACATCCTGGTCGCAGTGTTGGCCGGCCTCGCACCTGAGTCGCGCGGCATCTTCATGCATCTGAGTTCGCGGAAGTATGGGCGGACGTACAGCTACGTCCTCTCCGACGAAGGCATCAACATCCGTACACGCCTCACCAATCTCGATGTCGCCTGGGACGGGATTACCCACTGCAGGGAGACCAAACGGCACTGGATCATGCGCTTTCCCGGCGGTGGAGTCCTGCACGTGCCTAAGCACGCACTCACCCCCGTGGACAGGCAGGCCGTCCGAGAGGTGCTCGCCCAACACCGGCTGATCAAGGACGAGCAGCCGCGGACCACGGCCTAGTGTGGGTGAGCCCAGCACAGAGCCGGGCGGTGACGCGGCACGACTTACGGGTCGGGATTCGACGGGTAACGTCCGGGAACGAGCAGCAGCGACGAACCACCGCCACGCGGCGGATGCCCTAGAAATAAAGGGCTTTCGGGCAACAAGGAGCAGCATCGAGTAGATCAGCCCGATTATCAGCGGGTACGGGGTCCGAGTCCCTAACGCCGTTCGTTCGGCCGTCGGCTGCGCAACCAGGGTGGCCGGCGCGTCCCCAGTAGGCCCTCAATGCGACCCCCGCCCATGGCAGGAAGAGTCAGGGGTCGATCGGCGATCCGGAGGACTGCCCAGGTGCTTCATACGTAACCGTTGGTCAGTGACGCGAGTCCTCGCAGGATCGGCCACACTTAGCCTCATGCATTGGTTGCTCCGAGCTTGGCGACGCGGGTGGTTGGTCCCGGTCTTCGTCGGGGCTGCCGCACTTGCACTGGCCGGTGCATTCATGAGCAACGTCATCGACGAGTACGACGCTCGGGCAATCCTTAGAGCGAGAGGCCAGCATGTTACGGCCACCGTAACCGAGGTGACCGAGTACAACAGATCGAAGCAGTCGCTTGGCGTTCGCGCCGCCCTGCCAGATGGCCGGCTAATCGATGTGGATTTTGCCGAAAGCAGCCAGCTCGGCGCCACGGTCGGGCAGCCCATCCAGGTCACAATCGACCCCCGTGACATACGCACCAGCATGCCCACTGACCAGTTGAACAACGGACAATCCTTCGCGACCGGGCTGGCTGCACTAAGTGGCCCCCCGGCTCTATTCGCAATCGGCTGCTTCGTGTTTGCCTTCATCAGAGCCAAGGAGACAGCCCGCCGCACTGATACGTAGGCGTGAGGTATCGCTGGATCAGGCTGCCGGTCCCCATATGCGTCCTGTCGCGGCGGCGGTATCTGCGCAACGGACGCGGGAAACACGGCAAGTAGTGAGGACTGAGGCCCACCTCTTTGGCCACCTCTTTGGATACGAAACACCGCAACATGACGGCGAATGGCAACAACTACACTGTGTGAGAGTTCCCAGCTCAGGCGGCGATATCGGCGATCGACGCGCATCAACTGCAGGTGTGGATTCCCAATCCGCGGTTTGTCGGTTCGAGTCCGACGGGGCCTACCACGTACCAACGGACCCACGCAGCTCCTACGAAGTGTTGCGGCGGAAGGTCTGATGCCTTCGTAGCGGCCCGCGTGGGTGCCCCACCGCCGCGTGACACGGTTCGTGACGCGAACTCGAATCAACTGACGCTGGAGAGCCGGAGGCCTCCAGTTGGTCGACAGGTTCACGTCCTCCGGCCAGCCCTCGACCCGGGCGCAGGAGGTCCGGGCGGCTGGAAGTCGTCGAGCGGAACGACCCGTTGGTGGGCTTGAGGCCGTAGACCTCGCAGTACGCCGCAGGGAGGCGGATCGAACCGCCCATGCCCACCCGTGGCGGCACACACCAGGTAGACCCCGACCTGTGCGTTCTCGATCCGGCCCGCGGTCCCGGTGTACTGGCGCTGCACCCCGACCGTGTGGACGCCCTTCTTCAGTTCGCCGGTCTCATCGACCACCAGCACCGCGCCCGGGTCACCGAGATGATCCACCACGTAAGTCCGCAGGTCGTCACGCACAGCGTCGGCGTCCCACACCGCCCGAGCCAGCAGATGCTGCATGCCGTCCGGGGACGCCTCACCGGCGTGCTCGGCGATCGTCCAGCAGTTCACCCGCGGCAACCCGGCCAGCAACCCCAGCAGGAACAACCCGGCCCGCCGACGCGGCTCAACCTGGACGAACTGCGACGCGATCCGCCCCACCAACTCGTCGAAACCACGCCGCCACCGATCAGGGTCTACGCTATGGCACGCAGCCACCGCGCGACCGTCTTGAGTCCACACAACCCGAGATCATCAACCGGTGGCTGCGCTACGTCCGGGACCGCCACACCGCCAGATCACGAACTACGGCTGGAGTACTAGGGCACGCCTGTCAATCGGAGGCGGATTCGCACAGGTGGAAGTAGTGCACATTCCCTGTCCTGTCGCCAAACTAAAAAGCGTTTCATTTAGGCGCGTCAGTCGTTTGGTGTTCGTCATCAACGGCCAACTGCGATTCCCTTGACCATCTGAGGCTGGGCTGCCACGGTTAAGTTGACCGGTCTGGGGACACGGTGGGCCTCGGTCATCGAGGGGTGTGGGGACGGCCGGTCGCCGCGGTGTGGGGGACGGTCAGATGGCAAGTCGTCAGGTCTGCGTGTGGTGGACAGCGGTCTCGGTGATGCTCCTGGTCGGCTGCGGGTCCGATCCCGGAGCCGGCACGTCGGCTACTCGATTCCCGACGAGTGGGGCGACGGCCAGTGCGACGGTTCGCGGGCCGCAGCCGATCGAGGTCCAGTACCTGCAGAAGTTCGACACCGACGAGGGCGGACCACAGGTGACGCGCTACCACGTGATCACCGACGGCGGCAGCAAGGTTCGGCTCAAGATATCGATCTACGGGGATCCGGAGGCCACGGTTGTCGGCGAGGAGTACCTCACAACCTGGGATGGCAATCGCGTTTTGGTGTTCTCTCAGTCGAACGAGCCGCCGTACACCGTCTACGAGGCTCCGGGTGAGCACCCGGACGAGGTTCAGGGTGTGATGTCCTGGGCCAGCCTCATCTGGTCGACAACACAGTCCTCAGGATGTACCGATCTCAAGACCACGAAGACCATCATCGGCCGGGCCGCGGCCGGATATCGGTGCGTGGAGCCGAGTCCCGAGCCGGGTGCCCCCGCCACGAGTGAGGTCTGGTTCGATCAGGCCACCGGTATCCTGCTGCGGCATCCACTCATGGTGGCAGAGAAACTGGTGCTCAACCCCGCGATCACCGCGACGACGTTTTCGACCGAACCACCGCCTGGCGCGCGGTCGGTAGTCGTCGCGGCCGAGCATCCGGCGTCCGGGAAGTCCAAGCAAGCACCCGACTTCACACTGGAGTTGGTCAAAGGCGGTCGGATCGGACTGAAGGATCTTGCCGGCCAACCGTTCGTACTCGCGTTCTTCCCGTCGGACCTGGCCTTTGACGAGAGCGGTGATGCGTTCCCCGGCCACCGGGAAGCGTTGCTGAAACTGCAAACCCTGAGTGGCAACGGCACGAAGCCGCGAGTGCTCGCAGTCCAGGAGGGGAGCCTGGGAAAGCCCGGGTACCCACTGGCTGTCCCCGGCCTCACACTCCCCCTCGCCCACGAAGACACCCCGACTGTGAACGGCCTCTTCGCGCTGGCGAGTTTCGCCTTCGTTCGCGCTGACAGCACAATCGTTGCCTCCTACAACCGCGTGCCGACCGAGCAGGAACTGACCCAGAGCCTCGCCGCCCTCCGGTGAATGGCCTGCATCGGAGGGAAGCGGCTTCCTAAACCGCGCGTCCGCTGCTGAGCGGATGCCAGTGCACAGCTTTAGCTGCCACCCCGCTCCAGGAATGCTGTGCCGTCGGCCGGCGCTAGGGCCGGTCAAGGAGGAAGGTCTGCATCGGGCCCTTTCCCTTGACCTCGATGGTGCCGCGCGGACGTACGGCGAACTCCGGGCCGAGGGCGGCGGCCACCCGTCCCGTGACCTGGATCTCGCCGGGTGGGCCGTGGGACTCCATCCGGCTCGCAGTGTTCACGGTGTCGCCCCAGAGGTCGTAGATGAACTTGCGCCGGCCGATCACGCCGGCCACCACCGGTCCCGAGTCGATTCCTATCCGGACCGCGAGCCAGTCCTGCCCGGGCTGGGCTGCGATCCGGGCGACCTCGTCGCGCAGCGCGAGCGCGGTACGGGCGACCGCTGCGAGGTGGTCCGGCCGCGGCTTCGGCAGGCCGCCGGCCAGCATGTACGCGTCGCCGATCGTCTTGATCTTCTCGACCCCCTCGGCATCGGCGATGCGGTCGAACGCGGAGAACACCTGGTCCAGCAGCTTCACGACGTCCGCCGCCGCCATCACCGCCGATCGCGCCGTGAAGCCGACGATGTCGGCGAAGAGCACGCTCACCGCGTCGTAGTGTTCCGCGATCACCCTGGCTCTGTCTTGAGGCGCTCGGCGATCGGCTCCGGCAATACGTTGAGCAGGAGCCGCTCCGAACGCTCCCGCTCGGCCCGGAGGTCCCGATGGGCTCGTTCCCGCTGCTCCACGAAGTAGCTGAGCATGACGTACGCGCTCACCATGACGCCGGCGATGTTCAGTACCAAGAACGTGACCACGAAGCCGAGTGGCAGCGCCGACGGGGATTGTGCGAGTCGGGAATCGACCAGGGCGAGCGCGGCCAACTCGACGAAGACCGCCACCAGCCACGGCACGGAGCGCCGGATACCGAGCAACGCGAGCGCCGCCAGTGGCGCGAAGACCGTCCAGAGGACCATCGCGCTCGAGGCCACGAAGCCGCCGAGCGAGACCTGCAGCAAAGCCGGCAGCACCAGGAACGCCAGCAGCTGCGTGTTGCGGAACGTGGCGAAACGCCGCGTCCGGGCCAGGACGGCCAGCCCGATGACGGTGATCACCTGGTAGAAGCCTGGGATCGCCGCCGAGACCGGGTCGCCGTAGGCGAGGTACGTGGTCACCCAGATCGTGGAGATCGCCGTGATCAGCAGCGACGAGAAGATGAGCGTGCCCTGTCGGAGCCGCTCGTCGTGGGTGTTCTCCGGGCGAGCGCCGAGATCGGCCAGCCGCTCCAACCCGCGGACGACAGCCCGCCCCGGGCCACGCCCGTGGACGCCAGCCTGGAGCCAGGACCCGGTCACCTGAGGATCGTATGCGCGCAATCCCCTGGCGACATCCTCCGAACAGGTATCGGCAGTCAGGGCGGGGGCCATCTGGGCCGGGCACTTCGGCGAATACCGCAGATCGACAGCGGGCTCCACGAACTCCCTCGGGCTGAATTCCAGCCGTGCGCCTTTCACCTCGCCGCCAAGAGGGAGATCGTGGTCATCCTTGCTCCGTCCCCCTAATAGCTGCCACCCCAGGCGAGCGCGATCCATGCCAAGAGTCGGCTTGCCGATCCCGTAGGGACGCGAAGCGCTCTCGACGTGGGACGTTGTGGCCGGCCATTCGAGCGGCCCCTTGATGATCAAGAGGCCAACTCGGCAGTGTCGCGGACTCCGGGTCTGTCCTACGTCGACTGAGGTGCGACTGTCGTCCGACAACTGATCTGCGCCGGCTTGAACGCGCTGATCGCGTCATGTGAATGCGTTTGCGTCGCGCGATGCTCGGCACAGAACGGTATCGTCGCCGGATGGCGGGTAAGGGACTCCGGGGCAGGCTGGGCAATGCCGCGGGCGCGTTCACCAGCAACGCCCGGAACCCCAACCTACGGCGCGCCCAGCTCAGCTTCCTCGGAGCCTGGACGGCGGAGTGGGCGTTCACCGTGGGGCTCGGGATCGTGGCTTACCGGGACGGTGGTGCGACAGCCGTCGGGCTGGTGGGACTCCTTCGCATGGCCCCGTCCGCGATGCTGACCCCCCTGTTGTCGCCGCTGGCCGACAAGGGCCGCAGGGAGCGCGTACTGATCCTGGTCTCCGTGCTGCGTGGTGTCGCCACGGGTGCGGCTGCGGTCGTCGTGGGCGTGGGCGGACCGCTGCAGATCGTGTATGTGCTGGCGGTGTTGTCGACCATCGCTGCCACGCTCTACCGACCCGCGCACTCCGCATTACTCCCGTCGCTCTGCCATACCGGATACGAGCTCGCCAGCGCCAATGTGGTCCGTGGGCTGCTGGACGCCGCCGCGACGTTCATAGGTCCGCTACTGGCAGCGTTGCTGCTGCAGTTCACCGGCGTGACCGTCGTGTTCGCTGTGGCTGCGGGCGCCTCGTTGTGGGCTGCAGCCTTGCTGTTGCGGCTGAACTACGACGCACCTCCGCGGCCGGCTGCCCCGAGAGAGACCAGCTGGATGAGGTCGGCCGCCGAAGGCATTCGAGTCGTCAGCCGGAGCCGCGACCTTGCACTCATCATGGGCCTTGCGGCGGCGCAGTCATTCACCCGAGGGGCGCTGACCGTACTCAACGTGGTGGTCGCCATCGAACTGCTGCGGACCGGCGAACCGGGCGTGGGCATCCTCACCGCTGCCATCGGGGCGGGTGCGGTCCTAGGTTCACTCGCCGCTTCGTTGCTGGTCGGCACTCGGCGCCTCGGCGCGTGGTTCGCCGTTGGGGTGGCCCTCTGGGGTATCCCGGTCACGCTGATCGGCGTCTTCCCACAACAGATCGCGGCGTTGGGCCTGCTGGCCTGTGTCGGCGTCGGGAACTCGCTGATCGATCTCGGAGGTTTCACGCTGCTGGCCAGACTAGCCGCGGACGAAGTGCTGGCGCGGGTCTTCGGAGTGCTGGAGAGCTTGGTCGCCCTGTCCATCGGGGTCGGAGCGCTGGTCGCCTCGCTGGTGGTCGACGGGGCCGGCGTACGTCCTGCGCTCGTGACTGTCGGTCTGCTATGTCCTGTCCTTGCCGTGGCGTCATGGCAACGGCTGCGAGGAATGGACCGGTCCATCGGCGTGCGAGATGACGACATCGACTTGTTGCACAGGGTGGCCATGTTGAACGTCCTGCCCCTGCCCGCCATCGAGCAGCTCGCTCGCGGCCTGGAACCGGTGGACGTGCCCGCTGGTCACGACGTCTTCCATCAGGGCGATGTCGGGGACCGCTACTTCGTGATCGAGTCGGGCGAGGCCGATGTGATCGGGGACGGACAGGTCGTGGCAACGCTCGGTCCGGGGCTGGGGTTCGGAGAGATCGCCCTGCTCCGGCGGATCCGCCGGACCGCCACCGTCCGAGCCACCAGCGAGCTCCGACTGAAGGCGCTGCGCTCCGACCACTTCCTCCCGGTCGTGCTCGGCTACACGCCGAGCGCCCGCGAGGCGGGGGTGGTGGTTGACTCGATGCTCGACCGCTTCACGCCCCGTGACGACCCTGAGCAACCGCCTCAATAGCCGGAGCTCAGATTCCCGCGGGCTGGTCTAGGAGCGGTTCCCGAATGCGTTTGACGACACGTTGATAGTCCGGGGTGTTGGTACGGTCTTGTATGACGTCTGGGCGTTCGCTTCTCCTTATCGCCGACATCGGCGGCTACACCGAGTACATGCGATCCCATCGAATGAGCCTTGCTCATGCCGAGGTCAACACCGCGCGGCTTCTGGAGAAGGTGATCGATGCCGTGCCCGACTTCGACCTGATCGAAATCGAAGGCGACGCAGCCTTTCTCGCTCGTCAGGCCGACACGTTGGACAGTGACGCAACGGTCGCCCTGACTCTCCAGGCCGCAATGGCCATGCACCGGGCGTTCCACCTCGAGCGGCACTATGTCGCGACCAACCTTTGCCCGTGCAACAGTTGCAGCCAGGCGAACAACCTGAAGCTCAAGTTCGTCGCGCACATCGGCGAGGTCGCCACCCAGACCATCAGGCAGCGGCGCAAGCTCGTCGGGATCGACGTCATCCTCGTCCATCGGCTGCTGAAGAACCCTGTCAAGGTCCCCGAGTACCTGCTCCTCTCCGATGAGCTCTACCACACCGCAAACACCCCGATGCCTGGTCCAGCGCACGAGGTGTCTCAGAACCTCGAAGGGATCGGCCCGGTTCGGGCGTACTTCGTCAACTTGGCGGGCGTCCCGGGTGCACTCCCTCCCCTGCCGGAACAATCCTTGCTCGGACGCGTCGGGAGGACCCTGGCCGTCGCCGGCTCCGGCCTGCCGCACATGCTGGGCCTACGCCGCCGACGTCGTACCGCCTCCGCTTTCTGACGTCTGCCAAGTGGGTGGTCCGGCAGAACCAACTGGTGGGCAGTCGAGCCGACCGGATCGCTGCGCCCGCGCCTTCCACTCGAGGAGGCACGCCATTCGGACCTCGGCTGGAGCGCGAACTGACAGCGGCATTTGAGGGCGTTGCCGGTGCCCGCGCTGGTCCCGCTCACTGGCCGGGCCGGCCAGGTACATGTCGACCTCGGCCGCCAACGCCGCGGCCGACATCCGCCGGCACCCTCAGTTACGATCTCATCCAAATGCCGTCGGCCTCGCCCCGTGCGTCGTCGGCCACTACCCTCAACATCGGCGTCACCTTCCTCACCGGCGCGCCAACGGGGGTGCTCGCTCGTTTGCTCCGGCGAGGAAGTTACTGCGCGCCATCGACCAGGTGGCCGATCCACAGGTGCAGGTCAAACCTACGAGAAGATTCGATGGTGATCGTGGCGCACAACACCTCCGTGAACGCTTCCAGTCGGCAGCCTCCGCGTGTGTTGGGAATCTTCGCCCATCCCGATGACGAGACCCTCTGCGCCGGCGGCACCTTCGCCAAGTACGCGAGTGCCGGCGCCGAGGTCCGCGTGATCTCGCTTACCAAGGGCGGAGCCGGCCAGATCAGGGACGCGAGCGCGGCGACCCGGGCGACCTTGAGAGCAGTTCGGGAGAAGGAACTTGATGCGGCAGGAAAGGAGCTCGGGCTCACCGAGACGAGATGTCTCGATTATCCAGATGGCGGGCTCTCCGAAATCGACAGTCAGATCCTGGTCAAGCTCGCGTCGGAGCTGCTCAGCGAGATCGATCCCGATGTGGTGGTCACGTTCGGGCCTGACGGATTCTCCGGTCATCCGGACCACATAGCAGTAGGCGCGGCGGTCACCGCGGCCTGCTACGAAAGGCGATCCGCCAAATCGATCCGACTCTTCCATTGCCACCCGCCGCGAAGCAGGATGCTACTGCGCAACCGCCTGGCCGAGTGGGTCGTCGAGCTGGCAACCCGCTTCAAAGGCACGAACGAATTCGTGCGCGCACTGTGGGTCTTCTCGCGCGAGGCGACCGCGCTCGGATATGCGGGCGATTTCGTCAATGTCGAATGGTTTCCATCCGGCTCCTACCTCATCGAACAGGGCGAGGCCGCAACGATGATGTACTTCCTTCTGTCCGGTCAGGTGGAGATCCGGCGAGAGGGCGAGGACGGTCGTGTGCGAGTGGTCGACCGGTCGGGCCCGGGGGAGTTCATCGGAGAAGAGGGCATCGCCACGGGCCAGCCCCGCAACGCACATGTGGTTGCCCTGGATGACGTCACAAGCCTGACGTTCTTAGCATCTGACCCCGTCCCTATCGACGGATCGGCGGAGCAGGCCCAGCCTGTCGTGACCAGATCGCTTCCGTCAGGCGATCAGATCGACGCCAGAGTGAGCACGTGCATCGACGTCTCCGACTTCGTCGGCCACAAGATCCGCGCCACGGCCGCACATCGCACTCAGTATCCAATCGATCCGAGCATGTTCGCCGATCCGATCCTCCGAGAGATGTTCGGCGTTGAGTACTTCGTCCAGGTCTTGCCGGAGCGGGAACTCCACAGTTCGCTCCTCGACGAGTAGGCCAGAGCACCCCGCGACGTCGTGTCCGCGAGCGCGCTAAAGCTCCGCTGTCACGTCGTCGAACAAGGCAGTTGAGAAGTACCGCTCCATACGGTCTGGCAGAATTGTGCCCACGTGGTGCCCGGGGCCAAGGCGGGCGGCAAGCCGCCGCGCTGCGGCGATGTTGAGCCCGCTCGACGGGCCAATGCCCAAGCCGCGACGACCGAACTCGCGCGCTGTAGCCATTGCCTCCGGCTCCGGGACCAGCACCGGGTCCTCGAGTCCAACGGCGTCAGGGTCGATGAGCTTGCTCATGCCCTCGACGATGCCCGGTATCCCCCCGACGACCTCTGGGTCGCCCTCCGCAGTGAACGTCGCAGTCGGCATCGCTCGAGCGATGATCGTGTCGTAGCCGTGATCCCGCAGCGCGTGCGCCACGCCCATCAACGTGCCGCCAGTGCCTACACCGGCGACAAAGCCGTCAAGCCGCACGCCGACCTGTTGGATGAGCTCGGGCCCGGTCGAGTGCTGATGCGCGAACACGTTGCGCGGATTCTCGAACTGCCGGGCGGCGTACAGGTCCGCCTCTGTTCCTGAGTCGTGGAGCAATGCGGCGACCGCTCCATCCATGCCCTGTCCAGCAGGGGTGAGAACCACATCGCCACCGAGCCGGCGGATCATCAAGACCCGCTCTCCGCTGACTGTCTTGGGCATGTACGCCCGGAACGGCACACCGACGGTGGCGCAGACCATGCTCAACGCGATCGAGGTCGACCCGCTCGACGCCTCGACCACGACGGTGGAGGGAGACACTTCGCCCGATGCGATCGCATACGCGACGATGTTCGTCGCCATCCGATCCTTGGTGCATCCGCTTGGCAGCAGGTAGTCGAGTTTCAACCAGAGAGTGCATCCGGTCCGCACATCCTCGAACGGGATGGTTGGAGTTTCGAGTGGAAGCCGCAACAGCCATGACGCACGCTCGATGAACCTCGATTGACCTCGACCCATCACCGCCTCCTGTCGACCCATGATCCCAACCCTGATCCTCCACGGGACTGAGGCCACTCGAGGGTGAGCATCCGCGGATGCTCACCCTCCTGGCAGGGATTCTGACGTTCTTGACGCGACGGATCCTCGAGCCAGGAGCGAACTCGCGACTTGAACGGTAACAGCACGGTCCGAGTGCAGGTGGGACGCGGTAGCGACCAGGCCGTGGCGCATGTCAGGCTGCACACGTCGGGCGCATTCGCGGACCGGCTCGGCCCCGGTGATGTCTTGTCGGCGCGCATCCGCCCGCGGAGAGCGGGTCCGGCGGCGCGACCGATCCACGCAGCCATCTCCAAGGCGGTGGTCCGGAATCACCCTCAACCGTCGCCCAAGAGCACGCGAAGCCGGCCAGTTGACGCAACGTCCATCTCATGAAGGATCAGGGCTAAGGTGGTGCCTAACGACCCTGCCCTCGCGTCCTAGGATCGTTCTCGCCGATCCCATCGACACTCACGGAGAACGCGCTTGAATGCGGAGCGATCAGCAGCGATTCGAGACGTGTGCCCGTTTCGACTCGTCGTTGACGAGGACATGGACCAGCTCATCCGAGAGACCACGATGAGCGACGCGGCAGCCGGCTCGACGCTCTTTGAAGAAGGCGACCCAGCAGACGGCGTCGCAGCCATTCTCGAAGGAACTGTCGAGGTCCTCAAACAGGGCCGGATCCTCGCGACGCTCGGCCCCGGGTCGGTTCTCGGCGAACTCTCGGTGTTCGTGCCATCCGCCTCTCGTACTGCTACAGCCAGAGCGAACTCTCCGGTGCGAATGATCAAGTGGCGTGCGGACGATGTTCGTGGCCGCCTCGCCCGCCACGAACGCCTCGCAACGGCAATCGTGGCCGATATGGCCTTCGTGCTCGCGGAACGGCTCGACCGGCGCACGCAGGATGTCGTCTCGCTGCTCAAAGCCGCCGGGACACGCCTACCGGTGTCAGAGCTGGAGCGTTTTCGCAGCCGTGCCGTGGAGTAGCCTGCCGCCAGCCCTCGGTTGATCGCCGCACGCTTACACATCGTGTGTGCGTGGTTGAACAGACGTCGTCGCGGCGGATCCATAAGGTCGACTGCCCGCTAGCGGTCATCGCGGCGACGATGGGCCGTCCGGGTGAGACGGCCGACGAGGTCCAACACGAGTTGAGCTTCTCCCGTGAGCATGGAGCTGCGCGGCCCGCACACCTACGTGGTCCACGCAGGAGCGGGACGGGACGGCCGCCGTGGGCCACCCCGCCCCGCTCCTGACCGGTTCAGGGCAAGGACGGCAGCTGCATCAGCACCTCACCTGACGCCGAACCGACGTAGCCGTACACCACGACCTCGTGCTTGTCGTTGATGGTCATCGGCTGCAGCGGGTAGATGGTCCCAGGATCGACCATCCGCGTCACGTCGTAGACGCGACCCTGGGGGTCCCACACGACCGGGACCGAGTCGCGCGGCTGCACCTCGGCGCTGCCGAGGACCCATCCGTCAGCGGTCACCTTGACAGCGCCCGCGTCGAAGCCGTAGTCGGCCAGCCGATGCATGCCGCCGGCGCGGGTCCAGACGAAGGCGTCGTCACCGCTGGCGCCGACCACGGTGCCGTTCTGGCTGATCGCCGTGGCGTCCGAGTCACCCATTCCGGGCAGTACTCCGAGGTCTTCGATCGTGCCCTCCGGACTCCACATCACGGCGTGCTTGGTGCCGTTGATCTTCGAGCTGCCGACGACCCAGCCGGCGTCGTTGATGGCGTGTGGCAGCGTCTCCGACGTGTCGTCCGTGAGATGCGGCAGCTGCCGGAAGCCGTCAGTGGCAGACCAGACGTATCCCTCGTCCCATGTGTGGCCGACGCCGTTGACGGTGACCAGCAGGCGCGCGTCGCCGACGACCTGGCCGGCGTCGTTGAGGGCCGAGGCCCGGGCCGAGGTGTACGCCCGCCAGGTCGGCACTCCGATCGAGGTGAGGGACCCGTCCGCCTTCCACAGGGCGGGCACGAGCTTCCCCGTGGTCAGGGTGATCTCGCCTGCTATCTCGCCGGTCTCGTTGACGTCGTATGCCGTTCCCGCGCGTCCGGTGTCACCGATCGGCAGCGGTTCGACGCCGCCGTCCCGCGTCCATCGGATGGGCTTGGTCCTGGCGGAGATCTGCTTGTCACCCACCATGACGCCGGCGTTGTTCATGTCCGCACCCACCATTGCGGTCATGTTGGCCAGCACCGTGCCGTCGGGCGTGCTGACCGACGTTACGAGGACGTCGGCGTAGCCGATGGTCGTGCCGTGGTCGTTCGCGACCGGCACCATGGCGACGAGGCCCTCGTCGTTCATCGGCTCGGCTGCCACCGTGACCGTGGCCTTGATCGGCAGCCGCTGGCCCGGCGGGAGTAGCTGGGGCTGGCTGCTGTCGACGGCGACCGTGCCGATGCCGCGCGAGAAGAGCCGCTCGTGGTAGTCGAACTGCGTCGTCCCCGACGGGACGTCCGTGCCACCGACGACGACGGCATACGTGCCCGGCAGCCTGTTCCTGAGCCGGATGTGCTCGCCGCCCGGACCTGGGCTCACGAGGCGGGCCACAATGTTCGCCACGTCGCGTGGCGTCAGGGTCGGCGCAGCCAGCCTTTCTCGTATGCCGCCCAGCCCAGCTGGATCCGGCTGCTGGCGCCGGTGGCATCCATGAGCGAACGAACCCGGCGCTGGACGGTGCGCAGCCCGACATCGAGCTGCCGCGCGACCGAGGCATCAGAAGCGCCGGCGATGAGAAGCGAGAGCACCTGGATGTCGAACTCATCGGGCCCGGGCGGTGCCTGCACGACCTCGTCGACATCGGGGGAGGCGAACATCAGTGGCCAGGCGTCACGCCAGACGAAGTCGAAGAGCGACAGGAGGGACTGCACGAGGCCGGTCGAGTGGATGACCAGGGCCGCCGGGTCCGGGGAGTCCGCGTCGAGTGGAACCATCGCGGTGCGACGATCCGCAATCACGAGCTTGGTGGGGACGCGGTCGCTGACACGCACCTCTTCGTTGCGGCGCATCACCGCCACCAGCTCGGTCTGCGACGTCTGTTCGAGCACGTCGCGCTCGAGCACGATCCGATAGCGAATGCCGCGGGCCGCTGCAATGTCCTCGGCCTGGTTCTCCGTCGCCGGCACAGCCGTGGGCTCGTCGGTGACGAGCACGCACACCTCCTGGACGGCGCCCAGCTGCAGCTGGTGGAACCGCTGACCGACAGCGCTGGCCCCGACGACGACCTCGACCAGATCATGGACGTTGCCCGCGGCATCGGTGCGGTGTACCTCGGCCAGCCGCGCGGCCACGAGCTCGGCTTGCTCCAGCTCGTGGCGTCGATCGTTGACCAGAGCCCGCAGCGCTATTCCCGGTGGTGCCGCCACCCAGCGGCCCGGGGTGGCGGCCGACTGC
Source organism: Kribbella orskensis (assembly GCF_004342085.1). Classification (NCBI taxonomy): domain Bacteria; kingdom Bacillati; phylum Actinomycetota; class Actinomycetes; order Propionibacteriales; family Kribbellaceae; genus Kribbella; species Kribbella orskensis. The sequence continues at coordinate 318,403 of NZ_SLWM01000005.1, forward strand.
GCCACCAAACCCTGCCCCTCCAGCGCCACCAGACTGCCCCCGACCTCCGCGCTGGAAAGCCGGCATCGATGGGCCAGGTCATCGACGCCCGTCCCGCCCAGACCGACGAGCGCGCGGTAGAGCTTTGCCTCCAGGGGACTCAGTCCCAACGCTGCGAGCGCTTCCACACTCGCTCCTTTCGCCCGCTCTGTCGCTCCACTTGGCTGATGGCGCACCTCCGCCATGGCAAATATCCGCCGCCCTGGCATTCTTCCCGACGAACCAGCGCCTCGGGCACTCTGGCTCGCGGGCGCCGACATCCAACCCGGCGTCTCCCCCCATGCAGCGTGGACCCGAACAGCGGGCTCGCGCACCACGTCCCGGAGGACCAGCATGCGCCCCATTTGGCGTAACGCCCTAGGGGTGGCGACGGTTGCCATCGTTGCCGCCACCGCGGCCGCCCCGCCCTCGGCCTTCGGCCAGGACCCGGCTGCCCAACCCCGCCCGATCGTCGGATCATCGGCTGCCAAGACGGCGACCGGCTCCCCCAAGACGGTCACCCTCATCACGGGTGACAAGGTCCTCGTTGCCGGGGCCGGCACCAGTTCGCCGGTCGTCACCGTGCTCCCGCGCGAGGACGGCTCAGTGCCGTCCGTCGAGACCCGACGGGTCGGCAAGGACGTCTACGTCTACCCCGCCGACGCCGCCGACGCTCTTTCCGCCGGCAAGGTGGACGAGGAGCTCTTCAACGTCACCGGCCTGGTCGCGATGGGCTACGACGACGCGAGCACCGACACTGTTCCGGTCATCGCGCGCTACACCACGGACCTCAGCCGGGCTCGTTCGGCACCCACCACGCCCAAGGGCGCCGCAAAGGGCCAGACGCTGCACTCGATCGACGGCATCGTGCTCAAGGCCGACAAGGACCAGGCGAGCGACTTCTTCGCCGACGTGGCAGACCCCTCCACCGCTGCCGGCGCCAAGATCGAGAAGATCTGGCTCGACGGCAAGGCGCACGCCAGGCTCGACAAGTCGGCCAAGCAGGTGAACGCCGACAAGGCGTGGGCCGTCGGCCTCACCGGCACCGGCACCAAGGTGGCCGTCCTCGACACCGGCGCCGACGCCGAACACCCCGACCTGCAGGGCCGCATCGTGGCCTCCCAGGACTTCACCGGATCACGCGGTGGTGCGCTGTCGGACGTGCACGGACACGGCACGCATACCGCGTCGACCGTCGGCGGCTCCGGCGCAGCCAGCGGCGGTCTCAAGCGCGGCGTGGCCCCCGGAGCAAGCCTGCTCATCGGCAAGGTGCTCGGTGACAACGGCGGCGGCTACGACTCGGGCATCATCGCGGGCATGGAGTGGGCGGTCGCGCAGCACGCTGACATCGTCTCGATGAGCCTGGGCAGCAGCGCCCCTCCCGGAAAGTGCGACGACCCGCTGTCATCCGCCGCTCAGGAGCTCGCCACGACCAGCACGACCCTCTTCGTCATCGCCGCCGGCAACACCGGTTCGGCCAACAACACGGTCACCGCACCCTCGTGCGCTCCCGCCGTGCTGACGGTCGGTGCGGTGGACCGGCAGGACGTGCCGGCTTGGTTCTCCAGCCGCGGGCCGGCGGCGTTCACCCACACCCTCAAGCCAGAGATCTCGGCACCCGGCGTCGACATCTCCGCGGCACGCTCCGGCGGACGCGGCGACGATGCCTACCAGTCCATGTCGGGCACCTCGATGGCGACGCCACACGTCGCCGGCGCCGGCGCCATCGTCAAGCAGGCCCACCCGACCTGGACCGGCCAGCAGCTCAAGGCAGCCCTCGTGTCGTCCGCCAAGTCGGACGTCCCGGGCGACGTGCGCGCGCAGGGAGCGGGCCGTCTCGATGTCATCGATGCGGTCAATGAGGTCGTCACCACCATGCCCGTGCAGGGCGGCACCTTCGCGTGGCCACACACGAGCGCCCAGATCACGACGCTGGACGTGCCCTACAGCAACGTCTCCGACAAGCCGGTCACGCTTCAGCTGTCCAGCACTGCTGTCACCGGTGACGACGGTTCGGCCGTCAAGTCAGCGCCGGTCACGCTCGGTGCGTCGACGGTCACCGTTCCCGCGGGACAGACCGTGACGGTCCCGCTGAAGATCGACCCGACCGCGAAGCTCGACGCCGGGCAGTACGGCGACGTCACGGGCCGCATCCTGGCCACCGGCGACGCCACGGTGTCGACGCCCTTCTCCCTCTACGTCACTCCCGAGACGGTGCAGCTCACGGTCCGGATGACGGACCGTCTCGGCAAGCCGGCGAATTCCGGTTCGAGCATCGACGTGGTGAACATCGACTCCTTCAAGGGCCAGCGCGCCTTCAACAACGGCGCCGCGGAGCAGACGTTCCAGGTGCGTCCCGGCACGTACTTCCTGTCGAGCTTTGTCAGAACGCCGGACCCGACCTTCCTGACCCCGAACACGCTGGGCTCCATCGCCTACTTCGGACGCCCGGAACTGAAGATCACCGGCAACCTGACGGTCGACTTCGACGCGACGAAGGCGCACCTGCTCTCTGTCAAGACGGACCGACCGAGCGTGGCCAGGGCCTCCGTGTTGGCCTTCTCCCGCACCTGGGACGACACCTGGATCCACTCCGGCTCTCTGGGCGTCGGTTCGACGGCGACCGCCGTGTATGCCGACGTGCAGGGCAATCCGCAGGAGGGCACATGGGAGTTCGGTGACTGGTCACGTCGCTACGCGCCCACCGTGGAGTCCATGTCGGTCGTCGGTGGACCCGTGCTGCACCCGATCGCCGCGGACTGGGCCGTGGCCGGCCTCGACGGCGTCGGCACCGCGCCGCTCGTTGACGGTGGCACCGGACTTGCGACGGAGCTGACCCCCGCCCGCGTCGGTGGCAAGGTCGCGCTCGTGAAGGTGAGCGGTCCGGGATTGTCCCTGACGCTGCTCAACCGGGCCGCTGCGGCCGGTGCCAAGGCGCTGGTCTTCTACGCTCCGGCTCCAGGTAAGTGGATTCCTTCCAGCGGCTTCTCGCAGCTGCCGGTGGCCTCCTACTCCCTGCCCATGGCCGAAGGCGACCAGGTCAAGTCGATGCTGGCCTCCGCGCCCGGTGGCGAGCTCGCACTCGCCTACAAGGCGACGGCCAAGAGCCCCTACGTCTACAACCTCGGTTTCACCCAGTCCACTCCGTTGACCGACGACAAGACGTTTGTCGCGCAGGACAAGACGCTGGGACGCACCGAGGCCAGTTACACGGGCATGGGTGTCGCCAGCCCGATGCTCGACTACGTCTACGCGCAGCGCGACAACGGCTTCACCTTCGGCGTCTCGGGCTACGAGGCCATTACGCAGCCGCAGAAGCGCACCGAGTTCTACACCGACGGTGGCACCAAGTGGCTTCACTTCCTCACGTCGAGCCTGCCCTTCGGCGAGGCCATGGGTGAGGCGTGGCGCACCTACCCTGCCGGCAGCGTCCGCACCGACAGCTGGTACGGGGGCATCGTCGCACCGGCCGCCATCAAGAACGACCAGGGCGTCGAGCAGCTGACCGCTGAGCGGCAGGGCGAGCTCATGGGCTTCGCACCGCAGATGTGGGGCGACGACTTCGGTCACGTCGCCTACGCCGGCTCGTTCGGCGACGAGGGCAACCTCACGCTGCGGCGGAACGGCGTCGTTGTGGGCACGAGCGCCTATCCCAGCGGCGTCTTCACGGTCCCGGCCGAGGACTCGCAGTACGAGCTGGAGATGAACACCGGCAAGTACGGAACGCCCTCGAAGTGGTGGGCTCGCTCCACCGAGATCAAGACGACGTGGGGCTTCCGTTCGACGCTCGACCCCGACACGTTCTCGGTCGGCCTGCCGCTGCTCTTCCCGCGCGTCAGCCTGCCCGAGGACGGCAACAAGACCTTGGCGTCCTCGGCCGGGCAGGTGCTCCCGATCCGGGTCACGGGTCACGGGGGCTACGCCCCTGGTGACATCGTCTCGGCGAAGTTCGCCTACTCCTACGACGGCGGCACGACGTGGACCGACGCGGCGACGTCAAGCACAGGTGGCGCCTGGGCCGCGACGGTGGACCACACCGGCGCGAGCGGCAAAACGGTCGCCACCCGCGTCGAGGTGGCCGACAGTAAGGGAGCCACGGTGACGCAGGTCGTCAAGGCGGCCTACTCGGTGCGCTGACCAGGAGACCAACAACAATCGTCAGCGTGGCGGATGCCGTCCCCTCGAAGGAGGTGGGCGGCATCCGCCTTTGCCGGGTCTTCGAATCTGGCTGGGCATCGTCTGGTGGTGGCTGGCTGTGCTCCGGCGTACCTGCCGGCTGCAGAAATACCGCACTCGGCTCAGCTTCGAGCCAACGGGACGCCGTAGAGCACCAGGTTATGGGTGTAGCGGCGTGCTGAGTGGTCGTACGAGCCGATGCAGGTCACCAGCGCCAACCGGGGCTTCGAGCCACCGCGGAAAAGGTCGGTGGGCAGTTGTTCCTGCCGGTAGATCCGGCGAGCCACAATTCGGTACCGGCGGACGCTTCCATCCCCGGCTGTCACCGTAACTTTGGCGCCGACCGGCACGTCCCACAGCGCGGCGAACACCCCGCGCCCGTGGCGGGCGGTGTCCACGTGGCCGACGAGCAGCACGGTGCCACCCGCCGAGCCCGGCGCCGCACCCGCCGCCCACCAGCCCACGTTGGTCGGCGACTTCGGCACCTGCATCAGGCCGTCGCGACCGGTCGCGACCGGCACCACAGGGGCATCCACGAAGCCGGGCAGCGCTAGCCGGATCGGTGGAATGGCGGCTTCCCGTTCCGGCGCTGAACGGCTGCCTTCGGGAACATTCCCGGTGTCACCGGGCGGCCCTCCGAATATCAGGACGATCCCTATTGCCAACGCTGAAAGGCCGAGGAGGCATCGCCGCGCTCGGGTTGGCTTGCTGGCGAGGAGGAGCACTCCGAGGCCGAGCAGGACCCATGCTGTCCGCGAGCGTAGCCGCTGGGCGTCGGCCAGCTGGCCGCCGTCGCCAGTGGGCACCAGTGGGTGGTCGGTCCCGACGCGACAGGTCCCTTCCACCATGTCCAGATGCATCTGGATCACGCTCTGGGCGCCTTGAGCCACTGACTTGACGGCAGGCACGCTGCCCTTCGCCAGCTCGCCTTTGATAAGCGTCAGGTACTGCCCGTGCTCCTGCCGCTGCAACGCCAGCCAGGCGGCGTCGTACCCAGATGTCCCGATCTTGGCCGTGACGGCGTCGAGCTTCTGACGCTGCGCCAGCGAAGGTATCGGGACCAGCCCGTAGCCGAGTTGGCTAGCGGCCTCGAGCTCCTGCGCAGCCAGCTTGCGATGGTCACTTTCCAGCAGCGCGCCCACGCGCCGCACGCATGAACTCCGGCCATGGGCCTGAGCCTCCTCAGCGGCCTGAACGATCGTCAGATTGATCTGGTGGGCAGCGTTGAGGTAGGTGATATCTGTTTGCGTCGTAGTCGCGATCGCCGCCTGCGCCGTTCCCAGCAATCCCGCCACGACAAGAAGCAGAAACGCCGACATACGGGCAACCGCCACTTGTAGGCGAGGAGCCGAGCCTTCGTCCTGCCGCCGAGGCACCCGTACCTCCCTGCGCTCAGACGTCGGCGCCTAGTTCGGCGTAGCGCACTTGGCGGATCACGACACTTTATCTGCCGCAATTCGCCCGGCTCGAGGTCCGATTCGACCGGTGGCCGCCGACACCTCCAGCGTCATTCGTCGTTACCGATGACACTAAAGGGGTGGACTGTCCGGGTCCATGTTTGACCTGCTGAGGCGTCGCGAGGTTTCACCCGTTGCCGGCACCGACAAGACTCCTACGCTCGGCTACTTGGCGGCGTCGAAGGCTGTCGACTGTGATCGCCTTGGGGGAAGGCTCGACTCGGGTGCGGAGGCGGAGGAGACTGCTGGTTGAGGGGAGGGGTCGTAATGATCGGAGCGCTCCTGTTGGGTCTGTGCTGTGGGGTTCTGGCGCGCATGCTTGTTCCGCGGGATGCCTTTCGGCATATGAGTGGGCCGAGGTCCTGGCTTGTGTCGATCGGGCTTGGGCTGCTTGGAGCCGTGGTCGGGTACCTGATCTTCACACTTGGTTTCGGCATCGGGGACACCGATATCTTCGACTGGGGTGGGGTTCTGAGTGCTCTGATCGGGACGCTCATCGTGCTGCCGATCGCGACCTGGATCCTGCGGCGAACCTCTCGCCAGCCGAACTGAGTTTCGCCGCCACCGCCGCACCCACCTGGCCCGCACGAGCGACGCGGAGTCAAGGCGGCGCCGTCGCGTCGTCGGCAACGTACTCGATGCCAGCGCTCGTGCTCAGCTCGGTGCTGGACGGCATCACAGGGTGCTTCTGGTCGGCCTAACGCTGCGGCCTGCCGCTACTTGCCGGCCTGGTGCGCGGTCCGGCGTAATGCCCGCACGCGATCATGGCGCGGTCGGCGGCGGTCCGCCATCTGGCCCAGGGGAACGCAAGTGCGACTCGCGGCCTCATGGGTCGTGGAGATGGCTGATCGGTCGACAACCGGCGGCGTGGAAGGCGCCGCGGTCTCACATCTGCGCAGGTCCCGACGACGTACTCGATGACGGCTTGGTGCCGCTGCGCGGCCGGGCGTGGGCGGCGGGGTGTCACAAAGGTGGGGTGGTGTGTGGTCATTTACGAGAGGCGGTCGTTTGGGCCGGCTTCGGCTCTGACTTCGGTTGTGGCGTGGGCAGTGGGTCCTCGGCATGGGTTGGCTTGGGGGTGCTGGGTGTTGGGGTCACCGATTCGACAGACAGGACAGATCATGAGCAGTTCCCGCAGTTTCGCAGTACTCCATGCGAGGAGACGGCCCGCTGGTGCGGCGGTTCTTCTTGCTGCAGTTGCCCTTGTGATGGTGAGCCTCAGCTCGGCGGAGAGTGCCGCTCAGGGGAGTCGGTCGGGGAAGCCGACTGTCGTGCTCGTGCATGGGGCCTGGGCGGACGCTTCCAGCTGGAATGAGGTTATTGAGAGGCTTCAGGAAGAGGGGTACACGGTTCGGGCGGTCGCCAATCCTCTGCGGTCACTGTCGGGCGACGCTGCGTACGTGAAGGCCATTCTGGACACGCTGACGGGACCGATCGTCCTCGTCGGACACTCCTACGGCGGGGCCGTGATCAGCAACGCGGCCACGGGAAGTCCGAACGTCAAGGCACTCGTCTACGTTGACGCCTTCGCGCCCGACACAGGCGAATCCGCGACCGCGCTCGCGGGGCCGGACTCCGCGCTCTCAGTCGACCCGACGACCATCTTCGACTTCGTTCCCGCCACCCTCCCGCCCACCGCGGACACCGACATCTACCTCAAGAAGTCGACCGTCTTCGCATCGTTCGCGAACGGGCTGAGTGCCGATGACAAGGCAGTCCTGTCTGCTTCCCAGCGACCGGCCACGGTCGGGGCGCTCAACGAGCCGTCCGGAACTCCCGCCTGGCAGACGATCCCGTCCTGGTACCTCCTCGGCACCGAGGACAAGATCATCCCGCCCAGCGTCCAACGGTTCATGGCCGAAAGAGCCGGCTCCACCATCACCGAGTTCGACGAAGGACACGTCGGTCTGATGACGGACCCCAAGACCGTCATCCGAGTCATCGAGAGTGCCGCGAAGAGCATTCGCTAGCAGACAGGTCGAGGACGCCGAGGTCCAGCCAGGGCATCGAACCACCACGGCTCGGTGCCCTGGAGGAGGACGGCCATTCACAGGTTGTCGGTGCGAGCATGCGGCGTATCGTCAACCTCGGGAGGTGGGGGTGTTATGGGGTCGTTGAGGGTTGCGGCTGTCCAGGCGGCTTACGTGCTTATGAATCGGGAGGCCACGCTCGCCAAGGTGGAGGAGGTGTTGGCGGGGCCGGAGGTTCGGGGAGCTGGTTTGGTGGTGTTTCCGGAGGCGTTTGTGCCGGGGACGCCTTTTTGGATTGATGCCGTGCCTATTTGGGACGGGGACGAGCAGTGGTTTGCCCTGCTGGCTGAGCAGGCTGTGGTGGTGCCTAGCAAGGCGACCGAGCGTTTGGGGGCTGCGGCTCGGAAAGCTGGTGTGTACTTGGTGATCGGGGTCAATGAGCGGGAAGCCACTGGAAGCACTATTTACAACACGTTGTTGTACTTCGATGCTGAAGGCAAGCTTCTTGGGAAGCATCGGAAGTTGATGCCTACCGGGTCGGAGCGGACCGTCTGGGGGATGGGGGACGGGTCGACGCTCGAGACCTACGCGACGCCGTTCGGGCGGATCGGGGGGTTGATCTGCTGGGAGAACTACATGCCGTTGGCTCGGTTCTTCCTGTATTCGCAGGGGGTTGACGTGTGGGTGGCGCCGACGTTGGCCACAGGTGACGGCTGGATCGCGACGATGCGGCACATTGCCCGGGAGGGACGGTGCTACGTGATCGGGGCCAATCCCTGCCTTCGCGTCGACCAGATCCCGGCCGACTTCCCGGATCGGGAGCGGGTGTGGCGGATCAACCCGGACAATCCTGAGTGGGTGGAGCCTGGGAACACGGTGATCGTCGGGCCCAACGGCGAGATCCTTGCTGGGCCCGCGAGGCATGAGGAGACTGTGCTGTTCGCTGACCTGGATCTGAACAAGGTTCGGTCCGCGCGGCGGCTGTTCGACCCGGTTGGTCACTACCACCGACCCGATGTGTTCCGGCTTGCCGTCGATACGGCGCCGCGGCCCGTTGTCACGAAGCTGCGCAACGAGCTTCCTGATAACTGACAACGCCACAGCAACTGGGGATGAGCGTCGCGCTCATCCCCAGTTGCCAGGCCGGAAGGTCAGTGGTGGTGGCCCAGTTGGGCTCTGATCTCACCTCCGGGGAACGATGAGCTGTGCACGTTGACGTAGGTCGTGCCGTTGCGGATCGCCTTGACGAAGTCGTCGTACTGGCCGGCGGTCAGGCTCTGGTTGGCTGGGCCGATGACGTCGGCGGCCTTGATCGTGCCGGTCACGGTTGCCGGGGCCGCGGGGCACAACTGGGTGCCGACCGGGCCGTTGCCCAGGTTGGTGCAGAGGAACACGCTGATCCCGCCGCTCTGGGCTTTCCCACCGAAGTGGATGTGAGCCTGCTGGACCGTGCCCTCCAAGCTGGTGTAGCTCAGCTGGTAGGTGATCTGCTGCAGGCGGTCGTCGATCTTCGCCTGGAAGCGACCCGTGCCGTTGGTCGAGATCGGGGCCGGGTCCTCCTCATAACCGGTCAGCTGCTCCCGCAGCATGTTCGGCGTAGTACCCGAGGAATCACTGCCGGCAGTCGCCACACTGCCTGTCGCTGTCACCGCCATTCCGATTCCGATGGCCACTGCCACGAGCCGCGCTCTGCTTGCCACCGTCTGTTCCCTCCTCATAGAGATGTGAACCTCGATCATGTGATCGTCGTCACAATCCGACGCCATTGGCAAGAGCTGAGGACGAGTACTGCGGATGCGCTACCCCGGGGTGGGTCGCTCGGGCGGTCGACCACTGACGTGTGTCACCCACAGAGGCGACTGACCGGACAGCGGTGATCGGAGTGCCATGGAGGCGGAAGCTGTCCCGGCCGATCGAGGAGGGCCACCATGGCGCGTCAGACCGCGGACCTCGAGGACGAGTTCGAGACCGAGTACGAGTCCGAATTCGAAACGGAGGACGAGTCCGAGTGGGAGGACGAGTGGGAAGAGGAGTCCGAGTACGAGGAGGAGTACGAGGACGAGTCCGAGGAGTTCTTCCCCGGCCTGGGCGGCGTCGTCAACGCGATCGGCGGCATGCTCGGTGAGGAAGAGTACGAGTGGGAGGACGAGGGCGAGGACGAGTACGAGGACGAGGCGTTCCTCGGACTGCTCGGACCCATCGCGAAGATCGCCGGCGGCCTGCTCGGCGGCGGAGGCGGTGATGGCGAGTACGAAGAGGAGTACGAGTACGAGGAAGAGGCGGAAGCCGAGGCCGAGGAGTTCTTCAAGAGGCTGAAGGGCGCCTTCCGCAAGGCCGCGCCGTTCCTCAAGAGGCTGGCCAAGACGGCCGGTCCGCTCGTCGCGACCGCCATCGGGGGCCCTGCCGCGGGCGCTGTAGCCCGAGCGGTCACGTCCCAGCTCGAGGGCGAATTCGAGGAGGAACTCGAGGTCGAGTTCGAGGAGATGGCGCGTACGCCGCTGGTCCCCTCGCAGACCTTCGCCGAGTACCTGGCGGGCCAGGCCGCGGCCACGGCGTCCGAGTCCGAGGCAGAGGCGCTCGGCGGCGCGGCGGCGTACGCCGCGATCAACCCCAGCGACCGACGCGAGCTCGAGCGACTGCTGCCACACCTGCTGCGCGGCGCCGCCACGCTCACCCGGATGCTGCACGGCAGCCGCAGCACGCGCCCGGCTGTACGGCTGGTCCCAGGGATCGCCGACGGCGCGGCCAGGACGGTCGCGAAGCGGATCGCCGCTGGTGAGCCGGTTGGGCCGGTCGAGCTCGGACAGGTGATGGGCGCCGCGGCGACGCAGGCGCTGACACCAGGTCCCGCGCGACAGGCCGTACTGCGTCGGCACGCGCGGGGTCTCGCCCGTAGCCGGCGGCGGTACCACGGTCCGGGTCGCCGCGGCTACGGGCGCCGTACGGGAATGCGCCGCCCGCGGAGCACCGGCGGCCGGTACGGCGCACGCCGGGCAACTGTACGGCGTCAGCCCGTCCGCAGCCGCACTGTCGGCAGCGGTCGGGTGCCTCGCCCGAAGCCCGGGTTCGTGCGCATCACCACCCCGCTGCGGGTTCCGCCCAAGGCCGGTCGGCCGGCCCGCGTGGTCCGAGTGGTCAGCGACGTCCGGGTTCCCCGTGGCGCGGTCCCGGCCGGACGCCCGAGCGCCGCCGGCCGCCGCAGGTAACCGACGCCCACCCAGAGCGCCACCGCCCCGTAGGCACCAACCGAAGCGCAGCCGGCGGCCGCAGAGACCAGAGCCCACCAGTAGATCGACGTCCGAACCGAGTGGAGGGACGACCATGGCGTCCGTACTGAACCGCAACTACCCCGCGATCCAGGGCGAGTTCGAACTGGAGGACGAGTTCGAGACCGAGGAGGAGTTCGAGTTCGAGGACGAATTCGAAGCCGAGGACGAGAGCGAGTTCGAGGCGGAGGACGAGGACGAGGACTTCCTCGGCGCGATCGGCGGCATCGGCAAGGCGCTCGGGGGCCTGCTCGGCGGCGGCGACGGCGAGTACGAGGTGGAGTTCGAGTTCGAGGTCGAGGCAGAGACCGAGGAAGAGTCGGAGGAGGAGTACGAGGACGAGGCGTTCGTCAATCCCGTACGGCGGATCTACCCCGAGGCCGAGCTGATGGCCTACCTCTCGACGAAGGCGGCGCAGACCCAGAGCGAGGCCGAGGCCGAGGCGTTCCTCGGCGCGCTGGTTCCGATCGCGTCCAAGCTCATCCCGCGCGCCGCAGGGGTCCTGGCCCGTAACGCGCCGGCACTGATCCGCGGTACTTCGGCGCTGGGCCGCCGGCTGCGACGCAACCCGGCGACGCGCAAGTACGTCACGGCGATGCCGGTGATCCTGCAGCGGACGGCGCAGAGCCTGGCGGACCAGGCCGCCTCGGGCCGGCCGATCTCGGCGAGCTCGGCGGTCTCGACGATGACCCGGATCGCGGGCCGGATGCTGCGCACCCCGCCCGAGCGGGACCGCGCCGTACGCGCGGTGAACACGTTCAACCGCCGGTACCGCCGGCGCGGTCGCAGGCCGTCCCCTGGTGCCACCTCACCTCGCCGACGGCGTCGGCCCGCCCCGTCGCGGGCCGCGCGGCGTTCGGTACGGCGCTGACGACCGGCTGACCCGGGATCTCGGAGGGAGGGACGATGCCGTACCTGACGGACCTCGCGGGCGTCGCCCGCAAGACCAACCTCGAGGTGATCGAGGTACCCGGCTGGGAGACCCGGGGACGCGGCGAGATGAGCGACGTCCGCGCCGTGGTCTGCCACCACACGGCGACACTGAACCGCACGGCGGACATGCCCTCGCTCGACATCCTGATCAACGGGCGGCCGGACCTCGCCGGACCACTCTCGCACTTCGGGCTCTCCCGCTCCGGGAAGGTCTACGTCATCGCTGCCGGCCGCTGCAACCACGCCGGGGCGGTGCAGAACCCGTCGTGGGGCAACAGCCACTCGATCGGTATCGAGGCGGAGGCGACCGGCACAGACGCGACCTGGCCCGAAGTACAGATGGCTGCCTTCGCCCAGCTCTGCAGGGTCCTCATCGACCACTTCGGGCTCAGTGTGTCGGCCGTCCTCGGCCACAAGGACGTTGCCGACCCGCCCGGCCGGAAGATCGACCCCAACTTCGACATGCCCGCGTTCCGCGCACGGATCAGTGCGCTCAGCGGTACGCCGGCCCCGGCGCCGACTCCCACTCCTGTACCGACTCCGGCTCCGGCACCCGCTCCGGCTCCGGCGCCGTCGTCGCCCTGGCTGTCCTGGCCGTCCTGGCTCCCGTCGATGCCGTGGTACGAAGGCGAGTCGATGAATGGCGCGGGTGCCGCCACACCGGTCGTGCGGCCGGGCACGCCGCGCGCCGGTCAGGACGTGCTCCCGGTCTACCTCTCCGGCCAGGCGCTCAACGTGCGCCGGCATCTGAACGCGCTGCGCGACTTCCGGCGGGACGAGTTCGGCTCCCAGCCGGCGCGGCCGAGCGAGGGTCACGTGCAGGCAGTGAACTCGCTGCTGGCCACGCTGCGCGGCCCGCTGAAGACCGTCGTCGAGCGGCTGGACCGCGCCTCGGATGCCGCCCAGACGCGACCCTCCGAGTCCCGGGTGGGCCTCGCGATGGAGCTCAAGACCCAGGCACACGATCTGGTCCGCGCCACCGAACGCGTGTGGGACTTCTACTTCGAGCTGTTCGGGCAGCGGCAGGGCGCGTTCGGCGAATGGCTCGACGCTTGCGACCGGATCACGCTCGACTGCTACCAGCACGTGTTCATGCACCTGGGCAACGAGCGCAGCATCCCGTCGCCGCCACCGTTCTGCTACATGCGGACCGGCTTCTCCCCGGCGACCTTCCGCCGCGGCATCCCCCTGCGCCGGCTCGGTCGGCAGGTCAACCCGTTCCCGCTCGTCCAACTCCCCTACCACCGGCTGGTCAATCCCTGGACGATGGGCGCGATCCTGCACGAGGTCAGCCACAACCTGCAGAACGAGCTGCAGCTCGAGCAGGCAGTCCCCTCGTCGATCGCGAGCCGGCTGCGCGAGGCCGGCATCCCGGAACCGGTGGCGTCGGTATGGGTCCGCTGGAACCGCGAGATCTTCGGCGACATGGTCGGCTGCCTGCTCGGCGGCGAAGCCTTCGTCGCCTCACTGATGGACGTGATCGGCCGTACGTCGGCGCAGAGCCTGGGGTACTCGCCGCGCAGCGTGCACCCCACGCCGTACCTGCGCACCTTCCTGTCGTGCGAGTTGTTGCGCCGGATGGGGTTCCCGGAACGCGCCGCGGAGTACAGGCGGGCGTGGTCGCAGCTGTATCCGTCGCCGCGCGAAGGGGCACTGCCGCCGAAGCTGCTCGCCACGGCGGACCGCACGATCCCCGCGGTAGTCGAGGCCGTCTGCTACACGCGCTTCAACGGCCTGGGCGGCAAGGCGCTGCGCGACGTCATCTTCTTCGAGCCACGGCACCAGTCGATGATCGAGGAGGCGGGGCGCCGGCTCGCGAAGGGCGTCGACCCGGGCGTCGTACCGGAGCGGTTCCTCATCGGCGCGGTGCGCTCCGCGCTCGACCAGGGGCGGGCGGAGCCCGAGCGGCTGATGCGCAACTTCTACGTCCAACTGGCCAGGAGGTGACGGCCATGACCGTCGACGACAGCCGCGCGGCGTTGCACCGAGCCGTACAGGAACTCTGGCTCGCGGTGGCCGAGCTCGTCCTCAGCACCAACGACGATCAGCCGGAGGAGAGCGATCTCGCCTCCGCCGAGCATGTCGCGCAGTTGGCCGTCGAGATCCAGGGCCGGCTCGCCGAGGCGCTCGAAGTCTTCGTCGGCAGCCTGCCGGCCACCACGGAGGGCGTACTGCGGGAACTGTGCGACCTCGAGCGGCTCGTCCGCGAGGCCGGACTCATCTACTGGCGAGACCTCCGAGCGCACGACCCCGTCTACCAACTGCGCGGCTCCACCCGACGGCGGAGCGGCGCCTGGCCCTCGTGGTGGTCCGGCGTCGAGCAGAGCCTCGAACGCTGCGAGGAACCACTCGTCGCAGCCGGCGAAGCGGTCGGTGCCGCGCTGCATGAACTCGTGACCTCACCGCCCACCGAAACGACCAGGACGAACACCTCCAGGAGGTCGTCGTGACGAAAGACAAGAAGCAGCCAGCGCTCCCGGTCGTCGAGGTCGACCAGGCCTTCCCGCTGATGACGACGGACGGGGTGTCCCGCGCGTCGACCTCGACCGGGATCACGGGCGACCAGGGGCCGGCGGTCAGCGCGGCGATCCGGGACGTGCTGGGCTGGCGGCCCCGCGTCCAGGACCCCAAGGCGTTCACGGCCGCCCTGTCGGCGTCCTTCGAGCTGTCGACCTTCGAGGACCACGTCATCGCCAGGTACGTGCCGCGCGGCGTCGCAGTACAGGCCGACCTCGGCGGCGTCACCGGCGGCCAGGCATCCCTGTACCTGCGGGCAAAGGCAGCCCACGAGCAGATCACCCGAATGCTGGATAGCCTGCAGCCACTGCGCACAGACGCCGACCCCCAAGACTGCGAGGCCTACCGCGGCCTGGTCCGCGACTCAGTCCGCCGAATCGTCCTGGAGCTTGGTCGCGAAGGCGGCCCACGCGTTCCCCTGGTGGACTCTGCCTTCTCAGTCCTGACGGGATACCAGCCGGCGACATCCGCCGCGTTCACGCAAGGCCCCGTACCGTCAAAGGCTCCCACGCTCGCCGCGATCATTGGGCCCACGACTTCGTACGGGCTTTCCGGCCAAACACCGGGCTTGGTGCCCACCGCTGTCGCCGAGATCGACCCGGATAGCGTCCCAGGTCAACTCGGCGCGCTCCGCGATCGGTTCGGCCTGGACGACGACCACGTCAACACCGTGGATGAGGAGAAGCAGCGGACGAGCTTCTGGACGCTGGTGGAACTCATCACGGACCTGCAGCGCTCGTGGGACACCCGACGGCTGGACTTCACCCTCGGCGCCGGGAACGGCTTCTTGGGCACGGATCTCGTTCAGATCAGCCGGCTGCTCGCGGCGGCTTCGGAACAGGTCGACGAACTCGAGGCGGTCCTCGATTCGGTCTTGGTTTCCTCCGCGGAGCGCCAGACCGTCGTACTGGACCGGACAACCGGTCTCACGCTCGACGACCTCGTGCAGTGGCTGCGGGTCTTCGTCACCGAGGACGGCCCGAACATCATCCGGGACAGCGGCCGCGACGGGCTCGTCTCGTCGTTCACCCCGACGGCTGTCGAGTTGTTGCTCACACTGCGCAACAGTCTTGTCCGCACAGTGGTCCCGTGCTGCGGCCCGTCGTGCGCCAGCGGCTGCCACTGCGGGTCGCGAGGCAAGGTCACCTGCATCCCGCTGGGCTGCTGCACACCGCTTCCTCCCGGTATGTACTCAGGCCGGGTCAAGATCGCGGTGTCCACACTCTGCGGACTGGTCGAGCGCCTTACAGCCAAGGCCATCCGAATCGGCCGCTACGCCGGAGTGGTCCTACTCGACCTCTCCGTCGTGCCCTACGACGACCTGCTAGACACCGGTACGGGCTCCGTCGCGAGTCCCTTCGTCCGGGTCGAGGTCCGCGGTCTGCACCTCCGGCCGACCTACATACCGGCGTTCATTGCTGATGCAGGCAACCCAGCGAACTTCGGATCGTTCGTACTCCCGCTGCAAGGTAGCGCCAGCGCGGACGACGACCACCTGTCGGGAATCTTCCAGCTGGCGGCGCTGCCAGAACCACTACGCGATCTGCTCAGCGGTGCGGGCGTAGGCGTACGGGGCATCCTGCTGGCCGCGAGCGAGGTGCCCCTCGCGATCGTCGATGGCGAGCTGGGCCGTGTGGTCCAGGGCCCAGCCGTGACGACCTGGCCGAAGCTGCGACCGGCGAACGTGGTCGAGGACGACGGTGGCCCGGACGACTGGGACGAGATCGATCCGAACCAGCGGTTCGTTCCCCAGTCCCCGCCCGATCCCGTGGACCCCGAGATCGTGGACGACTGCCTGGACGACTGCCTGGATGAGTGCAGTGACGACTGCCAAGGCTGCGACTGTGGCTGTCATGAGTACGAGGCCGGCGGCGCCGGTTCGCAGGGTGAGGGCTCTGCCTTCCAGGCCAGTAGCGCGGCCGCCGGCGGCTCGGGTGCCGCCGGAATCCAAGCGATGGTCGCCGACAAGCGCGTCCGGAGGCGAGCGGCCAAGGTCTTACCGGAGCTGGCGGCGAGCCGCAAACACCGAAAGCGCCTGCGCTCCGCCCTGAAAGGCAAGAAGCTCAAGCGGCTGATGAAGGCCGTCGCCGACGCCGAGGCGGATCGGACCCGAAACACGACGACCGAAGAACGTCTGATGCGCGAGGCGGAAACGCTGGACCAGCGCATCACATCGGCGCAGGACGGCGTGGCCGCGGCGAAACGCGATGTCAAACAGGCGAAGCGCAAGCAGAACCAAGCATCGCGCACAGTGAAGAACGCCAAGGCTGCGAAGACGAAGGCGCTACGCAAGGTCGTGCGTGAAGAGGACGCGCTGGCGAAGGCGCAACTCGAGGCCAGAGCTGCGGCCACGAAGGCTCGCGAGAAGGAGCAGTGACATGCTTTCCGAGCGGGATTATCAGGATCTGCTGGATCGGATGCAGGCGTTGCGGAGTCAGGTTTCCGAGCGGCTGTCGGGGAGCTTGGTCTCCAATCCGGCGCTGGCCGAGGAGATCAATCGGCAGCTGGAGGATCTGGTCACCGCGGCGCGGGAGGCGGATGCGAGTGGGCCGATGCCGCCGGACCGAGGGCTGGCCGAGCTGGTCGGTGTGGGGCCGGATGCTGCGCAGAAGTTCGGTGACGTCAAGATCCCGCAGGGCGTCGTCGAGTACGACGAGAACGTCAACTCCGAGCGCGTTGTCGCGGTCGGGGATCTCTACTACATCTACCAGCACGAGCGGATCGGCGTGTTCCGTGTCGTGCAGAAGCTCAAGGAACTGTTCGAGGGCGGCGCGATCCGGCTGTCCGGCGGCGAGGGCGCGTACAAGCTCTACCAGTTCGACCGCCGTGACGTACTGCGGTACACCCGGAACGACCGGGTCGCCGCCTACCGCCGGGTGCTCGGCTACGGCCGCGGGCTCGGCGCGGGGCAGAGCCGGCCGAACACCGACTTCCACATGTTGTTCTCGCATTTCGTCAACCAGGTAACGCTGTTCTGGCGGGACAAGCGGATCAGCGACGTGATCCGGGAGCGGGCGCTGGACCCGAGCTTCGGATCGATCGCGGTGGTCCGCCGGGCCGGGCTCGACCTGCGGAACAACCTGAAGTTCACCTCGTACGGTCACCTGAACGTGCTGCGGGTCGAGGTCATGCAACTCCTGGAGGAGTGCTTCGGGATCCTCGGGTCGGAGGACGTCAAGGACCTGTTCGGCGCGGCCAACGCGTGGGACGTGGTCGACGAGGTCCTGATCCGGTACTTCGACGTACGGCTGCAGAGCAGTCCGCGCCAGCGGATGGCGGTCAACGGGCGCGAGGTGCTGCGCTGGCTGTCCGGCAACCATGTGATGGAGACCGGCCGCGGCCAGTTCGAGGCGCTGCTGATGGAGATCGCGGAACCGGCCGAGGAGTGGCTGACGTCGGCACAGGCGATGAGCCTCGCCAAGCGCACGGGCACCGACCGCGTCATGCCGTGGGAGCAGATGGGCCAGGCAGGCGTCGCCGCGCGGTACAGCGAGCGGTCGCCCGCGCAGATGCCACCTGCCGCACGAGCCGGCGGGCCGATCTACCCGCGCCGGAACGGCCTGGGCACTTACCGCGGCGGGCAGGGCGGCGTCCCCGCTCGGCCGCGCCGGTGAGAGGTGTTGCCGCCCGCGGTGCTCGGCACCGCCCGGCGGTGGCGCTCCGACCGGCTGGCCGACCTGCGGGCCTGGCTCGCGATCCCGTCGGTCAGCGGAGACCCGGCGCGAGAGGCTGACGTCGCCCGCGCGGCGCGGTGGCTCGCGTCGTGGCAGCGTGCTCATGGCGCAAGGGTGGAGGTCGTGCCGACCAGCCGCGGGCGGGACGTAGTACTGGGTCATTGGGCTGCACCGCCGGGCGCGCCGTTGGTGGTGATCTACGGCCACTACGACGTGCAGCCCGCCGGGTCGGGGTGGTCGTCCGACCCGTTCACGCCGGTGGTTCGGGATGGCGTGCTCTATGCCCGGGGCGCCGGAGACGACAAGGGGCAACTGTTCGCGCATCTCTGTGCGCTGGACGCCTGGCGGCAGGCCGGTGTCCCGCCGATGCGGGTGCTCGTGATCGCGGAGGGAGCCGAAGAGGTGGGAAGCCCCGGGTTCGAAGCAGTACTGCGCAGGCTCGCCCGGCGGGTGACGCCGCGAGCTGTGGTGGTGTCGGACACCGAGCGGGACGCCGAGGGCGCGCCCACCGTGACCGTCAGCCAGCGCGGTCACCTGGTCGGTCGGCTCGAAGTCGACACCGGTGGACCGGACGTGCACCCGGGCCGGCTCGGAGGCGCCGTCGTCGACCCCAGCCTGGTCCTGGCCGAGGCCCTGCTGGCGCTCCGCGACGGACTACTCCCCCAGTTCGACACCAACCCGGCGCAGTACCTCGGCGCCCACCCCGCGCAGTACAAGGGCGCCGGCGCGGCGCAGTACGTCGAGGCGCGCACGGACGCGGCCGTGGCGAGGGCTGCGGGCGGCCGGGCCATGGTCGGGGCCGGGCTGGATGAGCGGATCACCCTGCGCGGCGCGCTCGACGTCACCCGGCTCGCCACCGAGGCGCGGGGTGGCGCAGTACCGGCCCGGAGTGAGGCGCGGATCGACCTCCGACTGCCGCCACGAGCGGACCCGGCCGCCGTACTGCGCCGCGTGCGTCGGTTGCTCGACGGGCTCGCTCCGCCCGGGACCACTTTGCGACTCCGGGTCGCCGCAACGACTCCGGGAGTGGCAACGATGCCGGATCCACCTACCCGACGAGCTGCCGATGAAGCGTGTGTGGTTGGTTTTGGGCGAACACCGACGTACGTGCGGTCCGGCGGGACCGTGCCCGCGGTAGGCATGATGGCTCGCGCCTTCGGGATTCGCCCACTGTTGTTGGGGTTTGGGACCCCTGATGGCAATGCGCACGGACCGGACGAAGCGATGGATCTGCGCGGCTGGGCGGCCGCTGTAGACACGTCCGCGGCATTTCTTTTCACACTTGCCCGGCAAATTCGCGCCGGTCCTGTTTCCGCGGGGCGCCAAGAGATCACCATGAGGAGAGCCGACAGATTCGCTCCGGCGCTCTCGGCGCGCATCGAGGGGGATGAGTGATGAGTGCGACAGCTGTGCCGATGTCAGCCCGGCGAGACGGCCCCAAAGCCGACCCGCCACCAGAACCGCCCCGAGCCCGAACCACGGAGCCTGCGCACATGGCGGTCCTGAGACAGCACATCGTCGCGGCACTGCGAGCGATGCTCGATCAGGTCGAGCTTCGCGCCATCACCGCGCGGACGACCGAGAACGGTGTCTCCGTGATGCTGGAGCACGACAACGTCCGCTGCGTACTCGTCGTCTCCCCGCAGGTACCCCGCCATTCGCTCAGCCCGCGGGAGCTGCAGATCGCCCAACTGGTCGCGGACGGCGCAACCAACCGCGCCATCGCCAGCTCGCTCGACATCAGCCCCTGGACCGTGTCGACGCACATGCGCCGCATCTTCGCGAAGCTCGACGTGTGCAGCCGAGCCGAGATGGTGGCGCAATTCTTCGGCGGCGGCGAACCCGGCCGCCCGACAATTCCGGGGCGGCTCGACGCTCTCGATTAGCGGGTGCCGGTGATGACCAGCATTTCGCACGGGCCGGTGAAACCGGTGGGGGTTTCGAACTGAGTTAGGTCGCTGGTGATCTCCTGCCAGGCTGCTGCACGGTCTGAGGCGTCGAGGCGGGAAAGCATTTGGTGGAGGGCGCCGAAGGATTCGCGTTCGAAGCGGACACAGTCGGCGGCGGTGGGGAGGCGGACCGGCGACGGGACCGTTGTCACGGTGACGTCGTGGAAGCCCGCTGCGGAGAAAGCCTTCTCGGCGACGCCTGGGCTGCCGAGGCTGAAGGGCCCCGGCTGACCGGGCGCCGGTGCGGGGAGTTCCGCCCGGCGGCGAATGATGCCTACCGGGATCGAGAAGAACCCGTTGCGGTCGGGAGTGGAGTACACGACCGCCGAGAACCTGCCGCCGGGGCGGAGTGCTCGGTGGATGCCGGTCAGCGCGGCCTGCTGATCCGGGAAGTAGATCAGGCCGACCCGGGAGATCGCAGCGTCGAAGCTGCCTTCTTCGAGCTCGAACAGGTCCTCGCCGTCGGCCTCCAACGTCTGCACCGACGACAGGCCTGCCTCGGAGGCGACGCGAGCGGCGTACTCGAGGATGGCCGGCGAGATGTCGGTGGCCAGCACGCGGCCGGCCGGCCCGACCAAGCGCGCCGCGGCGAGGGTCTGACCTCCAGCGCCAGCAGCGACATCGAGAACGCGGTCACCGTCGCCGATAGCGGCGGCGCGGAGCATGACGGCGGTGGCCTCACCGAGCCAGTCCTCGATCGTCGGTCCCCAGCGGTGCCAGGCCTCCGCGGCCTCCTCCCACTGGGCACGGGTGGTCCGCTTGAACACGATCGGGTCGAAGCTGATGGTCATGGTGTCCCCTCCGTCTGATGAGGGCTCCAATGCATCACCGGGCCGAGTCGCTTTCCTAGTACAGGTTCTGGACTCAGCTGGTACAACTCCTGGACCTGGCCGCACAATGAGCCATGCGAGACTACGGGCAGTACTGTCCGGTCGCACTGGCGAGCGCGGTACTGGCGGACCGGTGGATGCCGCTGATCGTGCGCGAGCTGGTGCTCGGCAGCCGCCGGTTCAACGACATCGATCGCGGACTCCCCGGCATCTCGCGGACGCTGCTCAAACAGCGCCTCCACCATCTGGAGCGCAAGGGTGTGCTGCAGCGAGTTCCGGTCGCGCGCGGCCACGAGTACCAACTGACCCCGGCGGGCCGCGACCTCGAGGGCGTGATCATGGCCATCGGCGAGTGGGCGGTGCGATGGATGTTCACCGAACCGCAGCCGAGCGAGGTCGATCCGATCACGCTGACCTGGTGGATGTCGCGCCGGGTCAACCGTGACGAACTGCCCGTGAAGCGGGTCAACATCGAGTTCGACTACCGCGGTGACGATCCGACCCGGATCTGGATCATCCTCGAGCGGCAGGAAGCCTCCGTCTGCACGGAGCATCCCGGGTTCACCTCGGACGTCGTCGTGACCACTGAACCCGTCGAGCTCATGCGGGTCTTCTCAGGCATCATCACCCTGACCCAGGCCACCGCCAATGGCACCGTCGCCCTCGCCGGTCCCCCAAGCCTCCTGCGCGCCCTTCCCACCTGGTTCCTGTGGAGTCCGTTCGCTCCCGCCGTACGAGAACGGATCGGCTAGGCCCGCTGGCTCTCTTTCCCTGCAACGACTCTCTCGCGGGGTAGCTTCGATTTCGTACTGCGGGGCGCCGGCTAGAGGGAGGACAGCGAGATGAGTCAGGTAGATGTCAGTGAACTCGTCATCCGTCGCCAGGACGGACGGGAGGACGGAGAGGACTGGACCGAGAACTACGAGGAGCTACCGGGGTCGGCCGGGATCTCGATCATTCTCGAGTCGACCTCGAAGGAGGGCGTCGGGCCCCGGCTGCACCGGCACCCGTACGCCGAGACGTTCATCATCCGGAAGGGTTCGGCCAACTTCACCATCGGCGACGAGCACGTCCTGGGCACGGCCGGCCAGATCCTGGTGGTACCGGCCGGCGTAGCCCACAAGTTCGCCACCGGCCCCGGAGGCTACGAAGCCGTCCACATCCACGCCAACTCCCGCTTCGAAACCGAGTGGCTGGAGTAGCCGCCGGCCCACCGAAGGCGCCCCATCACTGTCTGTCACCGAAGGGCGCGGTGGTATTGCGGGGTGTGGGTTGCGGGGGCCGACGCGTTGGGAGTGGAAGCTGGATCCGCCTCACCATCAGCGATAGGTCAGGCACCGGCCAGGACGTCGGTGCCTACCTGGCTGATGGTGTGGCGAACTGCGCTGCCGACGCGCTGTGTGGTGACCAGACCGGTTCGGTGTAGCACCCGGGCATGCTCACTTGCCGAGCCCACGGAGATGCCCGCTCGTGCCGCCAGTTCGATGGTCACAGCCTGTCAGGACCTGCAGTTGGCAAATTGTTGCACCCGCGAGAACTAGACGGTCATCGGACTGGCGCCACTTCGTCGATGTCGAGGCCGCGGTCGATGCCGTGGGGGCGGACCTGCTGACCTGGCTCGAGCTTCAGGACCACGCCGTCGAGGGAGACCTCGACCTTGTCCGGCTCGAAGGACACCAGGTCGGACACCCGGTCGACCTCCGGGTAGGCGTCGCGGTACGACCAGGCCGCGCGACCCGCGGTACCGACGTCGTAGTAGTCGGCGAGTCCCTTGTACGGGCAGAACGTCTGTCCGCTGACAGGAGTCAGCGCGTCGCCCACGATGTCAGCTCGCGGCACGTACCACCGCGGCGCGAACCCCGACTCGTAGAGCACCACCGGTCGCGTCGTGTCCGCCACCACCTGCCCACCGGCCCGTACTACGAGGTGGCGCGAGGTCTGCCGGATGTCGATCCGGTGGTAGGCGTCCGCGGCATGTCCGAGGATGCGCTCGTCGTCTTCGTAGAAGCCGTCCATCGCCCGCCAGGCGAACGCCACCCGGCCGGCTAGGTCACCGGCATACGCGGGGAGGTCGATATGTTCCCAGGCGGCGCGTTCCGCCTGGCGGTCGTCGAGGCCCACCGTGAACCACGCAGTGGCACCGAGATCACGGTGCCGGGTCTGCCGGTCGCCGCCGGAGAGCGCGTCCAGCCGGACGTCCTTCCGCGGGAAGTACGCCACCGGGTAGCGGCCGGGCTCGTGCAGGAGCACCACATCCTCACTGTCGGCGATCCACTCGCCGGCGAACTTCACCCGCATCCGCCGCCGCAGGCGCTCGGCGTACAGCAGCCGCTCGGGCAGCGCCTCGGGCGTGAGGAACCTTCCCACCGCGCCGCCACTCAGCGGACCTTGTTGCCAGGACAGACCCATGATCGTTCTCCTTCACCAGAGGCTCTAACGGATAGAATGACAGTAAAACCATTAGTCAATCTTTGGCAAGGCCTTGTGTTCGCCGTCTCCTAATGCCTAGAGTGACGCCATGACCATGAGCCCGAGTGTCGATGACCTGCTGGCGGCCGGCTTCGCGATGGGCGGGGAGCGGCTGGTGGCGATCGATCTGGTCGACACGCTGATGCTGGCGGTCGACCCGCCTGTCGACCTGCTCGAGTCGCCCGAACAGCAGGCGGCGTGGTGGCAGCTGCAAGCACCCAGGCTCCCGGCCGGGCCGATGCCCGAGGAAACGGCTGTCCGCAGGCTGCGCGCCGCGATCCGCGACGTCCTGGACGCGCGGCTCGAACAGCGGAGCCCGGCGCGGAGCTCGATCGACGACATCAATGCCGCCTCGGCGGCCGCGCCTTCGAGCCTGCGCCTGCTGCCGGAAGGCGAGGTCGAGACCCGCTGGCACACGGAGTACGGCGGGAACGCGGCGCTGGCGGCGATCGCCCGCGAGGTGATCGAGCTGATGGGTGACGCTGAGCGGCTGAGCACGTTGCGCAGGTGTGCGAATCCCAACTGCTCCATGCTCTTCCTGGCTGAGCGGTCGCGCCGGCAGTGGTGTATCGGGAGCGTCTGTGGGAACAGGACGAGGGTTGCCCGGCACTACGAGAAGACGAGGCGGTCATGAGCGCCATCGGGTTCCACGAGGGTGAGCTGAGCGTGCAGCGCAAGGCCGGCGTCTCGCACGACGCGGCCAGGTTGGAGGGGATGTTGCGGCCCGCGCTGCTCGAAGGTGGCGCGAAGAAGTTCCTGGCCCAGCGCGAGTTCGCGGCGATCACCGCGCGGGACGGGGCCGGCCGGATGTGGACGACGGCGCTGACCGGCCAACCGGGCTTCCTCGACGCCGCGGGCACGACGTTGACCGTGCACACCGCGCCGGGCCCGGGCGATCCGTTGCACGGACTTCCCGCTCACCAGCAGGTCGGACTGCTCGTCATCGAACTGGCGATCCGCCGGCGGGTGCGGATCAACGGCGAGCTCGTCAGGTCCGCGAGCGACGAGCTCGAGATCGCCGCGGAACAGGCATACGGGAACTGCCCCCAATACATCCACCCACACACGATCACGCAGCCCGCTTCCAGCCTCCCAGTGGTCACCGACGGGGCGCTCGGTGAAGTGGAGACCGCGCTGATCGAGTCGGCGGACACCTTCTTCCTCGGCACCTCGCACCCGACGCGTGGCGCCGACACGTCGCACAAAGGTGGCGAGCCGGGGTTCGTGCGGATCGACGGCCCGGACCTGTGGTGGCCGGACTTCCCGGGCAACAACATGTTCAACAGCCTCGGCAACATCGCCGTTGATCCGACCACCTCGCTGCTCTTCCTCGACTTCGCGACCGGTACCGCCCTGCATCTCTCCGGCACCGCGACCCTCCAATGGGACGCCCCGGGTGAGACCGGCCGGGCGGTCCGCTTCCACCCGACCCGCGCCGTACTGAACAGTTGGGGCTGATGATGGCGACACTTCGCTCACTCAACGTCGGAATGCCGAAGGACGTGGGCTGGCACGGCCGGACCGTGCACACCGGGATCTGGAAGGCACCGGTCGACGGGCCGCGGATGGTCCGCCGGCTCAACATCGACGGCGACGGCCAGGGCGACCTGAACGGACATGGCGGCGAGCAGCGGGCGGTCCTCGTCTACCAGCTCGACTCGTACGACTACTGGCAGCGGCACTTCGGCCGGGACGACTTCAGCTACGGCCAGTTCGGCGAGAACTTCACCGTCGACGGGCTGCCGGACGACGAGGTCTGCGTCGGCGATCGGTACCGGATCGGCGAGGCCGAGTTCGAGGTCACCCAGCCGCGAGTCACCTGCTACCGGGTCGGGATGCGGATGGGCGAGCCCGAGCTGCCCTCCCTGCTGGTGGCGCATCGCCGCCCCGGGTTCTACCTGCGCGTCATCAAAGAGGGCCGCGTAGAGGCGGGCGACGAGATCGTCCGCACACGCGTCGGCCCTGAAGAGCTGTCAGTCGCGGACATCGACGCCCTCCTCTACCTCCCCGACCGCGACGCGACCAAGCTTCGCGCCAGCCTCCACATCCCCGCCCTCAGCCCTGGCTGGCAACAATCCTTCCGCGAACTGGTGGAAGCGCTCGACACCGGTACGCCGACCGCCGACGGCCGGAACGCCGGCCCGTACTCCGAGCCGCAGCCCGGCCTGTCCTCCGGGGCGGCTGAGGTCGACGGCCAGGCGGCTGGCGTGGTCGCCGACTGGCCGGGATTCCGTCCGCTCACGGTGAGCGCGGTGACCCGCGAGAGCGACACGGTCCGCTCGGTCTACCTCGAGTCCGCAGACGGGGAGCCGCTGCCGGCCGCGCGTCCCGGGCAGTTTCTGGTGATCCGCTTCGGTGACCAGGGCATCCGGAGTTACTCGCTCTCCTCGGCGCCCGGCTCCTCGACGTACCGGATCAGCGTCAAGCGCGACGGTGTGGTGAGCACCTACATCCACGAGCACCTGACCGCGGGGATGACGGTCGAAGCGGCCGCACCGCGCGGGGAGTTCGTGCTGACTGAGGAGCCCGGGCCCGTAGTACTGGTCTCCGCGGGAATCGGCATCACGCCGGTCATGGCGATGCTTCACCGACTCGCGGATGAGCGGAGTCGACGGCCTGTCTGGTGGATCCATATCGCGCGGAGTCCGGAGCAGCAGGCGTTCGCGACGGAGGCTGCCGGACTGATCGGATCGCTGACGGACGTCCATCCGCAGGTCTTCTTCACGGCAGGCGGCCATCGGCCGGGCAAGGCACAACTCGCCCGGTTGGGGATCCCGCGGGGCGCGTCGGCGTACGTCTGTGGACCGGCCGGCTTCATGGAACAGATGCGTGTGCTGCTCACCGAGCTCGGAGTCAGCGAGGTCCGAACGGAGTTGTTCGGGGCGCTCCCCTCGATCAACCCGGGCCTAACGGATGCTCGCGCGGTACAGCCTCATCCGCCGGAAGGCGAGCCGGGGACCGGGCCGTTGATCACCTTCTCGCGGAGCGGCCTGTCGGTGCCGTGGTCGGATCAGCACTCGTCGCTGCTGGAACTCGCGGACGCGTGCGACGTCCCGACGCGGTGGTCCTGCCGGACGGGCGTCTGTCACACCTGCGTGACCCCGTTGATCTCCGGCGAAGTCAGCTACCAGCCGCAACCGCTGGAGCCTCCGGCCGCCGGCGAGGTGCTGCCCTGTTGCGCACGCCCCACCGGCGACCTGGTGCTCGATCTCTGAGCTCTGCCTGGCGTTCTACTTGGCGATCTCCCAGATGTGCCCGGCCGGGTCGGCGAAGGCCGCGGTACGGATGCCCCACGGCCGGTCCATCGGCCCGTTCACGAACTCGACGCCGCGGCTGGTGAGCTCGGCGTGCAGGGCGTCGACGTCCTCCACCTCGACGGTGAGCTGGAACCTTCGGCCTGCGTCGGCGCCACCGACCGGCGCCGGCGCGATCAGCTCGGGCGCCGAGGCGACGTCCAGCAGGTTCACCATCAGGTCGCCGAACTTGAAGACCGCCGAAGCGTCGTCCTCGTACGCCACCGGCAGCCCGAACGTCTCCCGGTAGAACTGCTTGCAGCCCGCCAGATCCTCCACGAACAACGTGATCGCGGTAACGCCTCGCGGCCACCCACCCTGCTCAGTCATCACTGTCTCCTCTTCCGCCGGCTATCGCTTGCGCAAGCCACGTCGGACCGGGCCTGGCGACCTCGACATTCTGCCCCGGCGGCCGCGAGGCATGATGGAAGCGTGAGTGACGAACTGACGCCGGACCTGGCCGCGACCATCGAGGAGGCGTTCGCCCGGCGGGACCGGTCGAACATGCAGCCGACGATCGACTTCTTCGAGAACCTGCTGGCCGAGCATCCCGGCAACCCGTACGTGCTGTACGAAGTGGGTGGTTCGTACGACACCGCCGGTCAGGAGGAGAAGGCCATCGGGTACTACGAGCAGGCACTCCCGGGACTCAGTGGTGAGACCAAGCGGAAGTGCCTGCTGCAGTATGGGAGCACTCTGCGCAACCTCGACCGGTTCGACGAGTCGCTCGAGGTGTTCAAGCAGGCGTGCAAGGAGTTCCCGGAGTCGGACTCCCTGCGCGTGTTCAAGGCGCTGACCCTGCAGGCCTCCGGCCACGGAGACAAGGCCCTCGCCACGCTGCTGCTACTCGTTGCCGACCGCATCGATACCGCCGAAATCAAGCGCTACGAGGCAGCCATCCGCGGCAACGCCGAATACCTCGCAACCCGCGAACCCTGAGACCGGCAATCCGGCCATCGCCGCAGCCGGCCAGGCGAGGTTGCTGAGTGGTGGCGGTCCGCTGGACCACCCAGCCTGCGCTGGCGGCGGCGTCAGGCTCGGTAGTGGAGGCCGACGGCGCCGTGCGCGAGGGTGGTGGTCTCGGCAAGATGCCACTTCGACTCGGGCAGGTCGTCGGTGAACAGGCGGAGTCCGCCGCCCACGATCGTCGGCACCACCGCAACGCGGAGGTCGTCGACGAGCCCGGCGCGGAGCAGCGCCTGGATGATGCTGGCGCTGTTGATCGCGAGGATGTCGCGCCCGAGCGCCGCCTTCAACGCCCGCACGGTCCCTTCCAGATCGTCGGAGACCCGGGAGTTCTCCCACTTCGTGTCCGTCAGCGTCCGCGAGAACACCACCTTCTCCACGGAATCGAGCCACTGACCGAGCGCCCGGGTCCGGTCGTCCGTCGCTGGATCGCGGGTGATCCCCGGCCAGACCGAGAAGAATCCCTCATAGTTCGTGCGCCCGAGCAGCGCCGTGTCTGCGCCGCGCCAGATCGACTCGAAGTACGCGAGGGTTTGTTCCTGCGTCGCGTGCTCGTAGAGCCAGGTGTCGTGCTCCGGTCCTTGCGGTCCGCTGGTGTACCCGTCCAGCGAAAGGCTCGTCCACGCGACCAGTCGGCGTCCTGCTGTCTTGTCAGACATACTCATCCCCTTCTCTCGACACCGGTGTACGTCGGTGCCGGTTCGGGTTTCTCGACGCGCAAGTGCCCGGCGACGCCGGGCACTAACCGCGACGAGCGCTCGAGTCAGCAGGCGCAGGCGATGCCGGTGGGCGCGGTGAGCGGGTCTGACGGCCGGCGGGTGATGCCTTCGGACGTCTCGACGGGCAGACCTTCGCGGCTCCAGTACTCGAACCCGCCGATCATCTCCTTGACGGGATAACCCAGCTTCGCGAACTCGAGCGCCGCCCTGGTCCCGCCATTGCACCCAGGACCCCAGCAATACGTCACCACCGCAGTACCAGCCGGTACTACGGACGCGGCGCGAGCGGCGATCTCGCTGGTCGGCAGGTGGATCGCGCCGGCCACGTGGCCCTGCTCCCAACTCTCCTGGCTGCGGCTGTCCACCAGCACCCAGCCGACGACACCGGCCCCGATGTCGGCAGCCACGTCGGACGGGTCGGTCTCGAACGCCAGACGTCCGGCGAAGTGCGCGATCGCCTGGTCCTGGGCGGCAGGCAGGGTGTTCAGCACCGTCGACATACTCGGATCTCCTTCACGGTCAGGTCGGAGATCCCAGCCTCAGGGAGCGCACCCCGCCTCCACCAGTGGCAGAAATGACCTACTACAACAAGATCATGCCAATGCAGGCTGGGCCTCGGCACTCGGCGACAGCGATCGCCAGAGGAGGGCCGCCGCGTAACTCCGGTACGGCGCCCACGGAACCGCGAGCGCCTCGACTTCCTTGACAACGGGCAGCTCCGCCAGACCCCAGGCCTTCTCCACCGCGCGGCGAATCCCGACGTCACCCGCGGGCAGGATGTCCGTCCGGTGCAACTGGGCGAGCAGGAACATCTGTGCCGACCACAAGCCGATCCCCCGGACCGCCGTCAACGCCGCGACCGCCTCGGCGTCGTCGAGCCCGGTCATGTTCTCCAGGTCGATCCTGCCGTCGGCCTGACGCTGCGCGAGATCCAGCAGGTATGACGCCTTCGCGCGGGACAACCCGCACTCGCGGAGCTGGTCCGGAGTCAACGCCAGCAGCGATTCCGGGACCACCTTGCCGCCGGCAGCGGCGAGGACTCGGTCGAAGAGGACGAAGGCGACCTTCGTGGAGATCTGCTGACCGACGATGTGCAGCACCATCGCGGCGAAGTTGCTCGTCTCCATCCGCTCGTCGGACCACCCGAACGGATCGACCTCGCCGTACTCCTCGATCAGTCGGGCGAGCACCGGCTCGCGCTTGGCCAGCTGTTCGTACGCAGCCGTGACCTGGATTGTCATGTCGAATCTCCGGCTCGGGAGCGGCGGCGACGGACGAGAGGGCCGAGGTCCTCGGTCTTGATGGCGGCACGGGCGCGTGCCACCTTGATCGCCGTCGTCAGGGTGTCGACGTCGTATGCGCCGTAGTGGCGTTGCCCGTTGATGAAGAAGGTGGGCGTCCCGGAGACACCGCTGAGGTCCGCCGTCTCGATGTCCCGTGCGACCCGGGCGGCCGCCACGTGCCGCTTCACGTCCTCATGGAGTCGCTCGCGGTCGAGGCCCAACTCTTCCGCATAGCCCATCAGGTCGGCCGGCTGGAGGTTCTCCTGGTTCGCGAGCAGCACATCGTGCATCTCCCAGAACTTGCCTTGAGTCCCCGCGGCCTCGGCCACCTCCGCCGCGATCTGCGCGCGGGGGTGGACGTCGACCAGCGGGAGATGGCGCCACACGTAGCGGAGGTCGTCGTCGTGCAGCAGGTCCCGAACCACGGGCTCCGCCATACCGCAGTACGGGCACTCGAAGTCGCCGTACTCGACCAGGGTCACCGAGGCGGACTCGGGGCCACGGATGTGGTCGAGCTCGGGGTCGACCGGATCGCTGAGATCGACGAGTTGCTCGGCATCACCGAGCATGGCGACGGCTTTGCGGGCCGGCGAGAGCAGTGCGGCGGTGCGGAACACGATCCAGGTCACGAACGACGCCACGATCACCGCCGACAGCAGGCCGAGCTTCGCCTCGATCAAGGCGGGACCCTCGAAAGCCAAAGTTGCTATCAGCAACGAGACGGTGAACCCGATGCCGGCGATCGTGCCACTGCCGACCACCGCGGCCCAGCCGACACCCGGGCTGAGCCGGCCACCGCTGAGGCGAGTCAGCAGCCAGGACGCGGTCGTCACCGCGATCGGCTTGCCCACCACGTAGCCGATCAGGATGCCGAGGGTGATCGGCGAGGTGTAGGCCGTCGCCAGGAACCCCATGTCGATGGTGATGCCCGCGTTGGCCAGGCCGAACAGCGGGACGATCAGGTAGCTCGTCCACGGATGGTAGAAGTGCTGCAGTCTTGCGTTCGGCGAGAGCGTCGAGGTCAGGCCGACCGTCGCCGACCGGGCCAGTTCAGGGGTCGGCTGCTCGCGGAAGAGCCGGAACAACCCGGTCGCCTGCTCGAGCTCGTCGCGCCCGGGCGAGTACGCCGAGGCGGTCAGGCCGATCGCCAGCCCGGCGACCACCGGATCGACGCCGCTGGTCAGCAGCGCGGCCCAGGTGATGATGCCGAAGACAACGTAGAATCCGGCCTGCTTGACCCGCAGCAGCGCCGCGACGAGGAGACCACCGAAGGCCAGCAATGCGACCAGCAGCGGCATGAGTTCGATGTTCTCGCTGTAGACGACCGCGATCACCAGCAGCGCGATCAGGTCGTCGACGACGAACACGGTCAGCAGGAAGACCCGGACCCGATCCGGCACTCCACGGCCGACCAGCGCGAGCAGGCCGAGCGCCAGCGCGGTGTCCGTGGACATCGCGACACCCCAGCCGTGCGCGCCCTCGCCGCCGTAGTTGAAGGCCAGGTAGATCAGCACCGGCGCGACCATGCCGGAGACGCCCGCCACCAGTGGTAGCACGAACCGGCGCCGCTCCCGCAGGTCGCCGAGGTCGAACTCCCGCCGCGCCTCCAAGCCGACCACCAGGAAGAACAGCGTCATCAGCCCGCTGTTGATCCACTCCTGCAGGTCAAGGCTCAGCTCGCGATCCCCGAGACTGATCGAGAGGTCGGTGTGCCAGAACGACTCGTACGACCCCGGCGCGATGTTCGCCCAGAGCAGCGCCAGCACGATCGCGGCCGCGAGCACCCCCGAACTCCCCGACTCGGTCTGCAGGAACGCCCGCAACGGGGCCGCGAACTCCCGCGTCCGGGTCCAGCTGGTCCGCCCACTCAACCCAGAGAAGTCAGCCATCCCATTCCCACCGCCCGCCGGACTCAGGGTCGGCCGAGGCTGCTTCGGCGGAGGTGGAGTCATTGGAGGCCGGGAAGGCGGACGCCGCGTCTGCGGGGGCCGGCCGGGCCGGCCTCGGGTCGGCGGTGGGCGCCCCGGCGGACGTTCGGTTGGTGCGGACTGAGGCTGGGTCGGTGGCGAAGGACTCGATGTAGGTGAGGGTGGCGTCGAGTGCGGTTGCCAGGGGTGCTGGGTCGCGTTTGGTCTGGGTCAGCAACAGTCCTCCTTGCAAGGTGGCGAGCAAGGTCGTCGCCAGCTTGTCGGGGTCGGCCTCCGGGCGGAGGTCACCTCGGTCGTACATCGCCTGCAGGCCTTCTCGCAGCACGCCTTCCCATCGGTCGAAACCACTCGCCAACTGCTGTCGCGTATCCCCGTCCGATTCCACCAGTTCCGCGGCGAGCGAACCGAAGTCGCACCCGCCGGTGCACCCGCGCTCGACCTGCCGCTGGACGTGCAGGTCGGCCCAGTGCCGCAGGTCGGCGAAGCTGTCGAGCCTGCCCATCTCCGGCTGCCGGTGCAGCCGGACCACGACGTCGGCCTGGTGACCCACGACGTCGATCACCAGCCGCCGCTTGTCATGGAAATAGTGCGCCATCTGCGAGCCGCTCACCCCGGCGGCCTTGCGGACATCCTCGATGCTGGTGCCGGCCACGCCGTACTCGAAGATCAGGCCGGCGGCCGCGCTGACGATCCGCTCCTTGGTCGCGCGGCCCTTCTTCGTCAGCCGCGCCGCCTCGACAGTCTCGGTCATGGCGCCAGCTTACCCGCAAAACTGGGATCGACAACCCAAAACAACAGGTCTACGCTCAGAGGCATGACAGCAGGCGACTACATCGCGCGGATCGTCGACGTGCCCGATCACGGCATCCGGCTCGAGCCCGCTCCGGACTCGACCACCCCCGAGCAGGCGAACGAGGTCAACCTGCTCGGCCTGGCGGTCGCGCTCGCCCTGGGCAGCGCGGGATACCACCATCACCCGGAGCCGCGCGATCCCGAGCTGCAGACGCTCGACGCCCTGCTGGCGGGCGAGGTGACGATGCCCTGGCTGAGCGAGGACCCGGCCGGCGAGACCACCTACATCGTCTGCGAGTCCACCTCGACCGGCGCCCCGAAATGCCGCGTGGAGCAACGCCAGCTCTAGCACCCGCAGGACTTCGTACTGCGCCTGAACCCCGCTCCACCGCCGCGTGGACCAGCACCCGCCTCCTCCCCCCGGACTCGCCGACGGGAGGTCCGGCGGGGGCTGGATCACGACACGGACACGGTGGGGGTGGATCGGCTAACGCAAAGGCGGGGCGAGGTTGCATGATGTCCGCTGAAGGATCACTCCAGCCACGGGGTGCCCTGACGGTGACGTATGTCTGGAGCCCCCGGTATGGCTGATTTCCACCTTGCCGCGCCGACCTCGGCCGACGCCTTCGCGCGGCTCGCGATCGAACTGCACGACGCCCCCTCGGTCGAGGAGACGGTCGATGCCGTCGTCCAGTTCGCGCTGCAGGCCCTGACTTGTACGTACGCGGGAATCGCCCTCAACGTCCGGGGACCGCGGGCCGAGATCGCGGCGGTCACGGACCCGGTCGTCGCCGATGTCTACCAGCTCCAGATCAGCACCGACAACGGCCCGCTGGTGACCGCGATGAAGCAACGCACGCCGATCCTGATCAGGGACACCGCCACGGACGACCGGTGGCCGCAGTGGGCCGCGAAGGTCTCCGCGCTCGGCGTACGCAGCGTGCTGGACGTCCCCCTGACGACAGGCGACTGTTCCCGCGCCGCGATCGGCGTACTGGGGTTGTACAGCCCCGCGCCGGACGCGTTCGACGAGGACGACGAGGCGATCGCCCACATCCTCGCCCGGCACGCCTCGGTCGCGGTGGCGTCCGCGCGGCACGAGGAGACGATGGCGAAGGCGGTCGACGCCCGCAAGCTGGTCGGACTGGCGATGGGCATCCTGATGGAGCGCTTCGACGTGGACGACGACCGCGCCTTCGCCATCCTCAAGCGCTACTCCCAGGACACCAACACCAAGCTCCGCGACGTTGCCCAGCAACTCGTCGACACCCGCAGACTCCCCCGCTGACTCCGGCCGGGCCGGAGTGCTTGCTCGATCGGGCCGGAGGGCGCGGCGTAAGCTCAACGCGATGTCGTCGGGGAAGGAGACCCGGGTGGGTGCAGGCGCCTGGCAGCCGCTGACCGGGCCGTCGCACCAACTTGCCCTGGAGATCCTGCTCGACGGACCGCTCTCGCGGGCTGAGCTCGCGCGGCGGGTCGACCTGTCGGCCGGAAGCCTGACCCGGCTGACCAAGCCGATGCTCGAGTCCGGCCTGCTCGTCGAGGTGTCCGGCGGCCCCACCGATCCCCGCGTCGGACGCCCTTCCCAGCCGCTCGACATCGTGCCCACCTCGCACCACTTCGTCGGCGTGAAGCTCACCGCGGACGCCGCGCTCGGTGTCGTGACAACCCTGCGGGCCGAGGTGATCGCGACCGAGGAGCGGCCGTTGCCGGACCACTCCCCCGAGGTCGTCGCGGACGTGGTCGTCGAGCTCGCGCGATCGCTCGCAGACGAAGTCCCCGGCATCACCGGGCTGGGCGTGAGCCTGGGTGGTCACATCACCAGCGCCGGCGACGTACTGCGGGGCGACTTCCTCGCGTGGTTCGACGTACCGTTCCGGCGGCTCCTCGCCGAGCGGACCGACGCCCAGGTGGTCGTCTCGAACGACGTCACCGCGGTGACCGAGGCGATCCACTGGTTCGGCGCGGGGCGCGGAGTGAGCCGCTTCTGCCTGCTCACGATCGGCGCCGGGATCGGGTACGGCCTGGTCGTCCACGACAAACTGGTCGACACCACCGACGTCGGACTCGGCCTGGTCGGACACGTCCAGGTCGATCCGGACGGGCCGCTGTGCGATCGCGGCCACCACGGTTGCGCGAGCGCGATGCTCACCACCGAAGCCATCACCAGCCAGGTCGGTACCGCGCTGGGCCGCCGCATCGAGTACGACGAATGCCTCGACCTCGCCAAGGACGGCGTACCGGAAGCGCGCCGGGTGATCAGCACAGCCGGGCATGCGTTGGGCCGGCTGATCGCGGCGGCGACGAACTTCACCATGCCCGAGGCGGTGATGCTCGGCGGCGAGGGAGTCCGGCTCGCCTCGGTCGCCCACGACCAGGTGCTCGCCGGTCTCCGGTCCGACCGCCACCCCGAGGCCGCCATCCCGCCCCTCGTCCTGCTAGACCCCACCTTCGCCCAGTGGGCCCGCGGCGCCGCCGTCATCGCCATCCAGACCTTCGTCCTCGGCCGCTGAACTATGTAACTGACTATCTCCAAATAAACAGTTACCATCGTCTTCATGGACGAGCTTGGTCTGGTGGAGGACTTGGTACGGCGGTGGGAGCGGGGCTGGGGTCTGTGCCGCGGCCTTCCGGAGGCGACCACTCGAACAGCGAGTGACGCGCTGGAGGTTGTGCTGGGGTTGCCGGGCCGGGAGTGGGAGTTGTTCCTGGTCGATGGGGGCGACGAGGTGGTTCGGGCACTGGCCGAGGAGGTGCTGGGGTCTCCGGGGTGGCTGACGGTTACCACCCAGCGGGCCGATGAGGTTGCGGCGTTGCTCGAGCACGCCGGGCTCGAGGTCTTCGCCGAGCGGAAGTTGCTGATGTCGATCGACCTGCGGAACCAGGCGACGCCGGCCGCACCACCCCCGGAGTACAGGCAGGAACTGAGCGGCGACGGGGCGGTTCGGTCTGCGCAACTGCTCGACACGCGGGGCAACGTCGCAGCGCGGGGGATGGTGGCGGTGGTGGGGACGGATGCGGTGATGCATGACATCCACACGGACCCGGGGCATCGGCGGCGCGGGCTCGGCAGTGTGGTGATGGGGATGCTCGGCCGTCGCGCGATCCAGCGAGGCGCTACCACTGGCTTGCTGATGGCAACCGTGGACGGCGCCCACCTGTACCGACGCCTCGGCTGGTCGCCGGTAGCGACGATGGTGACAGCGACGAATCGCACGGCAGCAAACAGCAGGTCGACAGCCGCCTAGAGAAATCAGGCTCCGCGGGCGCGGAAGGCGGCCACCTTGGTGCGGTTCTGGCACGCCGTGGAGCAGAAGCGCTGGGTGTGATTGCGGGTGGCGTCCAGGAAGAGGTTGTCGCAGCGTTCGGCGGTGCAGGCCCGGAGGAGTTGCTGATCGGAGCTGCCGAGGAGCATCGCGGCAGCGGTGGTGAATTCGGCGAGCCAGCCGGTGGCCTCCGAGACTCCGGGGGCTGAGAAATGCAAATGCCATGGCGAGCCCATTTGCCGCAGTAGTTGCGGTGCCGCTCTGGTCGCCTGTAGTAGCTCGTTCAGCTCCTGCGCGCTCTCGTCCACCGAACCGTCCGCCAGCAGGTTCAGCGCGCGATACAGCCGCTTCCCGCCCTCGGCGAATTCCGTCAGCGCCGAGTCGTCGACGACCACCACCCTGTTCGTGGTCAGCCGGAGCGCCGCCTCGACCACCCCGCCGTCACCCGCGAGCTGCCGACGCCCCTGGCTCCACTCGGCGCCGAAGCTGTTCGCGAGCGCGATCGCGGCCGCCAGCGATGCCTCGAGGTGCTCGGTCGCGTCCACCCGCCCAGTATCTCTGACGTCCCCCGGCCGATCCGCCCGGCGGGTCCGCGCGCGTAGTGCCCTGAGCGAAGGGATGAGGGGAGGCGCGGGTGGGGTCGTTCGAAAGGACCAGACGGCACGAGGTCACGTGCTACCAGGGTCGTACCCGTGCGGCGGGCAACATCCGACCGCGCACCGATGCGCCGGACCGTTGCCGGAAACAACAATGACGGACATGAACCTGGTCCGGAGTCCGGCGCGGAGCCGCGTGGGGTTGGCAGAGGCCGTCGTCGACCTGTCCGTTGTCAGGGACAACGTACAAACCATCTACAAACGCCTCCGGCCGGGCACCGAGGTGCTCGCCGTGGTCAAGGCCGACGCCTTCGGCCACGGCGCCGTCCAGGTCGCCCGGGCAGCCGTCGAGGCCGGAGCCACCTGGCTGGGCGTCGCCCGAGCCGACGAGGCCCTCCAACTCCGAGCAGCAGGGCTGACCGTCCCGATCCTCACCTGGCTGTACGACGCGACCGAGCTGGTGCTGCTCGCCGATATCGACGTCAGCGTGTCCACCGTCTCCGAGCTGAATCAGGTGGTCTCGGCGCCGAACGTTCACAACGTCCAGCTCAAGCTGGACACCGGGCTGCATCGCGGCGGCAGCGCCCCGGACCAGTGGATAGAGCTCACGCGCGCGGCCGCGCACTACGAGGCGCTCGGCGCGGTCCGCGTGCGTGGCATCTGGTCCCACCTCTCGCATGGCGACGAGCTCGACGCCTCGCACAGCCGTCGCCAACTCGAGCTCCTGCGCACCGGCGTCACGCTCGCCCGGCGGGCCGGCCTCTCGCCCGAGGTCGTGCACCTGGCGAACTCCTCCGGCGCGATCACCCTGGACGCCCCCGACTGCAACCTGGTCCGGATCGGTGCGGCCCTGTTCGGCATCGACGAGGTCGACGCCGGCGTCCGCTCACCGATGCGACTGGTGACCAAGGTCGCGCAGGTACGGCGAATCCGTGCCGGCGAAGGTGTTTCCTACGGTCACGACTACACGGCGCCCCGCGACACCACGATCGCGCTGATCCCACTCGGCTACGCGGACGGGATCCCCCGGATCGCCGCGGGCCAGGCGAGTGTGCTCTGCAGGGGCGTGCGGATGCCGGTGCTCGGGCGGATCACGATGGACCAGTTCGTCGTGGACGCGGGCGAGCTGGCCCTCGAACCAGGGCAACCGGTGACCGTCTTCGGCGACGGCTCGGACGGTGAGCCGACGGCAGCGGACTGGGCCGACTGGGCCGGAACCATCCCCCACGAGATCTACTGCGGCCTCGGAGCCCGGGTGCCGCGACGCTACGTCGAAGGAGTGCAGCGGTGAAGGTGGTCGTGATCAGTGGTGGCGCCAGCCCGGAGCACGAGGTGTCGCTCGCCAGCGGACGAGGGATCGCCGATGCCGCCACCATCCTGGGGCACGACGTCGTCCCGCTGGTGATCGATGCCGAGGGCAACTGGCAGGACGGGCAGCACGAGGCGATCGCGCTGATGCAGGACGCCGACGTGGTGGTACCGGCGCTGCACGGCGAAGGCGGCGAGGACGGAATCATCCAGGGATTCCTTCAGCAGTTGGCCATCCGGTACGTCGGAAGCGGTGTGGCGGCGAGTGCCGTCGGGCTCGACAAACACCTGACCAAGGCCGTCCTCAAGGCGCACGGCATCCGGGTCACACCGGGAATGACCCTCCGAAGCGAGGAATTACGTGACGCCGAGTTCGCCGTGCAGCAACTGAAGGCGGCCGGGCTCGACTTCCCGGTGTTCGTCAAGCCCGGCAGCGGTGGTTCGAGCTTCGGGGTCACCCGCGCGACAGACCCACCCTCACTCGCAACCGCACTGGCCGAGGCGGTGGCACTGGACCCGAATGTCCTGGTGGAGCAGGAGATGTGCGGCCGCGAGATCGACCTGGCGGTGATGGAATTCCCCGACGGCCGGATCGAGGTGGCGCCCGCGCTGGAGATCCACCCGGACCCGGATCAGCCGTTCTTCAACGCGACCGCCAAGTACGACAACGCGGCCACCCGCTTCGTCGTACCGGCGCCGCTGGAGAGCACGCTGGCCGACCGACTCCGGCGTACTGCGGTCGAGGTGTTCGAGACGCTCGGGTGCTCCGGACTGGCGCGGGTGGACTTCTTCGTGCCGGCCGACGGGGAGCCGGTCGTCAACGAGATCAACACGTTCCCCGGGTTCACCCCGACCTCGCAGTTCCCGCGGATGTGGGCGGCCGCCGGGCTCTCCTACACCGACGTGGTCCAGAACCTGCTCGAGACGGCGGTGCGGAAGGGATGACCGTGTTGCTGAGCGCCGAGCGGATCACCCGCATCCCCGCGATCGAGACCGGTGATCCCCTCGTGGATCTCTACACCTATGGCATCCCCGCCAACGGCCTCCAGTGGGTCCGCCAAGGTCTGGCGGACCGGCTGGCCGTGGCGAACAGTTTCCTGCCGGTGGGAGTCCGGCTGCACGTGGCCGAAGGGCTGCGTGCGATCGAGATCCAGCGGGAGATCTACAACGGCTACAAGGCGGAGATCCACCGGCTGAACCCGGGGATCTCCCATGCCGACGCGCAGGTGCTCGCCAGCCGGTTCGTGTCGCCGGTCGAGGTGGCACCGCATGTGGCCGGTGCCGCGGTCGACCTGACGCTGATCGGCGAGCACGGGCCGTTCGATCTCGGTACTCCGATCGACGCCACTCCCGAGCAGAGTAACGGCGCCTGCTTCTTCGACGCCGCCAACATCAGCCGCGAGGCCCGGACGAACCGCGCGCTGCTGGCCGACGTCCTGACTGCTTCGGGGCTGGTGAACTACCCGACCGAGTGGTGGCACTGGTCCTTCGGCGACCGCTACTGGGCCTACCTCGAACAGCGCGACCACGCCCTGTACGGCCCGGCGACCGCGCCGCAGCTGTCAACCTCCGCCTGAACCGAATGCCCTGCCTGGTGCGTAACAGAATACCGGAAAAGGCTCTGGCATTCGGCAAGGAGAATGTGCACTAATTGTTCCACGGTGATTCCCGGGAATTGATAGAAGCCGCCTATCACGTCATAGGCAGGTTTGCTTTGACCTGTGGGTAATGGCCCGCGACAGTCGTTGTATGACGTCCGAGGTCATCACCCCCGCCCCCGTCCCGGCTCCCGGGCGCGCTGATCGCGTCCGCGAGATCGCCACCGAGCTGCGCGGTCTGCGCGGCGCGTTGATCCCGATCCTGCACGCGGTGCAGGAGGATCTCGGGTACATCGACCAGACCGACCTCCCGGTGATCGCCGACGTACTGAATCTCGCCGTCGCCGAGGTGCACGGCGTGGTCACCTTCTACAAGGATTTCCGCCGCGAACCCGCGGGCCGGACCACCGTACGGATCTGCCAGGCGGAGGCCTGCCGCTCCGTCGGCGCCGAGGCACTCGCCGAGCACGCGAAGCGGCGTACCGGGGTCGGCTTCGGGGAGACCACGTACGACGGCCGGGTGACCGTGGACGAGGTGTTCTGTCTCGGCAACTGTGCTCTCGGACCGGCCGTCCAGGTCGGCGACAAACTGCATGGCCGGGTCACGCCGGCCCGGCTGGACGCGATCCTCGGGGAGGCACGATGACGTTCTCCGCAACGCCGATCGGCGGCAGCATCAAGGTCTTCGTACCGCGGGACGCGGCCGCGCGATCTGTCGGGGCCGACAAGGTCGCCGAGCGGATCGAGGCGGCGGCCAAGGCAACCGGTCAGCAGATCGAGGTGGTCCGCAACGGCTCCCGCGGCATGCTCTGGCTGGAACCACTCGTCGAGGTGGAGACGCCGCAGGGCCGAGTGGGGTACGGGCCGGTCGCACCCGAGGACGTGGACGGGCTCGTCGCGGCCGGGATGCTCGACGGCGCCGCGCTCACCGTCGGCGCCTACCTCGGCGTGGTCGAGGAACTGCCCTGGATGAAGCGCCAGCAGCGGCTCACCTTCGCCCGGGTCGGCGTGATCGACCCGCGCTCGGCGGACGACCACGCGGAGTACGAGGGCAACGCGGGGCTGCGCAAGGCATTGAGCATGACGCCGGCCGAGGTGGTCGAGGAGGTGGTCGACTCCGGTCTGCGCGGCCGCGGCGGCGCCGGGTTCCCGACCGGGATCAAGTGGCGCACGGTGCTGGGCGCGGAATCCGACCTGAAGTTCGTCTGCTGCAACGCGGACGAGGGCGACTCCGGCACCTTCGCGGACCGGATGCTGATCGAGGGCGACCCGTTCACCCTGATCGAGGGCATGACGATCGCGGCGTACGCCGTCGGGGCGACCGAAGGCTACGTGTACCTGCGGTCGGAGTACCCGGATGCGGTGGAGACGCTGAACGCGGCGATCCGGACAGCCCGCGACCGCGGCTGGCTCGGGAAGAACATCCTCGGCTCAGACCTGGTCTTCGACCTGCACGTACGGGTCGGCGCCGGGGCCTACATCTGCGGCGAAGAGACCTCGATGCTGGAGAGCCTCGAGGGCAAGCGCGGCATGGTCCGGGCGAAACCCCCGATCCCCGCGCTGGAAGGGCTTTTCGGCCGCCCGACCGTGGTGAACAACGTGTTGTCGCTGGCAACGATCCCGACGATCCTGGCGAACG
Source organism: Kribbella orskensis (assembly GCF_004342085.1). Lineage (NCBI taxonomy): Bacteria > Bacillati > Actinomycetota > Actinomycetes > Propionibacteriales > Kribbellaceae > Kribbella > Kribbella orskensis. Next base: position 359,050 of record NZ_SLWM01000005.1, read on the forward strand.
GCGCGGCGACGTACGCGGGGTACGGGATGGGCCGGTCGCTCGGCACCAACGTCTTCCAGCTCGGCGGCAACGTGGCCCGCGGCGGCATCGTCGAGACCGCGTTCGGCATCACCCTCGGCGAACTCGTCAGCGACCTCGGCGGCGGAACGGCCAGCGGGAGACCGACCCGGGCCGTCCAGGTGGGTGGGCCGCTGGGGGCCTACCTGCCGGTCGAGCAGTTCGACCTGCCGATGGACTACGAGGCGTTCGCCGCCGTCGGCGCGATGGTCGGGCACGGCGGCATCGTGGTGTTCGACGAGACCGTGGACATGTCCGCGATGGCCCGATTCGCCTTCGAGTTCTGCGCCGAGGAGTCCTGCGGTAAGTGCACGCCGTGCCGGGTCGGCGCGGTCCGCGGAGTGGAGACGATCGACCGGATCCGCAACGGCGAGGACCGGAAGAAGAACCTGGTGCTGCTCGACGACCTGTGCGACCTGATGACCGACGGCTCGCTCTGCGCGATGGGTGGGCTGACACCGCTGCCGGTGCGCAGCGCCGTCCGCCACTTCGGAAAGGACTTTGGTGCATGACCCTGCTCAAGGAACCTGACTTCGGTACGCCGGCCCGCGATGGCGAGGCGACCGTCGAGCTGACCATCGACGGGGTGAGCGTCACCGTTCCACCTGGTACCTCGGTGATGCGTGCCGCCAAGCACGCGGGGCTCGACATCCCCAAGCTCTGCGCCACCGACAACCTCGAGGCGTTCGGGTCCTGCCGGCTGTGCATCGTCGAGATCGACGGCGCCCGAGGTACGCCCGCCTCCTGTACTACGCCCGTCGCGCCCGGGATGGTGGTCCGCACCCAGAACGAGAAGCTGGGCAAACTCCGCCGCGGCGTGATGGAGCTCTACATCTCCGATCACCCGCTCGACTGCCTCACCTGCTCCGCCAACGGCGACTGCGAACTGCAGGACATGGCCGGAGTCACCGGCCTTCGCGAGGTCCGGTACGGCTCGGGTGTCGAGGCGGGCGCGAACCACCTGGACGCCCCGACCGACAGCTCCAACCCGTACTTCGACTTCGACGCCTCCAAGTGCATCGCGTGCTCGCGGTGTGTCCGGGCCTGCGACGAGGTCCAGGGCACGCTGGCTCTCACCATCGAGGGACGCGGCTTCGACTCCAAGGTCGCCGCGGGCGCGGGTGTCTCCTTCATGGAGTCGGACTGCGTCTCCTGCGGCGCTTGCGTCCAGGCCTGCCCGACCGCAACCCTGCAGGAGAAGACGGTCATCGAGCTCGGCATGCCGACGCGCTCGGTGATCACCACCTGCGCGTACTGCGGCGTCGGCTGCTCGTTCAAGGCCGAACTCCGCGGCGACGAGCTGGTCCGGATGGTGCCGTACAAGGACGGCGGCGCAAACGAAGGCCATTCGTGCGTGAAGGGCCGGTTCGCGTTCGGGTACGCGAGCCACCCGGACCGGGTGATGGAGCCGATGGTGCGCGACGCGATCACCGACCCGTGGCGGAAGGTGTCGTGGGAGGAGGCGATCGGCTTCACGGCTCGCCGGTTGCGGGAGATCCAGGCGAAGTACGGCCAGGGGTCGATCGGCGCGATCACGTCGTCGCGGACGACGAACGAAGAGGTCTACGTGGTGCAGAAGATGGTTCGCGCCGTCTTCGGCAACAACAACGTCGACACCTGCGCGCGGGTCTGCCACTCGCCCACGGGGTACGGGCTGAAGCAGACCTTCGGCGAATCGGCCGGCACCCAGGACTTCAGCTCGGTGGACCACGCCGACGTCATCCTGGTGATCGGCGCGAACCCGACCGACGCGCACCCGGTGTTCGGCTCGCGGATGAAGAAGCGGCTCCGTCAGGGCGCGAAGCTGATCGTGATCGACCCGCGCCAGATCGACCTGGTCCGGTCACCGCACATCGAGGCGGCCCACCACCTGTCGCTGGCTCCGGGCACGAACGTCGCCATCGTCAACGCGCTCTCCCACGTGATCGTGACCGAGGGACTCGTCGACCGCGCCTTCGTCGAGGAGCGGTGCGAGGACTTCGACCAGTGGGAGACGTTCATCTCGGGCCCCGAGCACAGCCCCGAGGCAGTCGCCGAGCTGACCGGAGTACCGGCTGAGGAGGTGCGGGCCGCCGCGCGGCTCTACGCGACGGGTGGCAACGGCGCGATCTACTACGGACTCGGTGTCACGGAGCACAGCCAGGGTTCGACCACGGTGATGGGCATGGCGAACCTCGCGATGGCCACAGGCAACATCGGCCGTCCCGGCGTCGGCGTGAATCCGCTGCGCGGCCAGAACAACGTGCAGGGCTCCTGCGACATGGGCTCGTTCCCGCACGAACTGCCGGGCTACCGGCACGTGTCCGATGACGACGTCCGCGACGTCTACGAGAAGCTGTGGGGGACGCCGCTGCTGAACGAGCCGGGGCTGCGGATCCCGAACATGTTCGACTCCGCGATCGACGGCTCCTTCCGGGCACTGTTCGTCCAGGGTGAGGACATCGCCCAGTCCGATCCGAACACCGCGCACGTGTTCGCCGCACTCGGCGCGCTCGAACTGCTCGTCGTCCAGGACCTGTTCGAGAACGAGACCGCGAAGTGGGCGCACGTGCTGCTGCCCGGTACCTCGTTCCTGGAGAAGGACGGCACCTTCACCAACGCCGAACGCCGGATCAACCGGGTCCGGCCGGTGATGGCGCCGCAGACCGGCAAGCACGAGTGGGAGATCATCTGCGAGATCTCCCAGGCGATGGGCTACCCGATGCACTACGACTCGGCCGCCCGGATCATGGACGAGATCGCCATCACCACCCCGACGTTCGCGGGGGTGTCGTTCGACCACCTGGACAAGGTCGGCTCGGTCCAGTGGCCGTGCAACCTCGAGGCTCCGAACGGGACGCCGATCATGCACACCGACGAGTTCACCCGGGGCAAGGGCCGGTTCATGGAGACCGTGTACGTGCCGACGACCGAGCGGTCGACGCGGAAGTACCCGCTCATCCTGACCACCGGGCGGATCCTGTCGCAGTACAACGTCGGCGCGCAGACCCGGCGTACGGCGAACGTCGCCTGGCATCCCGAGGACATCCTCGAGCTGCATCCGCACGACGCGGAGGTCCGCGGCATCGAGGACGGCTCCACGGTCGCGTTGTCGAGCAGGGTCGGGCGGACCACGCTGCGGGCGAAGTTGTCGGAGCGGATGCCGGTCGGGGTCTGCTACACCACGTTCCACCACCCGGTGACCGGGGCGAACGTGATCACCACGGACAACTCGGACTGGGCGACGAACTGCCCGGAGTACAAGGTGACCGCGGTCCAGGTGGATCTGCTGGTGGAGCCGGTGAACGCGCAGGCCGCCGAGAACCTCGAGCCTGCCGTGGCGGGCCACTGATGAGCGCGACGGGACTCCCACCGCACGTCCGGCTGGCCAACGAGATCGCCCGCCAGTTCGCCCACCGGGAGCCGGCCGACGCGGCGGCCCGGATCGCCAACCACATCAAGGCGGTCTGGGATCCCCGGATGAAGGCGGCGCTCGTCGCTCAGCTCGACTCCGGCGGCGAGGACCTAGATCCCATCGCGGCACTCGCGGCTGCGCAGCTCCGCCCTGTCGAAGCCCGAGGAGCCCAGTAGTGCAGACTGCGGGGATGCGTCGTCACGCCACGTCGGCGCTCCCCTGGGATGCCGCCCGAGCACTCGCCCACGCTGCTGCGACACCATTGGCGCCCTGCTCGCTTCCACTGGCCGACGCCGTCGGCAGCGTGCTCGCGACCCCACTGGTCGCCCCGTCTGCAGTGCCACCAGTGGACCGCTCCGCCATGGACGGGTACGCCGTCTGTGGTTCCGGTCCGTGGCGGGTGGTTGGCGTGGTGAAGGCGGCCTCGGGCCTGGTGAGGCCGCTGGAGGATGGACAAGCCTGCACCATCGTCACCGGTGCCGCCATTCCTGCGGGCACCACCGCGGTCCTGCCGGACGAGGAAGCGGTCGTGTCGGCAGCCGGGCAGGCCGGGATGGTCGCGGGACCGGTCTCCTCGGGTAGACACATCCGGCGGGCCGGCGAGGAGTGTGCGGCCGGCGAGACGTTGTTGCCTGCAGGCGTGGCGGTGGAGCCGCAGGTGCTCGGGTTGGCGGCTACTCTCGGGCTCGACCGGCTGACAGTGATTCCCAAGCCCCTGGTCGCTTCTCTGGTCACGGGCGACGAGCTGGTCCATCGGGGTCCATCCGGGCCTGGCCGGGTGCGTGATGCGATCGGCCCGATGCTCCCCGGCCTCATCAGCCGTGCCGGCGCCACTGCTGCTCCGCTAGTGCATCTACCAGACTCCCGCACAGCACTGGTCGACGCCCTGACGAACACTGACGCGCACCTGATCCTGGTGTCTGGTTCGTCCGCGTCCGGACCAGCCGATCACCTGCGGGCCGCATTGGCCGCGCTCGGCGCCGAGTTGATCATCGACGGCGTCGCCTGCCGACCGGGGCATCCGCAGGCGCTCGCGCGGTTCGACGACGGCCGGCTGGTGCTCGGGCTGCCGGGGAATCCCCTTGCTGCGTTGACCGCGTTCCTCACTCTGGGAGTAGCCGCGCTGCAGCGACTCCGCGGCCAAGGCCTGCCGCCGCTGCCGGTGGCGCCAGTACCTGGTGGACTGGCGTGTCACCCGCACAGCACTCGGCTGGTCCCCGTCCGGGTCGGCCCGCAGGGCGTAGTACCGGTCGGGCATGGTGGGTCGGCGATGCTGCGAGGTGCGGCAGGAGCGGACGCGTTGGCCGTGGTTGATCCGGGTCCGGCCGAGGCGATCGCGGCGCGGCTCTTGCCGCTCGATCCGGGAGCGCGGCCATGGGGCGTCTGATCGCACGCAAGCCGGTACTGCGGCTCGGGCCTGCCGGCGAACGCATGCGGCCGGACTCGATCGCGGTCGAGGAACCGCTCGAACTGCGGGTCGACGGACGACCGCTCGCCGTCACGATGCGGACGCCCGGACACGACGTGGAACTCGCCCACGGCTTCCTGCACACCGAAGGCGTCATCGGCAGCCCCGACGACATCCGCGACGCACGGTACTGCGATTCGCGGGACGACGAGGGCCAGAACACCTACAACGTGTTGGACCTCGGCCTGAGCCCGGGCGTGCCTTCTCCCACGGTCGGAGTCGAGCGGAACTTCTACACGACCTCGTCCTGCGGCGTGTGCGGCAAGGCGTCGCTGGACGCCGTCCGGGTGAAGACCCGCTTCTCCCCGGCAGACGACTCCGTACGAGTCCCGCTGGAGGTGCTTGCCGGGCTGCCGGACGCGCTGCGGGAGCGGCAGCAGGTGTTCGACCGCACCGGCGGACTGCACGCGGCCGGGCTGTTCACGGCGGCCGGCGAACTGCTGGTGGTTCGCGAAGACGTCGGCCGCCACAACGCCGTGGACAAGGTGGTCGGCTGGGCCCTCCTCGACGGGCGCATCCCCGCCCGCGGCTGCATCCTCGTGGTCTCCGGCCGCACGTCGTTCGAGCTGGCCCAGAAGGCCGTGATGGCAGGTATCCCGGTGCTGGGCGCCGTGTCCGCCCCCTCGTCCCTGGCGGTGGAACTAGCCGACGAGTGCGGCCTGACGCTGGCCGGATTCATCCGCAACGGCTCCCTGAACGTCTACGCCCACCCTGACCGCATCACGGTTTCCGCCCGGGTCTAGAACACCTAGCTGCCGCTGAGCCCGGAGGTGCGCGCTCGGACGATGGCTTCAGCACGGGTGGTCACCTGGAGCTTGGCGAAGATGCTGGTGATGTGGTTGCCGACGGTGGCGGTGGCCAGGCTGAGCCGGGTGGCGATGGCGGCGTTGCCGAGGCCGTCGGCGATCAGGCCGAGGACCTCGCGTTCGCGGGGTGTCAGTTCGGGGAAGAGGGTCTCGTCGGTGCGCGGGCGGGACAGGTAGGCGAGCGTTCGGCGGGCGACACCGGGCCCGAAGATCGCCTCTCCTTCAGCGACGGCCGCGATCGCGCGGACCACGGTGTCACCGACCGCGCCCTTCAGCACATACCCACGAGCACCTGCCCGCATCGCCGCGAAGACCGACTCGTCGTCGTCGAACATCGTCAGCATCAGTACCGCGACGTCCGGCGCGACCCGGCCGATCTCGCGAGTCGCCTCGATCCCGCTCAGGTCGGGCATCTGGATGTCCATCACCAAGACATCCGGCTTCAGCGTCACCGCCGCCCGGACCGCCTCCGCACCGGTCGCGGCGGTGCCGACCAACTCGTACCCGTCGCGGCCGGACAGCAATGCACCCAGCCCTTCCCGGATGATGCCGTGGTCATCGGCGACCACGATGCGGATCGTCACGATCCTGCTCCCGTCTCGACCCCGGCCACTCGCCCTGTCCCCGGTGGCACGGTCTCCGGTGGCAGGGTCGCTGGTGGCAGGGTCGCTGGTGACGCTAGTGGCAATGACACCCGCACCTGACCGCCCGCGCGGTCGTAGCGGATCTCGCTCGCACCACCGAGTTCCGCCGTACGCTCGCGGATCGAGGTCAGTCCGACGCCCGGCTGCCAACTGTCCTCGGCATTGACGCCGTTGTCCCGCACCTCCAGCCGAAGAGCGGTCTCCTCCACGGTGAGCGTGACGACCGCGCGAGTGGCTGTGGAATGCCGGATCACATTGGTGAGCGCTTCGGTGACGATGCGATAAGCGGCCACCTCGACCGCCGCGGGAAGGTCCTCGATCGCGGTCGGCGCCTCGACGCTGACCGTGAGGGCCCCATCGCCGGCCAGCACCGCCGCGTGCTCCCGAAGCGCACCGATCAGCCCCATCCCGTCCAGCACCGGCGGCCGCAGATCGTAGGCGAGCCGGCGGATCTCCTCGATCGCACCGATGGTCTGATCTCTCAAGGTCTCCAGCAGTTCGGCGCTCCGGGCCCGGTCGGCCTCGAGCAGGCGCAGAGCAGCGTCGGCGTTGAGGACCACCCCGGTGAGCACCGGCCCGAGCCCGTCGTGCAGATCCCGGCGGATCCGGCGGCGTTCCTCCTCACGACCGGTGATGACCCGCTGCCGCGAGACCTGGAGCTCATCTGCGAGCCGTCCTGCCTGCACAGCCACTGTCAACGGAGCCGCCAACAGCGACAGCACCTGCTCGTCGGCAGCATCCAGGCGATGCTCGCCCGACCTCAGCCCGACCACCAGTTCACCGACCCGCTCCTCCCCCGAGTGCAGCGTGATCGCCTGCCGAGCAGCCGGCAGTTCCCCGTAGCCGGCAACCTGATGCTCGTCGACCACCAGGACCGCTGCCGGGAAGTGCATCACCCGGCAGAGCGCCTCCAGTACTCCGTCCAGCCCGGCGCCGGCCGCAGTACCGGTTCCGACCTCGCCGAGTCGCTCACCGATCGCGGCGATCGCGCGCACCGGATCGCGCCGGGCGCCGTAGAACGCCCGATGGATCACGCGCTGCAACCACAGCCGGACCGGGTTGAACGCCAGCGCGATCAGCAAAGTGGCCAGCACCGACGAGCCGAGCGACACCTGGCGTCGTACGGCCTGATCCAGCAGTGCCACCAAGCCCAGATACGCACCGATCACCCCGCCGGTGAGCAACAGATAGAGCAGGGACCGGGAGACCACCAGACGAATGTCGAGCACCTGGTGGCGCAGTACTGCGATCGTGATCGACAAGGGGATCAGGACGATCGGCAGGATTCCCAGCAGCAGGGACTCGGTCTCCAGTACGGCTTCGAGGGTGAACGCCGTGACCACCACGACCATCGCCATCAGGAGCCACAGCATCCTGCGGCGGACCACGTCGCTGCCCCGGCGATAGGTGACGGCCAGAGCGGCGAAGGCACCCAGGTAACTGGCGACGATCCCGGCCTCCCAGATGATATGCAGCCACATCGGCTGCCCGAGCCAGGGACGAGCCGGATAGGCCTGAACACCCAGCTCTGCGGACATTCCGCCCCTGAGATCGAAGATGCCGGCCGCGGTCAGGAGGAGCGTGTTCACCACCAGCAGGCCGACGAACCAGCGCCACCGGCGACTCGGCAACTGCCCTTCGGGGAACAGGAGCAGCGTCAGCGGGATGAACAACGCCAGCGCCCAGTTCCAGCCGAACCCGTTCACGACGGTCGCGAGCACCCGCCAGCCCCGGGAGTCGTCGGCGGCCCAGGCGAGCACCGCCATACCGGTCCCGGTGAACGCGTAGAAGCAGCCGCCGAGCAGGAGGCTCCACCCGATCAGGTTGCGCGGACGGTAGTAGGCGATCGGCCAGCCGGCCACAGCCAGGGCCAGACCGCAGATCGTGTTGCTGACCACGAGCAGGTCCACCAGCCGTGACCAGGGCAATCCGGACAGTACCGACGCGATGACGGTCAGTACGGCCTCCGCGAACACCGCCCCGAGCACCACTGTGGCCACCACGCTACGGCGGCGGTCGTACTGCGCTTCGGGCTCTGCGGTCACTTCCTCATCATCAAGACATCAGGCCACACCCGCATAGGGGCCTGCCCCCAGGCGAGCCAGGAAATTCTCCCGAAACCCGGTGAAGCAGCGCCCTGCGAACCAGGGGTCCGCCGACCGGACGCTGAAGCCGCAAGCAACCACCGATCCGAGGAGTTCCCATGTCGACCAGCCGTACCGAGGCGTCCACCGTGACCCGGAAACCACTCCGTGACGTGCGCGGATTCTGGCGGATCCTGCTCGCGGTCATCGCCCCGCTGCCGATGCTGTCCAACGGCATCTACTACCTGCTCAGCCCGACCGAGGGCAACGCGCCGTTCGAGGAGAACGTCGCCGCGGCGATTGCGCACGGCGACCGGATGTCGGCGCTGGAGTGGATCCAGGTGCCGTTCGTGACCCTGCTGATCCCCGCCGCGTTCGCCGTGGCCTGGGTCGCGCGACGCGGCGCACCGAGGTTGACCACCGCCGGCGCACTGATCGCTCTGACCGGCTTCTGCGCCGGCCTCGGCAACCTGCCCGGCACCGTGTCGTTGGCGAACCTCACGGTCAAGGAAGGCCTGGACCCGGGCACGGTGTCGAAGCTGTCCACCGCGCTGCAGGAGCACCCGATCATGCAACTGTCCGGACTGCTCTTCATCCTCGGGATCACGTTCGGTCTGCTGCTGCTCGGGATCGCGTTGTGGCGCAGCCGGGTCGCGCCGGCCTGGATGGGGATCGCGCTCGCGGTCGGCGGCTTCACCCACCCGTTCCTGCCCAACCACGTGATCGCGGGGATCGGCCTGCTGGTGGCGGCCGTCGGCTTCACCGGTGCGACCTACGCGCTGCTCCGGATGCGCAACGACGACTTCGACCTGCCGGCGAAGTGAGCCCGCAGACCTCAGCCGGCTTGGCCGGCCTGGCTTCGAACAGCCTGGCCGGCCTCGTCGGCTGAGGTCTGCGGCAGGGTGGACGGGGCCACCCAGAGGCATTCGGCGGTACCGCGGTCCAGGTGCTCCTGGTAGACCTCGACCTTGTGGCTGATCACGTTCAGGCACTCGGTGAGTTCCTGGATCTGGGCGGTGACGGACTCCTGGTGGCTGCGCAGCAGGGCCAGCCGGTCCTGTTCGTTGCCGGGCCCCTGCCGGACCAGATCGGTGTACCGGCGGATGGTGTCGAGCGGCATCCCGGACGAGCGGAACTTGATGCACATGTTCAGCCACTCCACGTCGTCCTCGCTGTAGACGCGCCGGCCGTTGGACTCGCGGCGGACCGGGTCCGCGAGGATGCCCTCCCGCTCGTAGAAGCGCAGGGCGTGCACGCTCAAACCGGTGCGCTCGGCGACCTGCCCGATACTCAGACCCGCGGTGACCTGTGACATGCCGGCCACCCTAACCCCCGGGCTAGAGCCGACTCTAGATATTTTTCAGGGCGTTCAGGGCCAGGTTGACGTCCGCGATGGTCGAGTAGATGTGGAACGACGCCCGCAGCCTGCCACCCCGTACCGCGGCCCGGACGCCGGCGGCCGCGAAGGCTTCCTCGGCGCCGGGGATGTCCGCGCTGACGATCGCCGAGTCGCCCGGCGGCATTCCGAGCCCGGCGCGGAACTCGTTCGCCAGGTCGAGGTTGTGGCGGTTGATCACGTCGACGCCGATCTGCTCGATCAACTCGAGGGCGGGAGCCGCTCCGACGAAGCTGAACCAGGCCGGCGACTGGTCGAACCTGCGGGCGTCACGAGCCAGGTCCATCTGCGTCCCGTAGTACGAGGTGTGGACGTTCTCACCGGCGTACCAGCCGGCTTCGAGCGGGCGGCAGCGCTCCTGCAGGCGGGGCGAGAGGTACCCGAGGGTGGCGCCGCGCGGCGCCATCAACCACTTGTAGGTGTGGGCGATCAGCGCGTCCACGCCGCTCACGTCGAGCGGCAACCAGCCGGCCGCCTGGCTGGCGTCGACCACCAGGAGCGCGCCGATTTCCTTGCTGGCAGCAACCACTGCCGCGAGGTCGAGCACGGTGCCGGTGGAGGACTGGACCGCGCTGACGGCGACCAGGTCGATCCCCGGCCGGATCGCCTCGACCAACTTGTCCGTCGCGGCCGCGATCACCTCGACACCCCGATCGCCGTGCACCATCCACGGGTAGACGTTCGAGGTGAACTCGACCTCGTCGACGAGCACCTTTGCCCCGTCCGGCAGGGCGGCCGCGATCGGCGCGATCGCCGCGGAGACCGTGCTGCCGACGAAGACGTCCGCCGAATCGGAGCCGATCAGCCGGGCGAAGGATTCGCGCGACCGGGTCGTCGACTCGTCCCACGGCTCCCAGCTGGTGGCTCCGACCCGCCAGTCGCTGAGCACCGTCTGCAGGGCCTCCCAGCCGGGCTTGGGCGGGAGCCCGTACGAGGCGGTGTTCAGCCACCCCGGCTGCGGATCCCAGAGCTGCGAGAAAGATTCGGCCACGGCGGTCATCCGTGCACTCCCTTGCTTGCGTACTGTCGGACCAGACCATTCGACCACGGGAGTGTGGATGCGGTTTCCGAAGGACGTACCGGTACTGACCGACCAGGGGATCCGGCTGCGCGCACCGCGGCTGGAGGACGTCGAGGCGATGGTGGAGATGTACCGCGACCCGGACACGCAGTACTGGAGTGGCAGTCCGCCCACCGACGACCGCGAGGAAGCCGAGCTGGATGTCACCGAGCGGATCCCGAAGGGCTGGCGGGTGGGCACTCGCCGAACCTGGGTGATCGAGTACGGCGGTGAATACGCCGGGGCGATCACGCTCAGCGGCGGGGAGAGCGGTGTCGGCTCGGTGGGGTTCACCGGCCACCCGGCTTACCGCGGCAAGGGGCTCGCCACACGCGCGGTCCGGCTGGTCCTCGCCCACGCCTTCGACGACCTCGGCTGGCACCGGGTCACCTGGTGCGCCTTCGTAGGCAACTGGGCAGCCCGCAGGGTCGCCTGGCGGACGGGATTCCGCAACTTCTTCACGACCCACGGCGCTGGGCCGGCCGACGGCGAACGCCGCGACGAGTGGATCGCGTCGATCGGCCGGGACGACGAGCGCGAGCCGCAGAACCACTGGTGGCAGGTGCCGGTGATCGAGACCGAGCGCTTCCGGCTGCGCGAGTACCGGGACAGCGATGTGGAGCGCGCGGCCGAGATGAGCAACGACGAGCGCACCCTGCACTGGCTCGCGAACCTCCCGAAGCCGTTCGGCCGGCAGGACGCTGAGCAGTACCTCGCGCGCGGTCGGGAGGGCCAGGCCAGCGGCGAACGGGTGGGCTGGGTGGTGGCGGATCCCGACACCGACGAGCTACTCGGCGATGTCGGCGTGTTCGGTCTGCACAGCAGGTCCGACCAGACCAGCGGGGAGCTCGGCTACAGCGCGCATCCCGAGGCGAGAGGCCGCGGTCTGATCACGGCCGCCGTGGGCCGGGTGATCGAGCAGGCGTTCCTGCCGATCGACGAGGGCGGACTAGGGCGACTGCGGCTGGAAATCCGTGCAGCCAAAGGGAATTTGGCCTCGATTCAAGTTGCCGAGGCCAACGGCTTCACCCGGGCGGGGGTGCTCCGGGCCGCGGATCACCGACGAGACGGGAGCTACGACGACCTGGTGATCTTCGACCTGCTGATCAGTGACCGCGGCTGAGGAACAGTTTCAGCGCGAACCCGGTCTTCCAGGTCCGGTGGGAGCTCGGCCCAGATGTCGGGTCGGCTCAGCAGGTCCTCGAGGTCGTCCATCTACCTCACCCGTTTGCCTTGTGGGCTGATCGCGTGCCAGGTCCCCTTGACGCCCTCGCCCAGCACGTCACCGGGCTTGGTGTCCTTGGCGAACCGGTACAGCGGCCAGCCGCCGAGTGTCGCCTGCACATCCTTGTCCGGGCGGACGACCGTGCCGACCCTTGCCTCGCTCACGCCGGCACCGGCGCGCACCCCTGCCTTGGTGACGTAGACCGGCTTCCAGGCGGCCAGGCAGGTCTTGCTCACGCACACGGACCTCGGTGGATCGGTGCTGTCGAGGACCGACAGGTAGAGGGTGAACCCATCTGCGTCGACCGCTGTCGGCCCGAGCTTCGTAGTACTGGCTTTGATCACCACAGGACCGGCCGGCTGGTCTGCCGGAGTGGCAGGTGCTGACGGCTTCGGTGTAGCTGAGGGTTTGGCTGTCGGCGGCGGTTGACTGGCTGCGGGAGCCGGGGCCGGTGCAGGCGCAGGGGCTGTCGTGGCGATGTTGCCGACGACCGGGCTCAGTGCCGCCACGGCGACGGTCGCGCCGATCACCCAGAGCATCGTGGGCAGGCTCTTCAACATGGCGAACCCCTATGCCTGGAAGACCGCGCCATCGCGCTGCTGCACCGCTACTGGAGGCAGCGGATCCTTGGCCGGCCCAGCCACCCGTTCGCCCGTCGCGGCGTCGAACTTGCTGCCGTGGCACGGGCAGTCGATCGTGCCGCCGCCCACGCCGGTCACCACGCAGCCCTGATGCGTGCAGGTCGCCGAGAACGCCGAGACCTTGCCACTCGCGTCCTTGGTCAGCACCACGTTCTGTTCCGTCAGGATGACCCCGCCGCCCGCCGGGATGTCCGCCAACTTCGCGAGTGGCGTTTTGCCCGGATCGGCGCTTGCCGTCCCCTGTGAGGCAGGCGCCGATCCGGCCGGCGAGGGCGGAGCGGTGGTGGCGGGCTGGGCGGGTTGGCTGGGAGGGGTGCTCGCGGCCGGCGGAGCCGCCTGCTGCACGATGCACCCGGTCAGTACCGCGGTCGCGGCGGCGCCTCCGGCCAGCAACACCGTCCGGCGTTCCACCACGCTCTTGTTTTCGGTCATAGGTCTGGCTCCTGTTCGCGAGGGTCAGCGCAGCGGAACGCCGGGTTGGGCGAAGTACCAGAGCGCGGCTGTTGCCCAGGCTCCGACCAACAGGGCGAACAGCAGCCCGCCGGCGATCGGCAGAGCCCAGCCAGGCATCCGGTTGGCCCGTAGCGCGAGCATCTTGGTCGTGAACGCCCCGTAGAAGGCACACCCGAACAAGGAGTGCAGCGTGGTCCTGGTGTCGAAGGTGCTGAATCCCAAGCTCCACAGGCAGTGGTAGGCCACCGGCAGTGTCGCGACGAACGCCACGGCACCACTCCACCGGTGCGCCTGCGACAACGCCGGAGGCGCCTTCCGCTTGACCGGCAGCCGCCCGTACATCCACATGGCCGACACGACCTGGAAGATCCCCAGTGCCACGGCCGCCGTACCCAGCCAGGCCTTCATCGGGGTCAGCCCGGTGAAGCCGACCAGCAGGGCCAGCGGCCTCCCTGTCGGAGTGTGCGTCCGCCCGTAGTACCCCAGCGACAAGGACACCAACGCACCCACCACCGCGAACACCAGGAGCAACGCGATCCCCTTGCGCGCGGGACCCTTGCCCGCAGTACCGGCCGGGTCCTGGCCCGTCGAGCCCTGACCCGGCGGCTCTGTCACCAGGCCCCCGGTCGCGTCCGCGTCCGCATTCATCGCGGTTCCACCCCTCCGCAGCGACAACTTGTTGAGCCCTATACGTGGCTCACGACCCCTTGGTTCAACGCCCCCAGGTCCAGCCTCCGCCGCGTGTCCCCTTCCTCGGCTCCACTCTGGCGGCTCCACCCACCCCCGGCAACCGTCCAGCCGCCCTTTCCTCCCGCTCTTGGTCAGGGTTGACCTAGACAGCGGTCTAGCTCCTAGGTTCGGGACTCCACGACCTGAACCTAGGAGCCACACCCATGCGCTACCGCACACTCGGCGGGACCGGTATCGAGGTGAGCGTGCACTGCCTCGGCACGATGATGTTCGGCACGGTCGGCAACCCCGACCACACCGACAGTGCCCGAATCATCCACGCCGCCCTCGATCAGGGCATCAACTTCGTCGACACCGCCGACATGTACTCCGCGGGCGAGTCCGAGCAGATCGTCGGCAAGGCCCTCAAGGGCGCGCGTGACGACGTCGTCCTCGCCACCAAGGTGCACTTCGCGATGGGCGAGGGCCCGAACCGCGGCGGCAACTCGCGGCGCTGGATCACCCACGAAGTCGAGCAGAGCCTGCGCCGCCTGGATACCGACTGGATCGACATCTACCAGGTGCACCGGCCGGACCACACCACCGACATCGAGGAAACCCTGTCGGTGCTGACGGATCTGGTCGGTCAGGGCAAGATCCGCGCCTTCGGCTGCTCGACCTTCCCGGCCGAGGAGATCGTCGAGGCGTACCACGTGTCCGAGCGCCGCGGCCTCGGCAAGTTCCGCACCGAGCAGCCGCCCTACTCGCTGATCTCGCGGGGCATCGAGCGCTCGCTGCTGCCGACCTGCCGGCGGCTGGGGATGGGGGTGCTGACCTGGAGCCCGCTCGCGTCGGGATTCCTGTCCGGCAAGGTGCGCAAGAACCAGCCCGTCGACCTCAGCACCGGCCGCGCCGCGCTGACGCCGTTCCGCTTCGACCCGTCGATCCCGTCCAACGCGGCCAAGTTCGACGCCCTCGAGCAGCTGGTGGAAGTTGCCGACGGCATCGGTTGCTCGTTGCCCGAACTCGCGCTCGCCTTCGTCGTCTCGCACCCGGCGGTCACCTCGGTGATCAGCGGACCGCGCACGATGGAGCAACTGGAAGGTCTCCTCAAGCGAGCCGACCTCACCCTCGATGACGAAATCCTCGACCGCATCGACGAGATCGTCCCACCCGGCACCGACCTCTACCACCCCGACGGCGCCTGGCAACCCGCCAGCCTCACCGACCCCACCAACCGCCGCCGCCCCCTCGCCGACCGCTCCGCCGCCTGACCCAGGCCGCGCAGTCTGTGGGGTTATCGACCAAGGTGCAGAGTGGCCCCCGGATTCTCGGGGGCCACCCCGCCTCTGCGGAGTCACGACAGTTGGCCGATCCTCCCGGGACGACTCGTTGGCGTGGCAGAAGCGCCCGCCGCGTGGATCTCCTTGGTGAGATCGAGGATCTCGCTGGACAGGCGGAGCAGCCTCTCGTTCTGTTGCTCCTCCTCCTGGACTGTCCGCCAGGCCTCGTCCGCGATCACTTGGCGCTTCTCGTCGGCGCGGTTCTGGCTGATCATGACGAAGGTCGACAGGAAGATGGCCTCCAGCGACACGATCATCGTCAGCAGTCCGAAGGGGTAATCCTCGACCCCGAGGGCGATCCACATGCTGAACCAGATGGCATGGATGTATACGAACTTCATCGAGCCTGTGAACAGCGTGATCTGGTCGGCAACCCGGTTCTCCCCGCGCTTGCTGCGCTCGCGGAGATGCCGCACCAGCGCCGGGCTGCCCGCTTCCGGGTGGGTCATCGCAAACTTCCTTTGGCTGATGCCGCCGCGGGCAGGTCATTGACCGTTCCTGCCCGCGGCAACGGGCGTGCTGCAAGGAGGACTGGGGGCTTGCTGACCATCAGTCCGACTGGACGACTACGAGTTGACTTCGGCCTTCGCCAGCTGGTCTGCGTAGGCGCGGGCGTGGATTGCGTCGAGGACGGTCAGATGCGCGTTCTCGACCGCCCAGTTGGCGAAGTCGAGAGATTCGGCCGCGTCGGTTTCCGCCCAGTCCGCGTCCTTCGCCGCGACCTTGGCATCGACGTGGCGGGCGCGCTTGTCGGCGTTTGCCTTGGCGTCGCTCATCTTGGCCGCGGTGTCAGCCTTCAGTTGCGCCCATTTCGCCCGAGCACTGTCGGCGGTCTGCGAGACCTCCTGCTGTGCATTCTGGACCGACTGGTCCAAGTCGGCCTGAGCCCGATCGATCCGCTCCTTGAGCTTCGCATCGGACTCGGTCGCGGCCGCCTGCACCGCCGACCTGGCCGTCTCGACCCGCTTCTGTAGATCATCCAGCCGCGTTGAGAAGTTCGTGTGCTGAGTCATGCGCTTCCACCTGTCTTGGATTCCGGCCTGGCAAGGGCCATTTGTTATGTACCTATAACACTGACGATATCGTCAGTTCTGCAGACCTGGCAAGGGTCATGGCGAAGATCTGACGAAATCTTCAGTCTGCCGCCTCACGACGAGCGGCCGTCAGATGTGAGAGAGCCGCCTGCGGGGGGCCCTTCTGGAGCACCATCACCTGCGTTGTCCGCGATGGGCGAGACATGCGGCTACGACGGAGGTCGGGTAGGCGAACCGAAACCGGCCAGAGTCTGGCACCGGGTCGACTCAGGCCACCGACGTCAGGGTCCGAGTGGTCGCGGCAGCTCGTGCCCGACCAGCGGCCGGCGAGCTGGCCCGCCGAGTCAGCCGCAATCACGCCCAGCCCGGAGGTGACTTCGCCGCGGTGCGGCTGCCGCGGGACGCGCTACTGATCGATTCTCGCCAAACGCTGGGCAGAAGCGATCTGTCAGGCCGCCGAGCCGTTGCCGGGGACGGCGTCGATCTCCGGCAGCGGGAGCGTGCAGATCCGCCGTGCCGATCGCCGCGGTACGCCGAACATGCGCAGCAGGTCCTCGGTCACCCGGTCGGTAGTCTCCTCGACGTCGCGGTCCGGCTGGTCGTGCAGCAGGTGACCGAGGGCGAGCAGGGCTCCGGCAGACATCGTGACGGCGACGTCGAGGTCCTCGACGTCGAAGCGGCCGGCATCCACGGCGGCCGCGATGTCCCGCCGGACGCGTGGCGCCAGGCCGTTGTCGGCGCTGAGCAACCGCAGCATGTTGTTGAGAAGGACGCGGCTGAGTTCCGGCTCCCTGCGGTGCAGCCGCCCAGTGAGCCGGAAGCTGCAGGCGAACACCTCCGCGGGGTCCTCGATGCCGGCCGTCAATTTGTCGAGCAGCTGACCGTAGGCGTCCATCACTGCCTCGACAGCCGCCTCGAACAGTTGCTCCTTGGTCTCGAAGTGGTTGTAGAAGGAGCCCAGCCCGACGTCGGCGGCCTGGGTGATCTCCAGGATCGGCACGTTCGTCCTGCCCTCGGCGATGAGCGTCTGCGCAGCCCGGATGAGAGCCGCTCGCGTCTGGGCCTTGCGCCGGCCCAGGCGGTTGGCCTGCTGCGTGGGTGCGTTGCTCAAGACCGCTCCTCTGCGTCTTCGTCCGGGGGTTCCGTGCGCCCATCCTAGCGTGGCCAGTCAGAAATGACGAAAACCTCAAAGAGCACTTGACTGAGCATATACTCATAAGTGACGATTCCGTCATCCACTATCCAAGGAGCGGCAATGAGCGGTCACCACGGGACGCACAACGACCTGCACAGCGAGCATGGTGCGCTGCCCGCCGAGCACCCGGGACGTGCGAAGAACCCCGTCGTCAAGGTGCTCGACCTGGCCTGGCTCGAGTTCGTCAAGCCCGACCTGGTCGCCTCGGAGCGCTTCGCGCACGCGTTCGGGTTCACCACGGTGAGCCGGACGGCGGACGAGCTGCAGCTCCGCGGGACCGCGCGCCCTGTGTGATCGTCCGGCGTGGTCCGCGCTCGAGGTATCTCGGTGCGGCCTTCCGGGCCGCGGACTCCACCGACGTGGCGCGGCTCGCCGACGCCAGCGGGACGAAGGTCCGAAAGCTGCCGGAGCATCTGGGCGGTGTCACTGCGGACCTGACCGACCCGGGTGGGGTCATGGTCCGGGTTGTCGCCGACACCCACGAGCTCCCGACACTGCCGCCCCAGCCGACGCAGGTGTTCAACTGGGGGCACGATGTGCATCGCGCCAACTCCACGCAGCGCCCGCCGCGTGCCCCCGCGAAGATCCTGCGGTTGGGCCACGTCGTGCTCCAGACAACGAGGTACGTCGAGTCCCTGAACTGGTACCTGGAGCACCTCGGTCTCATCGTCAGCGACTTCAAGTACTTCGAGGGGCAGCGCGAGCGTGGCCCCACGATGAGCTTCATCCGCTGCGACCGCGGCATGACTCCCACCGACCACCACACGCTGGCGATGATGCTCGGTCCCAGCAACCGGTACGTGCACTCGGCGTACCAGGTGGGAGACCTCGACGCGATGGCCGCCGGTGGCGCGTACCTCCGCGAGCTCGGCTTCCACCGCTCTTGGGGGATCGGTCGTCACGTGGAGGGTAGCCAGATCTTCGACTACTGGCGCGACCCGGACGGGCTCCTGGTCGAGCACTTCGCGGACGGTGACCTGTTCGACAGCACCCTGGAGCCTGGTTGGTCGCCGATGACGGCGTCCGGGCTGGCCCAGTGGGGACCGCAGGCCACCAAGGACTTCCTGGGTCTCACACCAGGACGAGACGCGTTGCGCGAGCTGGTGTCGATGGCTCGCTCACTTCGCGAAGAAAACGAGTTCGACCTGACCCGCCTGCGCGGCCTCCTGAAAGTGACGAGTTCATGAGCATCACGATCCTTCGTACGCCCGACGCCTGGTGGGTCCGCACTCCCGGCGGCGCCGCACGCATCGACACCGAAGCCACGACCACCAGCGGGCTGCTCGCCGAGCACGAGCAGATCGAGGCCGCCCGCGGTGGTCGGACGACCGTCGACCCGGCCACCCTCGACCTGGCGTCCCCTGTTACGGCGCCGTGCCGGGTGGTGGCGCAGATGACGAACTTCGCCAGCCATGTGAAGGACTCAGGACTCGACCCGGACACCATCCCGCTCACGTTCTTCCGCAAGACGTCGGGCTCGCTCAGCGGTCCCTTTGACGACATCGTCCGCCCCGGTCACGTGCGCTACCTGGACTACGAGGTCGAGATCGGCCTGGTGATCGGCCGGGAGCTGCCGGTCGGCACACAGGTCACCGCGGACAACTGGACCTCGTTCGTGGCCGGCCTGGTGGTGACCAACGACGTCTCGGCCCGAGACGTGCAGCTGCCGAAGACCCAGTTCTTCGAGTCCAAGTCGTACCCGACCTTCACGCCGGTCGGGCCGTCGCTGGTCCTGCTCGACGACGACGAGCTCAAGCGGTTCGGCGACCTGCGCCTGCGCCTCTGGGTCAACGGCGAGCTGCGCCAGGAGTCGGTGGTCGACGACGACATGATCTACTCACCGCTCGAGGCTCTGCAGGCGCTGAGCCGGTTCCAGCGGCTGGACGCCGGTGACCTGCTCCTCACCGGGACCCCGGAAGGCACCGCCCTCAGCGCACCGCCGAAGCCGGTCGAGGTCATCGCCGCGTTCCTGCCCCCCGCGCTGAAATGGAAGATCTTCTTCCGGCGGCAGGCCCAGAACCCCAAGTACCTCAAGCACGGCGACGTCGTCGAGGTCGCCGTCGGCACCGACGACGGTGCGATCGACCTCGGCCGGCAGCGCACCGTCGTGAGGACAGCCTGATGGGCGACCTGCTCTGGCCGACGTACGACGGGCCCGGCGACGTCGCCGCGATCGAGGCCGTGCCGCTCGCCGACCGTGGCCTTCCGGGTACGACGTACGAGCTCCTCGTGCGGGCCGCCGGCCTCTGGCCGGACCGCGTCGCCCTGTCCGTGCTCCCGGACGGCGAACGGTGGGAGCAGCAGGCGGAGCGAACGTACGCCGAGCTGCTGATGGACGTGCATCGCTACGCCAACGTGCTCCACACGCTTGGAGTGCGTCGAAGCGACGGGGTCGCCCTCTTCGCCCCGAACTGCGACGAGCTCGTCACCGCAACCCTGGCCGCCCAGCTCGCCGGGATCGCGGCGCCGATCAACACCGGGCTCTCCGCGGAGCACATCGCCAAGCTCCTGCGCAGGTCGGGCGCCCGGGTCCTCGTGGCTGCCGGTCCCGAACTCGCACTGGAGGTGTGGGAGAGCGCCCGGCAGCTCGCCGTCGAGGCCGGCATGGAAGCCCTCCTCGCCCTGGGTCCGACGCGGGCCGCGCCGGCCGAGGCAGAGCTACATCCGCTAGAGATGGTACGCATCGGCGACCTGTCCGCCCTCGCGGCGGAGCAGCCACACGACGCCTTCGTGGGTGAAACACCCTCGGCCACCGACCTCGCTGCTCTCTTCCACACCGGCGGCACGACCGGCACGCCGAAAGTCGCCACACACACCCACGCCAACGAGGTCAGCGACGCCTGGATGATCGCTGCCGGCAACCTGCTGCACGACGATGCAGTGGTGTTCGCGGCCCTGCCGCTCTTCCACGTCAACGCACTCCTCGTGACCGTTCTGGCCCCGCTGTTCAGGGGCCTCCAGGTCATCTGGGCAGGCCCCGAGGGCTACCGCGACCAAGCGCTCCACACGCACTTCTGGAAGCTCGTCGAGCGCTACGGGGTCACCACGATGAGCGCCGTGCCCACCGTGTACTCCGTCCTGGCCGGCTATCCCATCGACGCCGACATCAGCAGCCTCCGCTTCGCCGTCGTCGGCGCTTCACCCCTTCCGCAGGCAGTCCGGGACGGCTTTGAATCCGCCACCGGCATCCGGCTGGTCGAGGGCTACGGCCTCACCGAGGCCACGTGCGTCAGCGCACTGAGCTTTCCCCACCATCCGCGTCCCGGGTCCGTAGGCCGGCGCCTGCCGTACCAGCACGTTCGGGCGGTCCAGATCACCGCCGATGGTGAGTGGGTCGACCTGCCTGCCGGTCAGGTCGGGGTGCTCGCCATCAGCGGGCCGACCGTGTTCCCCGGCTACGTCACCGGCAGGACTCCCGACGGGCCTGCGCTGGACGGCATGGGCAAGCTGCGCGACGGCTGGCTGGACACCGGGGACCTGGCCTGGGTCGACCCGGACGGCTTCATCCACCTCGCCGGCCGAGCCAAGGATCTGATCATCCGCGGCGGTCACAACATCGACCCGGCGGTCATCGAGAGCGTGCTGCTGGCACACCCGGCGGTCGCGGCCGCGCAGGCGGTGGGTCGTCCGGACCTGCACGCCGGCGAAGTGCCCGTCGCATTCGTCACGCTCACCCCCAGCACCAGCGCGACCCCCGAGGAACTACGTGCCTGGGCCGGCGACCACGTGCCCGAGCAGGCGGCGGCGCCCAAGGCCGTCACCGTGCTGGACGCACTCCCCGTCACCCTCGTCGGCAAGCCGTTCAAACCCGCCTTGCGCGCCAAGGCCACCCGAGACGCCGTCGCCGACGCGCTCCGCGACATCCCCTCGGTCACCGGAGTCCGAGCAACGGCGGAGGACGGCGCGGTCCTCGTCGTGGTCGGTCTCGCCCACGGCGCCGACGAGGCCCCGATCAGGAAAACACTCGACCGCTTCGCCATCACCTGGAGATTGGAACTGTCATGAACCCCACATCGATTCTTGCGGGCATCCTCGTCGTAGCCTTCGCGGCCCTCGGCTCCGCCAAGCTCGCCGCCGTACCCGCCATGCGTGCAAAGGCCGAACACGTGGGCTTCAGCGTCGCGGCCTACCGACGGATCGGCCTTCTCGAGGTCCTCGCCGTCGTCGGCCTGCTCGTCGGCGCGTTCGTCCCGGTGATCGGCGCCCTGGCCGCCGCGGGACTCCTGATGCTCCTCGGTGGAGCAGTCGTGGCACACCTCCGCAACGGCGACCGCGCGCGTGTGATCGCACCGGCTGTGGTCCTCAGCCTGGTGACGCTCAGCTTCCTCCTTCTCGTGGTCGCAGACCTGCGATGAACCGTTCTCAGCGGACCAGCGCCGACCCGGTACCCGTCGTCATCGTGGGGGCCGGCCCCGTCGGCGTCACCGCCGCCACCCTTCTCGGTCAGTACGGCGTCGACTGCCTCGTCCTGGATCGCTGGGACGGTGTCTACCCCCAGCCGCGGGCCGTCCACCTCGACGACGAGACCTACCGGATCCTCGTGCGACTCGGCATAGCGAAGCAGTTCGCAGCGGTGTCCCGGCCTACTCGAGGACTGCAACTGATCGACCGGAACCACCGGGTGTTCGCGGTGCTCGACCGGGCCGACGGCCACAGCCGGCACGGGCACCCCAAGGCGAACATGTTCGACCAGCCCGAGCTCGAGCACCTGATGCGCACCAACCTCGAGGACCAGACCACAGTCAGCCTGCGCGGGGATGTCGAAGTCACCGACGTTGCCCAGGACGGCCGGAATCGGGTCCGGGTGGACTTTACCGACCGGCTCACCGGCGAGCACGAGTCCGTGCTGGCCACCTACGTCCTGAGCTGCGACGGAGCCAACAGCGTGGTGCGCACGGCGATCGGCTCGACGATGGAGGATCTGAAGTTCGAGCAGCGCTGGCTTGTGGTCGACGTGGCCTGCACGGTCGAGCTCGACCAGTGGGAAGGCGTGCACCAGGTCTGCGACCCCGAGCGCGCGGCGACGTACATGCGCATCAGCGACGCCCGCTACCGCTGGGAGTTCCGGCTGCTGGCGGGCGAGACCGCCGCTGACTTCGAATCCATCCGAGCCCTCCAAACCCTCATCGGACCGTGGGTCGAGGGCATCCCCAGCGACCGGCTCGAGCTGGTGCGCGTCGCGGAGTACACCTTCCGGGCTCAGTTGGCGGACCGCTGGCGAGACGGCAATGTGTTCCTCCTCGGCGACGCCGCCCACCTCACGCCCCCCTTCATCGGACAGGGTTTGTGCGCTGGACTCCGCGACTCGATGAACCTCAGCTGGAAGATCGCGGGCGTCCTCTCCGGAGATCTGCCCGAGTCGGTGCTCGACACCTACGAGGTGGAGCGCAAGCCACACGCCCGGGCCCTCATCCAGCTCGCCAAGCTCGTCGGCGTGTCCATGACTCAGGGCGGCAGGGCGGGTGGCCTGCTCCGCGGCGCTATCGCCCCGCGGCTGCACTGGGTACCCGGCCTCCGCGCCCGCCTCCTCGACAGCGAGACCCCACCACTGCGCCGGTCCGATCTGGTGGATCGTCCTAGGCTCCGCAAGTCTCTCAACGGACGGCTGTGTCCGAACGCGCCCCTGACGAATGGCATCCGATACGACGAGGTGACCAGTCGCGGGTTCGTGTTCTTGAGCCGCGTACCGCTATCACCCGCGCAGCAGGCGGTGCTGGCGGGCCGCGGGACGGAGGTGCTCGAGGTGGCACCCGGCTCAGCCCTGTACAAGTGGCTCGCACACGGCAAGGCAGCGGCCGCACTGGTACGACCGGACTTGACGGTGCTGCGGGTCGGCCGCGACGTCGCAGCGCTCTGCGAAGCAGCACCGAGGTTCCTGGTTGCCTGACGGACGCGTCGTCAACAACCTCCCCGGTCACGACCAACCCCTCAGAGGCCGCCGTAGATCCTGGCCACCAGGTCGTGCAAGGTGGCGCGCTCGGTCGCCGACAAGGGGGCCAGCGTCGTTTCCTCGACCTCCTGTACGACGGATCGCCCGGTGGCGAGTGCTCGGCGGCCCTTGGCCGTCAAGGTGATCTGGTAGCGCCGGCGGTCGGCCGGATCGCGATCACGCGCCACCAGGCGGTCCTCGATCAGCTCGTCCATCAGCCGGACCATGTCGCTCGGGTCGATCCCCAGTCCCGCGGCGAGCGCGTGCTGCGCGGTGGGCCCGTGGTCGTCGAGCTCCGCCAGCGCGGCGAACTGCCACAGCGTGATCCCCGGCTTGTGCGCCAGCCGCTCCGCGATCACCCGGCGTCCCGCGACGGCCACCTTGTGCAGCACGAAGGTGGTGATCCCCGCGAGGGTCGACTCGTCCATCGACTTATTGTAGGCTCGAACCAATCGTTGGTGATTCCCCACTATCTTCGGAGCTGGAGATGGACGCGCTCTACCCGCGGCTGCTGGTCCGCGATTTCCCTGCCACCGTGGAGTTCTACCGCGGCGTGCTGGACGAACTGTTCGGCGTACAGCCGGTCAAGGTGATCGCCGAGGCGAGTTATGCGAACTGGGATCTCGAGGGACAGGCCGGGCTGGTCCTCTTCGGCAAGTCGATGATCGCCGGCACGGTCCGGACGGATTCGTTGCCTGCCGAGGCACCGGCCCAGGACAAGGCGATGCTGGTCTTCAAGGTCGCGGACGTCGACGCCGCGACGAAGACCTTCGAGAAGTTCGGCGCCAAGCTCGTGACGCAACCGCAGGACCGGCCGCAGTGGGGTCCGAACCTGCGCACCGCACACCTCCGCGACCCCGAAGGCACCCTGCTCGAGCTGCAGTCCTACTGAGTGACCAGGCTGTCGACGGGGAGACGGCGGGTCTCGGTGAGGAGGAGAGCGACCTCGTGAAGCCTGACGCTGTGCTCCTGCGAGTAGCGGCGCAGTACGCCGAACGCCTGCCGGCCGTCGATCCCGAGCCGCTCCATCAGGATTCCCTGCGCCTGGCCGACCAGTTTGTGCGCGTCGGCCGCCTGCCAGAGGGATGCCTGGTCCTGTGCACTGGCCACCGCGACCGAAGCGTGCTGGGCCAGCACGTACGCCACTTCCTCGTCCGCCGGCTGGAAGGCGTGCGGCCGCCGGTCGAACAACTGCAGGACCCCGAGCGTGCCGCCGTTCACGGCGAGCCGCACGGTCAGCACGCTGCGCAGCCCCAGTTGGGCGATCCCGGTCGACCACGCCGGCCAGCGGATCTCCTGGCAACTGTCCGGCACCAGCAGGAACTCGGCACCGTCGGCGATCATCGCGTACGCCGGACCGACACCGGTGTCGAGTTGCAGCTGGTCCGACAGTTCGATCAGCGGGTCGGTCGCCGCGGCCGTCCGCAGGATCCCACTGCCGCCGGCCAGCACCAGCCCGGCGTACCCGCAGCCGACGGCACTTAGAGCGAACTGCAACACGGCCTCGACCGTTTCGGTGACCCCGTGCTCACCGTGCAGTTCCTGAGCCAGCCGGGCGAAGGCCTCGGCAGTCGAACTGTCATCCCGCATTTCCGCGTACCTTTCTCGCCCTGCTCCGGCCCTCATGATGCCCCCGCGAACACCCCACCGCACAACTTCCTCCGCCGAACTTATGCAGCACGCTCGGTGGTGCCATGACTCCGGACTTTTCGATCGGGCTCGCCGGGGAACCGGGAAGCACGACCTTTCCCGACCGAGAAGAAGATGAGCTAGATGGAACTACCGCAGTCCATCCGCAATGCCGGCGAACCGTGGACCGACCGGGATCTGGCCCGCCTCGAGGAACTCGCGGCGGAGAACATCCCGCCGTCGGTGATCGGCCTCCGGCTGGGCCGGCCGGAAGAGGCCATCCAGTACAAGGCCACCCAGGCCGGCATCACCCTCAGCCCGGACAACAGACCGCCGTACGGCCTCTAGTGCCGTCGAGGGGCGCCGATCCGGCGATTTTGGGGGCGGGACGCGGTTAACTGGTGGGGCGAGAACCCCGAGCGCACCCGCCGAGGGCGCCGGGCCGGCCGGAGGAGGACCACCGATGAGCTTCGACAGACCTGGCATACCGCACCCTGGGCGCCCCGCCAACGAGCCCGATATCGACGAACTCTTCGAGGAGGAAGGCGTCGAGCTGGACAAGGACGGCGACCTGGACGGCCTGGACCACCCGGGCGCCAAGTCGGCCGGCCCCCAGCCGTACATCCCGCGTCACCCTGTCCACGAGGAACCACCGAGCGCCGAAGACTGAGCTGCCGAGACGCCGGCTTGGACTACCGTGTGCTGATCACCGATCCGCCGATCAGGGGTGGATCGGTCATCGGCGGACCAGTCATCGGCAGACGGGGAGGTGGCACGGCGTGGCTGTGACGATGCGGGATGTCGCGCTGCACGCCGGGGTGTCACCGAAGACGGTCTCGAATGTGATGAACGGGTACCCGTACATCCGCGAGGCGACCCGGCTGAAGGTGCTCGCCTCGATCGACGCCCTCGGCTACCAGATGAACCTGTCGGCCCGGAACCTGAAGTCCGGCCGGACCGGCATCATCGGCCTCGCCGTGCCCGAGCTGAGCCTGCCGTACTTCGCCGAGCTCGCCGACGCCGTCATCGACGCGGCCGAGGAGCACGGCCTGACGGTGATGATCGAGCAGACCGGCGCCGACCGGCAACGTGAACTGGCGGCGCTCGCCCGGCCGCGCGGCCACCTGGTCGACGGGTTGCTCTTCAGCCCGCTCGGTCTCGGCCACGACGACGCCGAGCACCTGCGCGTCTCGACCCCGATGGTGCTGCTCGGCGAACGGATCTTCCACGGGCCGGTGGACCACGTGATGATCGACAACGTCACCGGCACCCGCGCCGCGGTCCAGCACCTGATCGAGCTCGGCCGGCGCCGGATCGCCGTGATCGGCACCCATCCCGGCGAGGTCGTCGGCACCGCCGTCATCCGGTACGACGCGGCCGCGAGCGCGATGACGGAAGCCGGCCTCGAACCGGTGCGGCAGCTCGCCGTACCGGCCGGTCCCTGGCATCGGGCCAACGGCGCGGCGGCGATGGAGAACCTGCTGGCCACGGGCGAGAAGTTCGACGCCGTGCTGGGGCTGAACGACACCCTCGCGCTCGGCGCGATCCGAGTGCTGACCAAGCACGGGATCCGGATCCCCGACGACGTCGCGGTGGTCGGCTTCGACGACATCGACGAGGCCCGGTACAGCACCCCGACGCTGACCACGGTCGACCCGGGCCGCGCCCAGATCGCCACCACCGCGGTCGAACTGCTGGTCGACCGGATGAACGGCGACGACTCCGACCACCGCGAGATCGTCGCCCCCTACGAGCTCCACCGCCGCGAATCCACCCTCGGCTGACCCGGACCGCCACCCACCGAACGACGAGGTCTTGACGGTCCTCAGGTAGCCGGGCATCATCCTTCTACACCGATGTAGAAGTACGCACCGGAGCTCCTGACCAGGGAGCCGGTGCGGCGCTGGAGCCCGCTCTCGCCCACCCCACCGCCCCGGTCAATCACCTACGACAGGAGCCGCCTCGTGACCTCTGCCTCACTCGTCCTCGACCCCAGCTTCATCGTTGCCCCGGTCAACCGCCGGACGTTCGGCACCTTCGTGGAACACATGGGCCGCTGCGTCTACACCGGGATCTACGAGCCCGGCCACGCGACCGCCGACGAGGACGGCTTCCGCAAGGACGTGCTGGAGCTGACCCGTGAGCTCGGCGTCTCCCTGGTCCGGTACCCGGGCGGCAACTTCGTCTCCGGCTACCGCTGGGAGGACGGCGTCGGACCTCGGGAGGACCGGCCGCGGCGGCTCGAGCTCGCCTGGCACAGCATCGAGACGAACCAGTTCGGGCTCGACGAGTTCGCCCGCTGGTGTGCCAAGGCCGGGGTCGAACCGATGATGGCGATCAACCTCGGCACCCGCGGCGTACAGGAGGCGCTCGACCTGCAGGAGTACGCGAATCACCCGGGCGGAACCGCGTGGTCCGACCTGCGCGCCGAACATGGCGCCGGTTCGCCGTACGGGCTCAAGTTGTGGTGTCTGGGCAACGAGCTGGACGGGCCGTGGCAGATCGGGCACAAGACCGCCGCCGAGTACGGGCGGCTCGCGGCGGAGACCGCCCGGGCGATGCGGATGGTCGAGCCCGACCTGGAACTCGTTGCCTGTGGCTCCTCCGGCTCAGGGATGCCGACCTTCGGCAGCTGGGAGCGCGAGGTGCTGCGCGAGTGCTACGACCTGGTCGACCACATCTCCTGCCACGCGTACTACGGCGACGACAACGGCGACGTGGCGTCGTTCCTGGCCTCGGCCGTGGACATGGACCGCTTCATCGACTCGGTGGTCGCGAGTGCGGATCACGTCGGCGCGGAGCTGAAGAGCCGCAAGCGGATCGACATCTCCTTCGACGAGTGGAACGTCTGGTACAAGGACCGCTCGCGGCTGACCGACGGCCCCGGCGACCAGTGGGAGGTGGCGCCGCGGCGGATCGAGGACGAGTACAACCTCACCGATGCCGTTGTCGTCGGCAACCTGTTGATCTCGCTGCTCCGGCACAGCGACCGGGTCGCCGTCGCTTGCCTCGCGCAACTGGCGAACGTGATCGCCCCGATCATGACCGAGCCCGGCGGCCCGGCCTGGCGCCAGCCGACCTTCCACCCGTTCGCGATCACGTCCCGCCTCGCCGCCGGCTCCGTACTGCGGGTCGAGACGTCCTCACCGCTCGTCTCCACCGAGAAGTTCGGGGAGGTCCCGGCCGTCGACGCGGTCGCGACGTACGACGAGGGCAAGCTCGCGGTGTTCCTGGTCAACCGCTCGGTGGACGAGGCCGTCGAGGTCACCGTGGACACCAGCCGCACCCCGGTCGGCGAAGTACTGGAAGCACTGAGCGTGTACGGCGACGACCGGCTGGCCGTGAACTCCGCCCAACACCCCGACCGGGTGACCCCGCGGCCGAACGACTCGGTGAAGCTCGGGGACGGATCCTTGACCGTCACCCTGCCGCCGATCTCCTGGACCGCGCTGAGCCTGGGGTGACCTGAGGCCGGGCCGCTCCGCCGGATTCCACGTTCAGCCAGTGGCGAACGAGGATCGCGGGGCGCCCCCTGCGGTGCGACACTCGCGGCGTGACCACCCAGTCCGGCCTCACCCCGTCCAACCTCACCGACACATCACGGATCGAGGCGTTCAGCGACGGCGTCTTCGCGATCGCGATCACCCTGCTCGTGCTCGAGCTGCACATTCCCGAACTGGAGCCGGGTGAGCGGCTCTGGCCTGCGCTGCTGCACGAGTGGCCGCAGTTCGCCGCCTACCTGACCAGCTTCGCGATCATCGGCATCATGTGGGTCAACCACCACTCGATGTTCCGGCAGATCCGGCGGGCCGACCGCGGGTTGATGTTCCTGAATCTG
This sequence comes from Kribbella orskensis, assembly GCF_004342085.1. Taxonomy (NCBI): domain Bacteria; kingdom Bacillati; phylum Actinomycetota; class Actinomycetes; order Propionibacteriales; family Kribbellaceae; genus Kribbella; species Kribbella orskensis. The sequence goes on from NZ_SLWM01000005.1 coordinate 387,915, forward strand.
GGCTTGTTGCTCTGGACCGCACTCCTGCCGTTCCCGACCAGCCTGTTCGCCGAGTACCTGCAGGACGACTCGTTCGACGCGCACGTCGCGGCGGCCGTCTACAGCACCAACCTCACCCTGGCCGCGATCGCCTTCAGCAGCATCTGGTGGTACGTGCTCCGAAACCATCTCGTCGACCACGACCTGAACCGTTCGCAGGTCCGCAGGTCCGTACTGCGGTACTCGGTGGGCACGGTGCTCTACGCCGCCGCGATCGGGCTGTCCTTCATCTCCGCGCCGTTGACCTTGCTGGTGCAGTTCCTGCTCGCCGTGTACTACGGCTTCGAGCAGCTCCGCACTCGCAGCTGACCTCTCACCGGCCGGACTGGCTGGATCGCTACGCCGGGTCAGCAGGAGTTCGTTGAGGATTCCTGCTGAGTGCCTTGCCAGTGGGCTGTCCCGCGGGGAGCCTGAGGGGACTGGTTCCGCTGCCTGCCGTGGGGAGATCGCATGTTCGACTACGACCTGGTGGTGATCGGTTCGGGACCCGGTGGGCAGAAGGCCGCGATCGCGGGGGCCAAGCTCGGGCGGAAGGTCGCGGTGGTGGAGCGCGGCTCGATGCTGGGTGGGGTCTGTGTGAACACCGGGACGATCCCGTCGAAGACCCTGCGCGAGGCCGTGCTGTATCTGACCGGCATGGCCCTGCGCGACCTGTACGGCGCGAGCTACCGGGTGAAGTCCGACATCACCATCGCGGATCTGATGGCGCGGACCCAGCACGTCGTCGGCCGTGAGGTCGAGGTGGTGCGTGCGCAACTCCTGCGCAACCACGTCGAGCTCCTGCAGGGCACGGCGAGTTTCCTCGATCCGCACACGGTCCGGGTGATCGGGAGCGGCCGCGGCGAGTCGAGCACGATCACCGCGGACAAGGTGGTGATCGCGACCGGGACCAGGCCCGCGCGGCCGCCGGAGATCGAGTTCGACGACCGGTACGTGCTCGACTCCGACGCGATCCTCAAGCTGGAGAAGGTGCCGACCTCGATGGTGGTGGTCGGCGCCGGCGTGATCGGGATCGAGTACGCGTCAATGTTCGCGGCGCTCGGCACCCGGGTGACTGTCGTGGAGAAGCGCGACCGGATGCTGGAGTTCTGCGACCCGGAGGTGGTCGAGTCGCTCAAGTTCCACCTGCGCGACCAGGCGGTCACCTTCCGGTTCGGCGAGGAGGTCGAGCGGGTCGAGGTCTCCGCGCGCGGCACGGTGACATCACTGGCCAGCGGCAAACGGATCCCCGCCGAGATGGTGATGTACTCCGCCGGCCGCCAGGGCGTCACCGACGAGCTGAACCTGACCTCCGCCGGCCTCGAGGCGGACTCCCGCGGCCGGATCAAGGTCGATGAGCACTACCGGACCACCGTCGAGCACATCTACGCGGTCGGCGACGTGATCGGGTTCCCCGCCCTCGCCGCGAACAGCATGGACCAGGGCCGCCTCGCGGCGTACCACGCCTTCGGCGAGCCGGCGCGCGAGCTGGCCGGTCTCCAGCCGATCGGCATCTACACGATCCCCGAGGTCTCCTACTGCGGCGCCACCGAGGAGGAGCTGACCCGCTCCTCCGTCCCCTACGAGGTCGGCGTCTCCCGCTATCGCGAGCTCGCCCGTGGCCAGATCCTGGGCGACACCTACGGCATGCTCAAGCTCCTGGTCTCCACCGAGGACCGAACCCTGCTCGGCGTCCACGTCTTCGGCACCAACGCCACCGACCTGGTCCACATCGGCCAGGCCATCATGGGCTGCGGCGGCACCGTCGACTACCTCGTCGACACCGTCCTCAACTACCCGACCCTCTCGGAGGCCTACAAAGTCGCCGCCCTGGACGTAACCAACAAGATCCGAGCCCTGGAAGCCTTTGGTTCTTAGCGCGTGCGGCTGAAGTGGGTGACTTGTACTCCGGGGGCGATGGTGGCGCGGCCGGTCTCGGTGTAGCCGCGGGAGAGGTAGAGGGCGGTGGCTGGGTGGTTGGCGCTGCCGGTGGAGACGAGGCTGGTGGGGCGGCGTTCGACGGCGTCCAGGTGATCCAGGAGTGCGCGGCCGTGACCTCGGCGGGCGTGCGCCGGGTCGACGACCAGGCGGCTGATCTCGACCGTCGACTCGTCGGGGAACTCGTAGGCGACCGCGGCCACCAACTCGTCCTCGTCATACCGGCCGAACCAGTGCTCAGTAGACGCCATCAGCCCTGCGAGATCCTCCTGCAGCGGCGGGATGCCGTCGAAGCCGATCAGTTCCGCCTCGACCGCGTACGCCAGGTGCTGCACGACGAGCACCCGCACGGCGGTCTCGGGATCGGCCAGGTCGAGCACACGAATCATCCCGCCACGCTAACGCCCACCCACACCCACCGCCCGCCAATTACCTCAGCACACAGCCGGACCGCCTGCCTGTCACGGTTGGACGAGCCCCGGCCGTGCCCCTGCCGCCGCACCCCGCGGGCCACCGGATGCGCAGTACAGGCGCCGGCCGCCGAGGTACTGGTCATGCGGCTCGCCAGTAGCCGAGGGAGTGGATTCGGGCTTTGGGGATTGCCAGGTCCTTGAGGGCGTAGGAGGTGAGGGCTCGAGTGGTGGCGGTGTCGCAGGCGATCCAGACGAAGGTGTTGGCAGGGTCGTCTATCAGGTCGGGCAGGGTTGCCTTGACGTCGGTGACCAGTTGGTCGTCCTTGCGAGAGACCACGCGGAGGTCGTGATGCTCGGGGTCGAGGCGCAGCGGCAACTCGTGGTCGGAGTCGTGCGAGGTCTCGAACCAGATCGTCGCGGGGACCTTCGGCGCCACCGACAGCAGCGAGTTGATCGCAGGCAACGAGGCCGGGTCACCGATCACGAGCATCCGCTGCGGCAGCGGATCCGGTACCTCGAACCCCGTCCCCTGCACTGTCGCGTCGATGGTGTCGCCGGGCTCCGCCTGGCGGGACCAGACGCTCGCGCACCCGTCGTGCAGCGCGAACTCCAGGCTGAACGTGCCCGCCTCGACGTCCGGATCGACCAGGGTGTAGGCGCGCTGGTGCGGTTTGCCGGCGTTGTCGAACCACAGCCGCACCCACATGGTCGGGTGTACGCCGGTCGCCTCCAGCACGCCGCCGTCGGTGAAGTGCACCCGCCGGTAGCGCTCGGTGACCTGCTCAGCGCCCGTCACGGAGAGCACGAAGTCCTTGCCGCGGAACAGCTTGAGAACCACGCCCTCCCAGCCACGCCCCACTGCCGCCTCCTCCTGGATGATTGCCTCGTTGCGACGGAAGTATCCGACTTGTAAGTTAGCGCAGCCTAACCTAACTGAAAGCAGGATGACGAGAGTGAACGCCAAGGTCTTCAGGGACGCCTGGGGTGTACCGCACTTGAGGGCCGGCGACCCGCTCGCACTCGCCTATCTCCAGGGCCGCAACGCGGCGACCGACCGCGCCTGGCAGATCGAGCTGGAGCGACGCCGCTTCCTCGGCACCAGCGCCGCCTTCCTCGGACCCGAGGCGCTCGGCTGGGACGTGTTCGCGCGTCAGGCCCGCCTCGACGACACGGCGCAACACTGCTACCAGAATCTCGACGACGACACCCGCGAGTGGATCTCGGCGTACGTGGCCGGCGTCAACCACGGTCTGCCGGGCGGCGCTCGGCGGGCGCCCGAGTTCGCCGCCACGGGGCTCACCCTGCAGGAGTGGGAGCCGTGGGCGCCGGTCGGGATCTGGCTGGCCGTGCACGTGCTGTTCGCCGGGTTCCCGACCAAGCTCTGGCGCGAGCACGTCGTCCGCCACCTCGGCGACGCGGCGATCGACCTCTTCAACTCCGAAGGCCCCCGTACTGCGGGCAGCAACGGGTGGCTCATCTCCGGCGAACGCACCGCGACCGGTACTCCGATCGTCGCGGGCGACCCGCATCGCTACATCGAGAGCCCGGGTGTCTACCAGCAGCTCCGGCTGGCCTGCCCGGAGTACGACGTGGTCGGTCTGGCGGTTCCGGGCATCCCCGGGATGGCGCACTTCGGGCATACCGGCGGTGTGGCCTGGGCGATCACCAACGCTATGGCGGACTACCAGGACCTGTTCAACGAGCAACTCCGGCGGACCGGATCGGGGAGCGAGTCAGGGGTCGAGGCGCTCGGGCCGGATGGCTGGCAGCGGGCGACGTGGTACACCGAGGTGGTCGAGGTCGCGAGGGGCGAGTCCGTGGAGATCGAGGTGATCGAGACCGACCGCGGCCCGGTGATCATCGGCGGACCCGGCCAGAGCCAGGCGATCAGTCTGCGGTATCCGCCACGGGTGACCGGACGAATCGGTTTCGAGACGCTCCCCGCGTTGCTCAAGGCAACCACTGTCGCCGACGTGGACGCCGCCTTCGATCCCTGGATGGAGCCCGTCAACGTCGTGATGGCGGCCGACACCTCCGGCGGACTCCTGCACCGGACCGCCGGGGTGGTGCCACGACGCCACCCTCAGAACTGGCAACGCGTCGTACCGGCCTGGGAAGCCGATCACCAGTGGCAGGGCTGGTACGAGCCCATGCCGCGCGCCGAGGTCGGCGGTGTCGCGGTGATGGCGAACGCGCGCGAGTTGGCCGAGCCGCTGGGGGTGGATTTCGCCGCACCGTTCCGATCCCGGCGGATCAGGCAACTACTCGACGAGCGGTCCGACTGGACCGTTGCCGAGATGCCTTCGATCCATAGCGACACCTGGCTCGGATCGGCGGGACTGATCCTGGATCTCCTGGCAGGGTTGGAAGAACTGTCGCCGGAGGCAACCGCCTTGCGTGAGCAGTTGCTCGCCTGGGATCGCCGGATGGATGCCGTCAGCAACGTTGCCTCCAGCTACGCGGCAGTCCGGAAGGCGCTGATCCGCCGGCTGGCCGAGCACCCCCGCCTTGCCGTCCTCGACGAGGATGTCGACTCCTCCGAGCTCTTCCTGCCGTGGCTCGACACGCTCACCCACACGTCGTTCGCGCTCGAGAATCTACTCACCACCGACCTGCTGCCTGACCTCAACGTCACCTGGCTGGTCAAGGAGGCGCTCGAGGAGGTGGCATCCCGCAAACCTCGAGGACCGTGGGGAGACACCCATCACCTCGCTCCCTTGCATGCGCTGAGGGGGCCGGTTTTCGCCGCGGGCGAGGAGAGCTTCGAGCTGGCGTTGTCCGGCGACCACCACTGCGTGATGTCCACCTCGAGCCTGCCGGGGTTCACCGACGTCTGCATCAGAGCGTCTGCCGCCCGTTATGCGTGGGACCTGGGCGACCGCTCCGCCAGTCAGTGGATCGTGCCGCTCGGCGCGTCCGGAGTACTGGGTGATCCGCACCATCACGACCAGTTGCCGCTCTGGTTGCGCGGCGAACTCGCAGCGATCGAGACCGCCTGGGACCAGCTCACCGCCGAGGACGATACGTTCGAGCAGGTGGTGGACGGCTTCGGCACGGTCCGCGTCCTACCGGTCGAACCGCAGCGGGACCTCGACCTGATTCACGGCTGGATCTCTGCCGAACGGGCCCGTTTCTGGGGGATGACCGGCAAGTCGCGCGACGAGGTGCTCGGCACCTACGAGTTCCTCGACTCGTTGCCCACGCACCACGTCTACCTGGTCCACCTGGACGATCAGCCGGTCGCGTTGTTCCAGACCTATGACCCGCAGGCGGATCCTGTCGGCGAGGTGTACGACGTACGGGTGGGCGACATCGGCTCGCACCTGCTCATTGCTCCGGGCGACTGGCGTCGGGGCTTCACCGAGGATCTGCTGGGGGTCCTCGGGTCGTTCCTGTTGAACCACCTCGGACATCCGCGGGTGGTGGCCGAACCCGATGCGCGCAACGACAAGGCCGTCGCCCGGCTGAAGCGAACCGGCTTCACCCTCGGCGCGCAGGTCGCCATCGCCCAGCACGACGGCTCGACGAAGCAAGCTCAGCTCGGCTTCATGACCAGGGAGGTCTTCAACCGGTTCATGGCGAGGACGGAGGCCTCAGGGTCGGGCCGGTGATCGCAGGCGGGCCTTGTCGCAGGCGTGCGGTGACGTGGTCGCGGACTGGCCTCGCTCCTCCGTCGCCGGCATTAGCCCGGCTAGGTCGTCACCGGGCGGCTGTCCGGGAAACCGAGAGGCTTGTGAAGCGCGCAGCGCTGCGCCCGGGTGCGGGTGGCTACCCGGGCGCGGCTCTGTCTAGTGGAAGAAGTCGTCGGGTGCGAGTTCCGTCGGCGGTCAGATCTGGCGGGACTGGCCGGCTCGGGTGTCGCCGGCTCGGCGGCTGGTCAGCTGAGGACCTTGTCGTCCTTGCTGGTGGTGTGATCGCGGCCGGCGGCGCGCCGCTCGGTCTGCTGATGGTCCGTGGTCCGTGGCGCTGGGCAGACCGGGCCACGACGGATCGGGCCGCCTCCCAGCCTCCTGCTCTTCCACTGCTTCTCTTCGTAGTCGTAGTAGGTGTCGACGCCTCCGACTGTCATCGATCTCCTCCCGGTCTTCCCCCCGGCTGCTACCCCTGCTGGCTCTCAACAGTCCGTCACCGGGGGCCACTCGCACAAGCGATTCTTCAACTACCCTCCGACAAACGGACTCTTCGACCGGTATTCGTCCGATTTGTCCAGACTTTTCTGATGGCAAAGGCATTCCGGCCGGATTACCGCGGACTTTCTTCACAGCGCGGAAGAACTCAGGCGGCGAAAACGCCCACCCCGTGCCCGGCAATCCGGACACCCTCGGTGACGATCTCGGCCACGCCGAACGCCATCACCTGGTAAGCCGGTACGTCGTCCAGCGGCACCACCAGCTCGGCCGGATCGAGGTTCACCACCACTCGCAGCGCCCCCCGGCGGACTACCAACCACGAGCCGTCCTCGTCGTACGAGATCTCCGCCGACCCCAAACGATCCTCGCGCAGGTCCTCGCTCCGGGCCCGCAGCGCCAGCAGATCGCGGTACCAGGCGAGCAGCTCGCGATGCGGCGACTCGTCCAGCTCGGCCCAGTCCAGCACCGAGCTCTGCCAGGTCGCCGGGTCCTGCGGGTCGGGGATGTCCTCGGCGTCCCATCCGTACGCCGCGAACTCGCGGCGACGGCCGGTCCGGACGGCCTCAGCCAGTTCAGGCTGGCCGTGATCCGTGAAGTACCGCCACGGCGTGGAGGCTCCCCACTCCTCGCCCATGAACAACATCGGCGTGTACGGCGAGGTGAGCACCAGCGCGGCGCCGATCGCCAACTGGCCGGGGGTGAGGTGCGGCCGATCGCCGAGCGCGCGGTTGCCGACCTGGTCGTGGTTCGAGGTGTAGACGAGGAACTCCCCGCCGCGATGCCGCCCGGGATCCACCGGCCGGCCCCAGTCTTTGCCGCGGAAGGTCGAGTACGACCCGTCGTGCAGGAACACCTCGCGCAGCGTCTTCGCGAAGACCGCCGGCTCGCCGAAGTCCACGTAGTACCCGGCTCGCTCCCCGGTCAGCAGGGTGTGCAGCGCGTGGTGGAAGTCGTCGCTCCACTGCGCGGTCATCCCGAGCCCGCCCTCGGCCACCGGCTCGACCATGCGCGGGTCGTTCAGATCCGACTCGGCCACCAACCCCAACGGCCGCCCGAGTGAAGCCGACAGTGCAGCCGTCTCCTCGGACAGCTGAGCCAGCAGGTGCTTCGGGCTGTCATCAGCCAACGCGTGTACTGCGTCCAGGCGCAACGCGTCGAGGCGGAACTCCCGGAACCAGCGCAGGGCGTTGTCGCAGATCCACCGGCGCACCTCAAAGCTGCCGGCGGCGTCCAGGTTCACCGCCGGGCCCCAAGGCGTGGTGTGCCGGGAGGTGAAGTACGGGCCGAACGAGCCCAGGTAGTTCCCGCTCGGGCCGAGGTGGTTGTAGACCACGTCCAAGCACACCGCGAGTCCCACCGAGTGGCACCGATCGACAAATCGCTGCAGGGCTTCCGGCCCTCCGTAGGGCTCGTGCACCGCGTAGAGGTCGACGCCGTCGTACCCCCAGCCGTGGCGACCGGGGAACGCCGCGACCGGCATCAGCGACACCATCTCGACGCCCAACGCGACCAGGTAGTCGAGGTGACCGGTGGCGGCTTCGAGCGTGCCTTCGGGAGTGAACGTGCCGATGTGCAGCTCATAGAACACCGAGCCCCGCGCATCCCGGCCGGCCCAGCCGCCGTCACTCCAGTCATGCAGACCGGTATCGAAGACCCTGCTGAAGCCGTGCACGCCGTCCGGCTGCCAGGGGCTCCGCGGATCGGGCATCGGCTCACTACCGTCAACGGAGAACGCGTAGTCCGTCCCGTGCCCGGCTTCGGGCACCTCGAGCTCCCACCACCCGCCGTCGTCGGTCTCCGCCATCTTCAGAGCCCCGCTACGCAACACCAGCGAGACAGCAGAAGCGTCCGGGGCCCAGACGGTGAAGGTGTGCATCCATCAACTCCTGGTCAGCAATGCGACTGGGAGATCCGAGAGCAGGTCGTGGATCCGAGCCGCTCCACTACCCACGGACCGGCCGGTCAACACGTCCCGCCACTCACCCTCGGGCAGCACGACCGTGCTGTCACCCCAACCGCCCAGGCGACGCAGGGCCACCGGCAGCCGGGTCGCGATCGTGACCACAGAGTCTCCCCGGGCGAAGGCGACAGCGTGACCACTGGAGGTCGGGAGCGGCGTGTAGCTCCCTGCGAAGACCTCGGGTTGCTGCCGACGCAACCGCAGAGCCCTCGAGGTCACCAGCAGCTTCTCGTCCGACAGCCCGTCCGGGTTGGCGCCGCCGTCCAGCCGGGTCAGCCGCTCGATCCGCCGCAGGTAATCGACCGTCCGCCGGTTGTCCGGATCCACCAGGGACAGGTCGACGAACTCGCTGCCCTGGTAGACGTCCGGAACTCCCGGCATCGTCAGCTGGACGAGCTTCTGCCCGAGCGTCGCCGCCCGGACGAACTCCGCCTGCGCGTCGGCGAACCGGCGTACGGAGTCAAGCAGGGCCTTGTCGGCCAGTACTGCGGTCGCGAAGGCGGCGACGGACTCCTCGTACTCCGAGTCCGGCGAGGTCCAACTGGTGTGCCGCTTCGCCTCGCGGATCGCCTTCTGCAGGTAGGCCTGCAGCCGGTCCTCGGCCAGCGGGCCGTGGTCCCAGGTGCCGAACAGCGTCTGCCACAGCAGGTACTCCGTGCTGCCGTCGAGGGCAGTGTCCCGGTAGTCCGCGGACAGCGAGCGCCAGTGCCGGACGGCCTCCGTCCAGGCTCCCGGCTGTTCCGACAAGACGGCCAGCCGGGCGCGGACGTCCTCGGAGCGCTTGGTGTCGTGCGTGGAGAGCGTGGTCATGGTGCGCGGCCAGCGATCGTTCAGCCGGGCCGCGTAGGCGTGGAACTCCTCCGGCGAAACCCCGAAGTGCTCCGGGTCGCCGCCGACCTCGTTGAGCGCCGTGAGCCGGAACCACCGGTAGAAGGCGGTGTCCTCGATCCCCTTCGCCATCACCGGGCCGCAGGTCTGCTGGAACCGCACGATCAGCTCGTGCCGGGCGTCCTCGTCGATCCGGCTCGCAGTACCGGCTTCGCGGCCGAGCAGGAGGTCCCGGACCAGCTCGAGCGTGTCCTGCAGCTCCTCGTCCAGGTGGCGCCGGGCCAGCTCGGTGGCGTGCTCCATCGCCATCACCGCGGTGTGGTCCGGCTGCTCACCCGGTACTACGTAGGCGCGGTACCGGTCGAAGTTCACCAGCAGCTCGACGACCACCTCGTGGAAGGCCCGGCGGGTGTGGTCGCGCAGCCGCACGTCGTCCTGGCAGATCCGGGCCAGGAGCTCCACGAGCCGGTGGACCTCGGCGTACTGGCCGTGCTTCACCACCTCGCGCTTGGCCTGCTCCACGACCGGGGCGAAGTCGGCCGGCTCGCCGGTGAGCTCCGAGTGGAACGCGGACAGCGGCGCCGCCCCCGACGGGTCGACGAAGAGGCCGCCGACGCGCAGGAGGGCGTCGTACCCGGTGGTGCCGGCGCAGGGCCAGTCGGCAGGCAGCTCCTCCTCGCCCTCGAGGATCTTCTCCACCACGACCCAGGCACCGCCCGTTCGCTCGGCCAGCCGGCGTAGGTAGCCGCGCGGATCGGCCAGGCCGTCCGGGTGGTCGATGCGGAAGCCGTTGAGCTTGCCCTCGTGCAGCAAGGAGAACAGCAACGCGTGGGTGGCCTCGAAGACCTCCTGGTTCTCCACCCGGACGGCGGCCAGCGTGTCGACGTCGAAGAAGCGCCGGTAGTTCAGCTCCTCGTCGGCGACCCGCCAGTGCGCCAGGCGGTACCACTGCTCGGTGACGAGTTCCGCGATCGGCAGGTTCTCCGTGCCGGGTCGCAGCGGGAACTCGTGGTCGTAGTACCGCAGGACGTCACCGTCGACCGACAGCTCGCCGTCCGCGAGCACCTTGCCGATGCGGTGGCCGAGCACCGCCATCAGCAGCGGCTGGTTCCCCGCGCCCCAGTCGACGTCGAACCACTCCGCATAAGGCGAGCTCGGTCCGTCCCGCAGTACGGACCACAGCGCCTTGTTGAGCCGCGCGGGCGTCGGCACCGCCACATGGTTCGGTACTACGTCCGCGATCGCGCCCATCCGGTGATCCGCGAGCTTCGCGGCGAGCCGGTCGAACGCGGGACGCCCGCCGGCCGCCTGCGACAACCTGCTGTGGTCGACCACGTCGTACCCGTGGGTGGAACCGGGCGTGGCCTGCAGGATCGGGGACAGGTAGGCGTGCGAGACCCCCAGGCTGTACAGGTACGAGACAGCCTCGGCGGCGTCGTCGAACCCGAACCCGGCATGCAGCTGCAGCCGGTACGTCGCCTGCGGGACCGCGGTCATCCGGTCGCCTGACGGGGGCGGGTCAGGACCAGCATGCCGTGAGCCTCGATCCGGATGGTGCTCCCCGCGGGGTGGTCCTCCTCGTTGGCACGACCGGTCGGCCTGATGGTGTCCACCACCACGGACCAGGCGTCGCCGTACTCCTTGGTAGGCAGCAGGAAGTCCTGCGGCTCGTAGTTGCTGTTCAGCAGGATCAGGAACGAGTCGTCCACCACCGGCTCTCCGCGCGGATCCGGCTCCGAGATGGCGTCACCGTTGAGGAACACGGCCACCGCGCGGGCGTCGTCCCGGCTCCAGTCGCCGTCCTGCATCTCCTGGCCGTCGGGGGTGAACCAGACCAGATCGCCCAGTCCGTCTATCCCTGTGTCGCCGTGGAAGAACCGGCGGCGCCGCAGTACCGGGTGCTCGTTGCGCAGCCGGACCAGGTCGCCGGTGAACTCCAGCAGGTCCTGCTGCTCCTCCGTGAGGTCCCAGTTCACCCAGGCGAGCTCGTTGTCCTGGCAGTAGACGTTGTTGTTGCCGCTCTGCGTGCGGCCGAGCTCGTCGCCGTGGGCGAGCATCGGGACACCTTGCGAGATCAGCAAGGTGGCCAGGAAGTTGCGCTGCTGCTTGGTCCGCAGCGCCCGCACGGCGGGATCATCGGTCTCACCCTCGGCACCGCAGTTCCAGGAACGGTTGTGGCTCTCGCCGTCGTTGCCACCCTCGCCGTTGGCCTCGTTGTGCTTCTCGTTGTAGGAGACGAGGTCGCGCAGGGTGAAGCCGTCGTGCGCGGTGACGAAGTTGATGCTCGCCAGCGGGCGGCGGCTGTCGTCGCGGTACAGATCCGACGAGCCGGTCAGCCGGGAGCCGAACTCGGCCAGCGTGTACTTCTCGCCACGCCAGAAGTCCCGCACGGTGTCGCGGTACTTGCCGTTCCACTCGGTCCACAGCGGCGGGAAGTTGCCCACCTGGTAGCCGCCGTCGCCGACGTCCCACGGCTCGGCGATCAGTTTCACCTGGCTCACCACCGGATCCTGCTGGACCAGGTCGAAGAACGCCGACAGCCGGTCCACCTCGTGGAACTGGCGGGCCAGCGTGGACGCCAGGTCGAACCGGAATCCGTCCACGTGCATCTCGGTGACCCAGTAGCGCAGCGAGTCCATGATCAGCTGCAGCACGTGCGGGTGCCGCATCAGCAGGCTGTTCCCGGTGCCGGTGGTGTCGTAGTAGTGCGTCTTGTCCGAGTCCACCAGCCGGTAGTACGCCGCGTTGTCGATGCCCTTGAACGACAGCGTCGGGCCGAACTCGTTGCCCTCGGCGGTGTGGTTGTAGACGACGTCGAGGATCACCTCGATGTCGGCCTCGTGCAGCGCCTGGACCATCGTCTTGAACTCGGTCACCTGCTGTCCCCGGCCACCCAGCGACGAGTAGGCGTTGTGCGGGGAGAAGAAGCCGATCGTGTTGTAGCCCCAGTAGTTCGACAGGTTCCGCTCCTGCAGATGCCCGTCCTGGGCGAACTGGTGCACCGGCATCAACTCGATCGCGGTCACCCCGAGCTCCTTGAGGTGCTCGATGATCGCCGGGTGCCCGATCCCGGCGTACGTGCCGCGGATCTCCTCCGGCAGCCCCGGATGGGTCTTGGTCAGGCCCTTGACGTGCGCCTCGTAGATCACGGTCTCGTGGTACGCGTGACCCGGCGGGCGGTCGTTGCCCCAGTCGAAGAACGGGTTGGTGACGACCGACAGCATGGTGTGCTCGCGGTTGTCCATCGTGTTCGGCTCGGTGGGCTTGTCGAACCGGTAGCTGAACAGCGACTCGTCGCCGTCCACCTGCCCGTCGATGGCCTTGGCGTACGGGTCCAGCAGCAGCTTGGACGGGTTGCACCGGTGCCCCTCGCCGGGGTTGTACGGCCCGTGCACGCGGTACCCGTACCGCTGCCCGGGCTGCACCGCCGGCAGGTACGCGTGCCACACGAACCCGTCCACCTCGGTCAACTGGACCAGCTGCTCGGACCCGTCGTCACCGATCAACGCCAGGTCGACACGCTCAGCAACCTCCGAGAACACTGCAAAGTTCGTACCGGAGCCGTCATACGTAGCTCCGAGGGGATAGGGACGACCAGGCCATTTCTGCACTTGACGACGGTACCCACCCCTACCCCCACCCGAAGAACAGTGGGGTGATCTGCCCCCGCAAGTTAACCCAGCCGAGACCAATTCCCGCCTCCCGAACGCCGCTTCACCCGAACCCGAAGCTGCTAGCCTCCCCCCGATGGGTTACTGGCGTTATCTCGTAGCAGCCAAGAGTGACGTACCGCTGGACACGCTGCCGGCCCCCGAACGCCTGTTCACCCTCCTACCCCAAGCAACATCCATCACCAACCGCTGACCTCAGCCACCGCTTCTGGTCTCAAACGGCCGCACCGAGGCTGTGTGACAGCAGTTCCAGATCGATCACGACCGAAACCGGACGCCCTTCAGCGTCGCGACCGATCCATGCTGGATAGACCCCGTCACCCATCCCGCAGGCGAAGATCAGAAGTCCACCGACCAGCTCCGGATCGGTGATGATCTCGGCTCCGTCGGGACCGACCGCATCCAGGATCGAATCCAGCCTCTCCAGGTCATCGCGCTGCAAGCGACGAAGAAACCCGAGGTCGGACGGGTCGAGCAAACATCCCAGACCTGTATCGACGCCGAACCCGGGCAAGCCGTCGGCGTCGTCCTCCGGTGCCTGTTCCCCGGCTGTCAACCCGAGCTCCCAACTCCGGACCTCGGCATCGCCCAACTCGGCCTTCACCGCCGTCGGCCGGCGTATCGGCGGCGGCACCCGCTGATCCGGCGACTCGTCCCAGTGCACGACGGAAAGAGAGATCCGCCAAACCCCAGGCCGCGCGACCACCGTGAACGGCTCTGTCTCCTCCGCATCATCCTGAACCCAGTCAGCCGGGTCCCGAACAACAAGCCTCCCGCTGGGAACTACCAGATCCCCAACTCGGACCACATCCAGCCGCGAGATCCGGCCACCCACCCACCGATGCCGAGCCCCCTCCGCGAACAACGCCCCAACATCAGGCCCGGACAACCCCATCAGTCAGCACTACTCCTCTCAGTCATGTCCTTGAGAACCGACGATGCGGTCGACTCGCTGGTCGGCGCACGTCTCAGCAATACCCTGCTCAGGTCACCTGCGGCTCGTTGCCCACCGCCTACCAGGCCGATTTCGTCTCGAAGGAACCCATCGCAAAGAACTGCTGCGGCGTCGGCCAGCACCACGGCAAAGAGTTTGCTCGGGTCCACGCCGCGTTCACCGGGCGCAAAGGTCAGCGACCACCGATCGGCGAACTCGTAGTCACCCGGAGGCAGTTCGACCACCTGCGCCGACACGGAAGTCCCCCACCGCGCCAACCACACATGCTCGTCATCTTCAGCCACAACGGCGTCGCCCTGCTCGACATCCATAACCGTCCGCATGACCCAACCGGCGAGCCGACAGACGAGCAGCCGATCCGGCCGCTGCCGACAGAACACCTCGATCTCTACTGCCACCATCAAGTCCTCAAGCGTGTCGAACCCGGAAGGCCTCCAGGTCATTGGACAGCTTGGCCGACACGTCGAGGTAACGCAGCCCGGGGAGGTCGTCCAGGAACTCCAGGTCCCCAGGCATCCAATCGGTGCCGGGCGTCAGGCTCAACCCATCGAAGCCCTCGCCGCGGTACCGGGCGCCGCCACTCGACGACCAAAGACAATCAAAGCCACCATCCCACTGCAGCACTCTGTATCCGCGGACGTTCATCGCCTTCCGATCCGAATTCGTGCGGTCCAAAGCGTCGAAGCTCGTATCGGTTGTCTTCGTCACCGGCTATGCCAGTGGCCCGCGAGACTCGGCGAGGTCGCACAGGACGGAGATGAGCCGGCCGCGCCGGTGGGCCAGTACCGGCTGACCGCCGGGATGGACCGAGGAGACGACGAACTCGCCCCTCTCGGCTTCCGACGTGAGGAAGCCCAGCAGGTCGGACATCGACCTCGAGATCACAACCTTCCGATCCTCGTCACGTCCGAAGTTGATTACCTGACCCGGCACACCACCCGGTCCTGGAGCGAGATCCGGACCCAGGTAGTTCGCCTCCATGCTCTCCTTCAAAATCGGCAACCACCCGGCCGCCGAGTACTCCGACTGAACAGCCTCCGCCGGAACCGATTCGGAGAAAGTACTCAGGGCCTGCAGGTCCGCGTCAGACGTCTCCGCTCGGATCGACGACCACATAGCCCATTCACTCAACGACCTCTCCACCCCGAGAAACACCAGCCCGCCGATCGTCCCCCCGCTGGGCTCCGGACCAGCTTCACCATCGTGGATCCTCCAAAGCTGCCCCAACTCACCAGGCAACTCGGCCCCGACAGCGTCCTCATACCGATCGAGCGCAGCGTCCTCCGCCGGACCTCGGAACGCGCCATCCAAACCCGGCACAATCCCCCGAAGCCAGGACCGATAAGCCACAAGGAATGAATTCAGGTCCATCATCAAACCCCAGCTAGCTCAGCGATGGGCATCAACTGTAGGTAGTTGTCGACAAACTCCGCGGAGCCATTGCCCGAATAGTTCATAGAATTGCTCCTGTCAAATAGATCCCCGTCGAGCAGCGTGCTCCAGCGCGACCGATTCAGCGTCATGCACCGGGCGAAGTCCACTGAGCGTCTGGCTGATAATCGGCCGCGTCCTCATAGACTAGTCTTGGAACTGGCAGGCCCGCATAGGTCGGCAACTTTCTCGGACGGCCGGGCGGAAGTACCGGCGCCAACACCTGAAACACTCGCCTCATCGCTTCATCATCGTAATCCTCGAATAACTCTGTGGCGCGGAGCAACGCACCGCCATACGCTCCTGGACTACCTTCCACATGCTCGTACAACACGTGTTGCCACCCATCCCCGTCGAACAGGTTGCCACAATTAGTGTTGACTGTTCACCATTGGTCAGGCGGTTTCGCCGGGCTCTGTCCACCGGTCGTCGACGAGCGATAGAGGGCCGCGATGACCGAAGTCCCGAGGTCTGCACCCCACCGCAGGTTCGAGATGATCGGCGAGTCGATCGGCGGGCTGATGAAGATATCCCCGCGTTGACTGCCTTCGTGGGCCCAGACCCGAACGTCGCCGTTGGCCGGGGTGAGTTCAACCGACACCTGCAGGGACTGGGTATACAGCGTCCGCCACTTCACGCCGCCCGCGAACTCCAAGAACTCGTCCAACTGGTGCGTCGGCTCCGACGTGTCCTCAGCCGCCTCTGCCAGGGCGGCCGACACCACCGCGCCGATCTCGTCGGGCGTACTGGCCGTCGGGATCCGCGCGAACGGCTTGACCGTCGGCCAGCCGTCGCGTGCCCTGGTGAGCCGAGCACAGTGCATCAGCAACTCGCCTCGGTACTGATAGATCGAGACGAACGCGATCGTCCTGAGGTCTTCCCGCCGCACGTCGACCCAGTCGTCCTTGGTTCGCCAGGACGTGTCCCCGTAGTGGTC
The DNA here is from genome assembly GCF_004342085.1 of Kribbella orskensis. Taxonomy (NCBI): domain Bacteria; kingdom Bacillati; phylum Actinomycetota; class Actinomycetes; order Propionibacteriales; family Kribbellaceae; genus Kribbella; species Kribbella orskensis. The sequence goes on from NZ_SLWM01000005.1 coordinate 404,196, forward strand.
ATCGATCGCACTTGCCAGCAGGGGGCCGGCTCTCAACTGACTCGCCCGACCATGAGCCGCCGTATCCCAGGCAGCCCGCGGCACCTCATGCAGTACTGCGTCCGTCAGCTCGTCATCCGGACTCGCCAACAACTCCTCGACTGTCCGGTACCAACGCCCGAGCACCTCCTCGTCCCCGAACTCGACAGCACGCCTCAGGACGTCGCCGACCAGGATGTCCCGCGTCAGCGCATTGGCGACGTACCAATCCACGGGCCCGGACACGACCACGTTGTCGATCGCTCCCCGGTATTCCGGAAACCGCTCCTTCAGGTAGGCGGCATACCCGGAGAGCCGCGGCACGGCAGGCTCGCAGCCGTGCGCACGCAGATCAGCGCCCGTCGCGGGACCGGCGTACCGGCAGACCAGCGACCACCAGCGGGACCCCAGCAGGTACGGCGTGACCCGGATTCCGGCGGCGTCCCGGACCTCCTGCTCCGGACACGAAAGCATCGCCTCCAACACCTCGAAACACCGGCCCACGAGCCCCAGGTCAGTCCCATCCCTCAACGCAGGCTCAAAAACCGGCCACCAGAACGCCAGCGACACATATCCGTAGGTCCGGATCGCCGGATCGTCCCGATACTCCAGCCGAACCTCCTCGACGGCCTCGGTCGACTCCGGCAGAACCTCGACCAGATACCGCGGCAGATCCTCCGTGCTCTTCAGCACCGTCATTGTTCCGCCGCCTCAGCCCGACTGAGTAGCTCCGGATCGATCGCCAGGTAACCAATCCGTCCCGACGAGTCGCGGACCCGATCGGTGATCGCCTCCAGCTCGCTCCATTGGTCCTGCAACAGCGACTGAACGGCAGACCGGCCGCATCCAGCAGAGCACCGAATCCCCCATTGACGACGAAGCCGGGAAATTCGGTCGCCGTCACCGGAGTCGCCTCCTGGCCGCGCGTCCGCGCGAGTTCCCATCTGACCACGTCACGGTCGGTGACCTGCAATTTCACCCCTGTCACCCGGCGCAGCGGCGCAGGCATCGACGGGTCAGGCGGCTGCTCCCACTGAACGACTGCCATCGACACTGACCTCCAAGAATATCGAGGGCCGGTCCTCCGACCCACTGCCGCCGCGGCCCGGCTGTCTCTTCGGCATGGACCGTCCGTTGACCGTCGCGGTCCGGAAGGCTGCCAGCACCGCCGTTCCGAGATCGGCCGCATCCCGCCAGTCCGGCACAGACAAGGATTCACCCGGCCACCAGTCGACCTGCGGATCACCCCGGTCAGCCTTGTGAACCGGCCAGATCGACAGGGCCTACGAATCTGCCCTGCCCTGCAGATTCACCGTCAACGACTCCGCGTAGAAGGCCACCCAGTCGGCGATACCGGCGAACGACAGGAACTCGTCCACTTGATGCCGAGGATCGTCATCCATCCTCCGCGGCAGGACCTCCAGCATCTCCGCCACCGTGGCCCCGACGCGATACGCACCGCTGCGAGCAGGCATCCGCGCAAAAGGCCGAGTCAGCGGAACCGAGGTCCGATCCCGCGTTTGCCTGGCGGAGTGCAGCAGAATCTCGCCGCGGTACAGATAGCCGCTCACAATGAGCGGCACCGACAGCTTGTCCTCGTACTCCAAGCCGAACCCACCGACCTTGCGTCGCCACGACGCTCCGACCGCGGCATCCAGTCGGGGGCTCTCAACAACGGCCCCGCCAACTCCTGCGTCCACCGCGCCCGATCCGTCTTCAGCACCACCGGCTCGACATAGTCGACGAAGATTTCCCGCAACGACTCGTCCGGACCGCCGAGCACCCGCTCGACGGTCTCGAGCCACCGACCGAGCAACTCCCGGTCGCCGGTGCTCGCCCCGGTCACGAAGATCTGGTCGACGAACACCTCGGCAACCACCATGTCCGCGGTCACCACAGCAGGGTGGTTTCGACTTCGTACGGTCCAGATCGTCGCCAGATAGTCAGAAAAGTTCTGCTCCAGATAGCCCGGAAGCGATTGGCAGGTCAGCGGTTCGTTCATGATCGCAGTAGTCCTGTGGTGACGAGGTGGGTGCGGAAGCGGGCCTCCTCCTCAGGCGAGAACTCCGAGAGGGCAGCACGATCAGGGTGCGGCCGGCTCGGAGGATCCAGTACTTGCGAGTGCGGCGGCCCGCGAAAGCTCGCCCACGAGTAGAACCAGCTGTTCACCTCAGTGCGCCTTGCGATCCCGGTGGCATCGATCAGGGCAGCGTTCTCGTCAACTCGGCTCTCGGTGCTGATCCACCCCAGAAGCCCGGCGGAGCTTGTTCCATGGCGTGCAGAAGGTAAAGCTCACCGATCTTGTAGACGCCAGCCAGCTGAGATTGCATCAGCCGGTCACGGTGCTTGTGCTGAAGGCGGTGCGCAGTGCCAGGCCGAGGGCATCGGAGTCTCGCCAGTCCTGGATCTTCAAGGGCGCGCCCGGCCGCCGGGCAACGGAGCCTCCGAGGTCCTTCACTCGCGGCCAGACCTGCGCTTCGAAGGTCGCTACGGTGGCTGAGATATCCACCGACACCGACGCTGTGTAGAAGGTCAGCCAGTCCGCTACGCCGACGAATTCGAGAAATTCGTCGACCAGGTGCCGCGCGGCCGGCGGCGGAGTCTCCTTCAGCTCCAGCAGCATCCCGGCGACAGTTCCGCCTAGCGACGGGGTGTCGATACTCGCAACCTTTGCGAACGGCAGCGTAGTCGAGTAGGTGCCATCCGGCACCTCCTGCCTGGCGTGGAGGAATATCCCGTCCTGGTACAGGTACGCCGCGAGGTGAAGCTGACGAGCCGCAGGCGGTGGATAGTCGTCGCCGAATCCATCCTTCTGGGTCCGCCACCACGGCCCTCCGGTGGACTCATCAAGCTCGGACAGCAACCTCGGACCGCCGTGCTGTTGAGCCGAGCGGGCCCAACTATCGGTCGACAGGACAGCAGAAACGATCCCGTCGATCGCGGCCGGACGTAACAACTCATCTGGGCTGGCCAGCAGGTCCTCGACGATCGCATAGCAGAGCACAACCATCTCCTCGTCGCCCGCGAGGACAGCAGATCGGAAAGCTCCGTACAGGAACACATCCCGCAGCAACGCAGTAGCCGTCAACCACTCCGGATTCCCGCGATCCACTTCCCTGCGTACATCGGAAACATAGTCAGGAATCTTGCTCGCCAGATAACCTGGCAAAGTTTCAGACGCCACCTTCTCCGGAATGCTCATAAATTCCTTCTCACGACACCGGAGCCCGGCATTGAAGAAACAGGTTCCCGCGCCAGGGTAGAGCATCTCGTCGAGGTCCGTAGGTTCACCGCAGGCCTTGTACCCCTCAAGGTACATCGGGATGTCCAGGGCCACCCAAAGCCACACCAAGCGTTCGTCCGAGGATATTGAACCCTGGCGCGCACCCCAGGAACGTTCTCTTGGGATTGCGCGGATGCTCGACCTTGAACTGGGATCCCGTCTGGGCAGACACGGACTGGTTCGCTGCGAGGCCTTCGACGTTTGCATCGCTCGGCCCGACGATCACGGACGATACCTGCGTCGCACAGGCGCTGTTCCCCCGCACCTTGAAGTTCCAGGTCTCGTTGATCAGTGGAACAGGAGGTAAGCCTCGGGAATCGATCCTGTCGCTGGCCGGTACGTCGCGCGACGTACCGGCGCCACCTCACGCCCGTACAACGCCCAGCATTCACGATCCTCCGGCCGAGCCGTTCCGATACGTTTCGATCATCTCCAGAAGGCGCAGAAGCGCGCCGCGATACAGCTGATCGTCCTTGGTCCCCGCTGACTCCCCTGACGAAATCTTGGACACGTCGGACTCGGCAGCGGATCTCAGCGCCTCGAGCATGTCAGCAGCCAGCTGCTGTTCCCGCAGCTCAAGTGCCACCAGGTTATTGGCAAGCCCGACCTGCAGCCAGTACGTCACATCAGAGCGAGGGCCGGCATGAACATAGGCCTCCTCCACCAGCGCCTCGAAGATCCACCCGGAGACCATCCAACTGCGGCGCGAGTCGAAGGAGATTCCCCCCGACATCAGAACCCCACCCTCACAATTTGCTGCTGGCCCCCCGTCGGACGACGGTTTACATAATTTGACACCAATTCAACCCGAGGGGGCGCGTAACCAGTCATATCTATCACAGTGAAGCCATTTCCCTTACGGAGGTGATGATCAATCGATCGAAAGAACCCAGGTGAACGACGAGCCGGTGGCCGCGTCGTTCTGGTACTTGTACCCGCCGCCGTCCGCGAGGGTCGACGTTCCGGCGAGTCATGCGCCGACCATCGACGTCTTGCTCGTGTAGCTGTCGTCGACACACGCCATGTTGTAACCGAGCGTGCCGAGCGCGCCGTTGACGGGCGAGTTCCAGTTCACCGTGGACTCGGTCCAGGGCAAGGCCGCCTGCCGGACCTCCAGTTGCACGGCGTTGGCGTTGGTCTGGAACGACTGGTCGAAGTACAACTTCAGCTGGGCCGCGTCGATCGGGGTGCCTGGCGGGACGCTGGACAGATCGAACTTCAGCAGACTCCGGCGTTTGGCCGAGGCGGTCGTACCGGCGTACAGACCGGTGATGCCGCCGCAGTTGGTGGTCGGCGCGCCGGAGTCCACCATCGCGTCCTGGGCCTGTTCAGGCGCCGGTTCGATGGCGATCGTCGGATCGATCACCACCGGGAACTGCCGGTCGGCGCTGTTCAGCCAGCCTGCGTCCGCGCTCACAGTGATGTCGATGTTCGCTCCGCGCTGGGTGACGGTCTGCGTCACCTTGTCGCTGAAGGCCTTCCCGTACGGCGACGCCGCGTCGTCCCGGGCATCGGTCATGAACAGCCGCGGCATCGTGAACAGCGGCCGGCCGACCCCGCCCTGCGGGGAGAACACGATCGAGCCGTCCGGCTGCTGCGGCACGGCCTTCACGCCGGCCAGTTTCAGGCTGAAGCGGTACGTCGGGTCGGCCGGCGCCGACGCCAGGACGATGCTCTCCTTCAGCTGGTCCGGCCCGACCTGGTAGACCAGATCGGCATCGCCGAACACGTCCGGGTAGGTGACCGTGTCGCCGGAAATCTTCGGCGTCAGAGCCTTCGAGCCGGCCGGAGCGCCCAGGGTCAGTCCACGGCCGTCCAGGTCGAACCGGACGAGCTGGTCGGCCCGACTCGGGCGGGCGCGGCGCGATACCGGCGGCGCGAGGTGTGGTGGCCATGAGCCGGAGCACGTTCGGTGTAATGGTTCTGACTGCGTGTATCGGACTGCCGGGTAGGCTTCGAGGCGAGTAAGATCCCGCGCTTGTGAAGCCCTTCCCCGCCCGGAAGCCGGTTTTCGTGGACTCGTCCGGGCATCGTCAACGCAGGATTCGTCGACTCGGGCTCGTCGTCGCCATCCCGGTGGTCGGGTATCTGGTGCTGCTGGCCAGCAGCGTGCTGGGCGGACCCCAGGTCGATACGCCGTTGATCCCGCTGCCGGAGGCCGCCAAGCAGCAACCCGCTCCCACGGTCAAGACCACCCAGCAACCGGCGGAAACCCCCGAGCCCGGCGACCCCGCCAGTACTTCGGACACGACCGCGCACCCGGTCACCGAAGAGTCGACCACTCCCTCACCGGGTGACCGGTCGACGCCCTCGGCTCCCACTGCGACCCCGACCGCCGGCACCAGCGCGACGCCGACGGTCGCACCTGTGCCGCCGGGAGGAACACCCGGGCACGGTAAGCCCACCACCGAGCCGCCCGGACGCACCAAGACCCCCGGCAAGCCGTGAGCCGCGCCCGCCGAGCACGGCAGGTCCCGCTACGGACTCACTGGGTCATGCTGACGGTGCTCCTTGTCTGCCTGTCAGGCGCGCTGCTCCTGCACGGGTATACACATCACCTCTACGGCACAGCACCCGACGGCGCGGCCACGGCCGGCGGCCCGCACAACGCAGTACCGGCTGCCATCGCGAATGGTGGGCCGGTCATCGACGCTGGGACCGCGTCGGCCCGGTCGGCGCGGCCCAAGCCGCGGACGATCGCGATCACCTTCGACGACGGCCCGGATCCGGTCTGGACCCCGAAGGTGCTCGACCTGCTGAAGGCCCAGAAGGTCAAGGCGACTTTCTTCGTGATCGGCACCGAGGTCGCCGCGCACCCCGAGCTGGCCCGCCGCATTGTCGCCGAAGGTCACCAAATCGGCCTGCACACCTTCACGCACGCGAACCTCAGCACCATCCCGGACTGGCGGCGGTCTCTGGAACTGCGGCAGAGCCAGTTGATCCTGGCCGGTGCCACCGGAGTCAGTACGCCGCTGCTGCGGCCGCCGTACTCGTCCGGGCCGAGCGCCCTCACCAACGCCGACTGGTCGTCGATCGAGTGGGCGCGGCACGCCGGGTACCTGACGGTGCTGACCACGCTGGACAGCGAGGACTGGCGGCGCCCGGGCACGGCACAGGTGATCGCGAACTCCACCCCCAAGGGCACGGCCGGCCAGGTACTGCTGATGCACGACGCCGGTGGCGACCGCACCCAGACGCTGGCCGCCCTGCAGAAGCTGATCCCCACCCTCAAGGCCCGTGGCTTCCGGTTCGCCACCGTGAGCGACACCGTGGCCCTGCCGCAGCCCGTCCAGCCGGTCGGTGTGGTGGAACGCAGCCGCGGGATGGCCGTGATCGGCGCGATGCGGTTGAGCGACGGCACTCTTGATGTACTCGGCTGGCTCCTGTACGCCGCGGGCGCCCTGAGCGTGTTGCGCGCGGTGGCCACCGTGATCGCCGCGAAGCGGCATGCGCGCGAGCGGTACTGGTCGTGGGGCGAGCCGGTCACCGAGCCTGTCACGGTGATCGTGCCGGCCTACAACGAGTCTGCCGGGATCGAGGCGGCCGTGCGGTCACTGGTCGCCTCGGACCATCCGGTCGAGGTGATCGTCGTGGACGACGGCTCGAGCGACGGAACCGCGGACGTGGTCGAATCGCTTCGCCTCCCCGGCGTCCAGGTGATCAGGCAGCAGAACGCGGGGAAACCGGCCGCGTTGAACACCGGCCTGCAGGCGGCGTCGTACGAACTCGTGGTGATGGTCGACGGCGACACCGTCTTCGAGGAGGACGCGGTACGGATGCTGGTCCAGCCGTTCGCCGACCCGTCCGTCGGGGCCGTCTCCGGTAACGCGAAGGTCGGCAACCGCAAGGGCCTGCTGGGCCGCTGGCAGCACATTGAGTACGTGGTGGGCTTCAACCTGGACCGCCGGTTGTTCGACCTCGCCGAGTGCATGCCGACCGTGCCTGGTGCGGTCGGCGGGTTCCGGCGGAGCGCGCTGCAGCGCATCGGCGGGCTGAGCGACGTGACGCTGGCGGAGGACACCGACCTGACCATGGCGTTGTGCCGTGACGGCTGGCGGGTCGTCTACGAAGAGCGGGCTCGCGCCTGGACCGAGGCGCCGGCCAGCCTGGGCGCACTGTGGCGGCAGCGGTACCGCTGGTGCTACGGCACGCTGCAGGCGATGTGGAAGCACCGCGGCGCCTGGGTCCAGCGAGGACAGGCCGGCAAGCTCGGTCGGCGAGGACTGACCTACCTCCTGCTCTTCCAGGTACTGCTCCCGCTGCTCGCGCCGGTGGTGGACGTGTTCGCGCTCTACGGACTCGTCTTCCTCAACCCGCTGCGGGTGGGTCTGGTCTGGGCCGGTTTCATGGCTCTGCAGGTCGGAATGGGCCTGTACGCGTTCCGCCTGGACGGCGAGAAGCCCGGCCCGCTGTGGAGTCTGCCGCTGCAGCAGTTCGTCTACCGGCAACTGATGTACCTGGTCGTCAGCCAGTCGGTCTTCACCGCTCTGGCAGGCTCGCGCCTGCGCTGGCAGCGGATGGAGCGCTACGGAAGTCTCGCTGTCCCGCCCGCCTCGCTGACGTCACCCGCTGAGGGCGGCGACCGCAGGCGGCGGGAGGGCTCGGCGGCAGGGCGGCGGTCGAAGGATTTCCCTGGTTCCCGGACTTTTACCGGCTGATCGCTTCCGGATCCGGGAATCCGCTCGCATGATTCCGGGCAACCGGCCGCCCGCCCTGCGGCCCGACCTCAGGAGCGCGTCCCATGCGATCTTTCACCCCCCGTCCCCGCGCGCTGGCGGTGCTGCTGGCCGGCACCGCGCTCGCCTTCAGCCCACTCGGTGGGTCAGCGACCGCCAAACTGCCCGTCGACCAAACGGCCGGCGTAGCCGACTGCTTCACTCCGAGCGGAGCCTCGGCCAAGGGCGGTCATGGACCTGACACCCGCGACATCTCCGCCGCCGAGCAGAAGGCGATCGAGGCCCGCACCGCCCAGCTGCTCAAGGCCAAGGCGGGGCGCGGCGTCGGCGTACCGCAGGGTGCTCTCGCTGCCGCCACCGTGCCCGTCTATGTCCACGTGATGCGCGACGCGGCCGGCAACGGCGACGTCACGGACACGCAGATCTCCCAGCAGATCGCGGTGCTGAACACGACGTTCGGCGGCCAGGAGTCGTCCGCGGCGGCCAACACCGGCTTCACCTTCTCGCTGGCCGGCACGTTCCGCTACAACAACAACCAGTGGCACCAGGACAAGCAGAGCTCCACCTACCGCAAGCAGACCCGCAAGGGCGGCGCGAACGCGCTGAACATCTGGCTGGTCGACTTCGCCTACCTGGGCATCGCGACCTTCCCGTGGGACTACGCCCGGCAGCCAGGCATCGACGGGATCCGGGTGCACTACACCTCACTGCCCGGCGGTTCGGCGACGAACTACAACCTCGGTGAGACCGCCACGCACGAGGCCGGCCACTGGTTCGGGCTCTACCACACGTTCCAGGGCGGTTGCACGGCCACGAACGACGAGGTTGCCGACACCCCGGCCCAGAGCAGCCCGACCAACGGCTGCCCCACCGGTCGTGACTCGTGCTCACTGCCCGGCCTCGACCCGATCCACAACTACATGGACTACTCCTACGACTCCTGCTACAACCAGTTCACCCCGAACCAGAGCACCCGGATCAGCGACATGTGGACGGCGTACCGCGCCTGACGAACTCTGGTACCGCCCCGGACCGCGTCGCGGGGCGGTACCAGCCGTCAGACGATGTAGCGGTCGCCCGGATGCACGACGCGGAGCCAGCAGCAGCCGTACGGCGCGACCGGGTGGCGGAGGGTGCCGTCGTTGTCGATCGGAGTGGTCTTGCCGGTCAGCAGGTCCGCGACCTGTACGCCGACGCCGGTGCCCGACACCGCGAGGGTGACCTCGGCTCGCTGGTCCGAGAAGTTGTGCAGCGCGATCACCGTGCCGCCCTCGTAGTCCGATCGCTGCGCGAAGACCGACGGCGACTCGTGCTCCAGGATCGTGTACTTCCCCCAGGACAGCTCGGGGCACTCCCGGTAGGTCTGGGCGAGCAGCTTGATCCAGTTCAGCAGCGAGTCCGGGTCCCGCCGCTGGTCCGCCACGTTCACGTGCTCCGGCGACAGGTCGCCCTCGACCACCGGCCCGGCCAGCTTGTCCGGATCAGCAGTCGAGAACCCGCCATTGGCATCTTTGGTCCACTGCATCGGAGTCCGTACGGCGTTGCGCCCCTCCGCCGCCAGGTTCTCCCCCATGCCGATCTCCTCGCCGTAGAAGAGCACCGGCGTACCGGGCAGTGAGAAGAGCAGGCTGTAGACCAGCTTGATCCGGTTCAGGTCGTTGCCGAGCATCGGCGGTAGCCGGCGCCGCAGACCACGTCCGTACAGCTGCATGTCCTCGTCCGGTCCGAAGGCGGTGAACACCTCCTGCCGCTCCTCGTCGGTCAGCTTGTCCAGCGTCAGCTCGTCGTGGTTCCGCACGAAGGTGCCCCAATGCGCCTCCTCAGGCGGATCGGGACGCTCGCGCAGCGCCTTGATCAGCTCGCCCGGCTCGGAACGCGCTAGCGACAGGTACAGCTTCTGCATGCCGATGAAGTCGAAGCACATCGTCAGCTCGTCGCCGTCCTCGTCACCGAAGAACTGGCGGGTGTCCTTGTAGGGCAGGTTCACCTCACCGAGCAGCACCGCCTGGCCGTCGCGCCGGTTCATGAACGCGCGCAGGTCGCGCAGGTAGTCGTGCGGGTCGGGCAGGTTCGCCGCGTCCACCGCACCCTTGGTCTCCAGCAGGAACGGCACCGCGTCCACCCGGAACCCGGACAGCCCGAGCTGCAGCCAGAACCCGATGATCCGCATGATCTCTTCGCGGACCTCGGGGTTCGCGATGTCGAGATCCGGCTGGTGCTTGTAGAACTGGTGCAGGTAGTACTGCCCGGCCTGCTCGTCGTACTGCCACAGGCTGGTCTCCTGGTCCGGGAACACGATCCCCTGGTCGGCGTCCGCCGGCGGCTCGTCCCGCCAGACGTACCAGTCCCGGTACGGCGACTGCCGCGACGACCGGGCGCTCTGGAACCACGGGTGCTGGTCGGACGTGTGGTTCACCACCAGGTCCGCGATCACCCGGATGCCGCGGTCCTGCGCGAGCGTGATCAGCTCGACCAGGTCGCCGTGCGTGCCTAGCCGCGAATCGACCCCGTAGAAGTCGGTGATGTCGTACCCGTCGTCGCGATCCGGCGTCGGGTAGAACGGCATCAGCCAAAGGCAGGTGACGCCTAGCTCTGCGAGGTGGTCGATCCGCTGGGACAACCCGCGGATGTCACCCCGGCCGTCCCCGTCGGTATCGAAGAAGGTCTCGATGTCGAGGCAGTAGATGATCGCGTTCTTCCACCAGACGTCGGCGGTCTCTGTCAGCCTCACGGGCGGGTCACCTCCAACTGGGGCAGCACTTTCTCGCCGAACATGTCGATGAACTCCGACTGCTCCTGGCCGACGTGGTGCACGTAGATCCCGTCGAACCCGAGCGCGGCGTACGAGTTGAGCCAGTCCGCGTGGCGGCCAGGGTCGGACGAGATCCGGACGGCCTGGTGCATCGCCTCGGGGCGGACATGCTCCGCGGCCTGGTCGAACGTCTCGGCGGTCTCGGTGTCCCAGCAGAAGGGTGGCGCGAAGACGTTGGTCCGCCACTGGTCGTGCGCGATCCGCAGCGCCTCGTCCTCGTCGGCGGCGTAGCTCACATGCACCTGCAGGTTCACCTTGCCGCGTCCACCGTTGTCCTTGTACGCCGCGATCACCTGGCGCAGGTGGTCCTCCTCGGCGGCGACCGTGATCAGCCCGTCGGCCCAACCGGCGCACCACTCGGCGGTCTTGGTGGAGACCGCGGCGGCGAACAGCGCGGGTGGTTCCGCAGGCCTTGTCCAGAGGCGCGCGCGATCGACCTTGATCAAGCCGTCGTGGCTCACTTCCTCGCCCTGCAGGAGTTTTCGCATCACGTCGACGCACTCCTCGAGGCGCTGGTTGCGCTTCTCCTTGCGCGGCCAGCCGCCGCCGGTGATGTGCTCGTTACTCGCCTCGCCGGTACCGAGCGCGGCCCAGAACCGGCCCGGGTACATCGACCCGAGCGTGCCGATCGCCTGAGCGATGATCGCCGGGTGGTACCGCTGGCCTGGCGCGTTGACAACGCCGAAGGACAACCCGGTCGCCTGCAGCGCGGCGCCGAGCCACGACCAGGCGAACCCGGACTCGCCCTGCCTCACGCTCCACGGGCTGAAGTGATCCGAGCACATCGCCGCCGTGAAGCCTGCTTGCTCGGCCCGCACCACCGCTTGCAGCAGGTCGGCGGGTGGGACCTGTTCGTGCGAGGCATGGAAGCCGTAGACAGTCATACCTCCCCGTGCCCATCCCAGCGCCCAGCTACACGCTGCCTTCTTGCGAGGGAGCCGCTTCACCCGCCGGAGGGAGCCCTCCGTCGAGTTGCTCGCTGACGCTGGTCTCCATGAACTCACTGGTCGGAACGGCCCGTCGCTGGCCTGACTGGGCGCCGCGAGCAGCCCAACTCTGGTCAGTCTTCTACGGCGCCCTCGCGCTGCACTGGTTGCTCGGCGGACGCGCCGGCTTCCCGATCGCCAACGTCCGAGGCGATCCGCCCGGCGGCTCCATCACCGCGGCGGTGGTGGCCGCTGTGTTACTGCTCGGCTGCGTCGCGGGAATCCTCTCGGCTCAGTCCTCGTCACCCCGTGCGACATTCGCTCTGGTCATCGCGACCGGCACAGCCGCCGTGGGCACCTTCGGACTGGCTGTCAGTGGCGTGGGGATCATCGCATCCGGCAAGGTCGAACGACCACTCGCACTGGTCGCACAACTCGCCGCGCTCGTCGGCGCCCTGTTGCTCTTCGCGACGACTCGGGTGCAGTCGCGCCGCCGACGATCCCGCTGCCCGCGCTGCGGTGGCTGTCACCCTCTGGCCCTACGCCCCGCCGCACCCCTCGTCCGGAGGCGCTCGAGCCGCGCGTCCACCCGCACCCGGCGTACGGCGTACCTGCTCCTGCTCGGCTTGTTGCCATGGGCAACCGTGAAGGTGGTGTGGGGATGCGGCGGCGACGCCCTCGGCGTGACGTCCTCGGAGTGGCGCACCTCAATGGACGAAAGCGACCTGTCCGTCCTCAGCCGCCTACTGGAACACTTCGGCCTCGACATCACCGTCCTGGCGGCCCTCGTAGGCGTCCTCCTGGTCCACACCCTCCTCCACCGCTGGGGCCTCCGTCTCCCACGCTGGCTCCTGCTCCTCCCCGCCTGGATCGGCGGCGTAAGCCTCACCCTGTATGGCGTCCCGCTAACCGTCTGGGGCTCGCTGACATTAGTGGGCGTGGCTCCAGCCTCTGACGACCCAGACCCGTTCACCCCAACCGGCCTAGCCTGGATGATCCTCTTCGGCGGCCTAGCCTTCACCACCCTAGGCACAGCCCTAACCCTCGCAGCCCGCTCCTACCACCGCAGAACCCAACCCACCTGCGCCCCACCGCCGCGGTGACGACGAAACACCCAAAGAAGACCTGGTCATCCACCCGGAAACCGTGAACCGGTACGCGTACTGACCCGGTCAGGGCCCCAATCGGGCCGCGAGACCGTCGAGCACGCACTCCAGGCCGAACGCGAACTCGCCATCGGGGTCGAGTTCCTCGGCTTCGAGGACGCGGCGGGCGAGCATCGGGTGCTCGCCCGCCGCGAGGACCTCGCTGATGTAGGGGCCGACGCTGCGCTGCCACTGCTCCTCGGTCAGGCCGGTGCGCTGCTCGGCGCGCCGAACGGCCTGCTGGGTGGCCACCGAGCCCAGCACGTACGCGTGCACAGCGCCGAGCGCCTGCGAGGCCAGGGTGATGTCGGGCGTGAGCGCGACGGCGGCGCGCAGCGCGGATTCGGACCGCCGCAACGAGTTGGGGCCGAGCGAGGGCCTGCCCGCCAGTTCGCCCGCCAACCACGGGTGCCGCAGCAGGGTCTCGCGCAGCGCGTGCGCGACCGCGGCCAGGTCGGCGCGCCAGTCCCGCGCGGGCTCGGGGAGCGGGTCCTCGCCCTGTGCCGCGTCGACCATCAGGTCCACCAGTTCGTCGCGGTTGGTGATGTAGCGGTAGAGGGTGGCCGTCCCGGAACCGAGGTCGCCCGCGACCCGGCGCATCGAGACCGCGGCCAAGCCCTCCGCGTCGGCGACGGCCAGCGCGGCGGCCACGTACTGGTCCACTCCCGGCGCGCGCCGGCGCGGTTCGGGGCGCGGCCTGGTCCACACCGACGAGGGAGCGGGTTCGGTCATCGAGTGGTTCCTTTCCTCGTTGACCGGCATCCTACCTTCTGGCTACGCTGTAGCCATGACGAAGACAGCGTATCCAGAAGTGCCGGTGCTCGTGGTCGGAGGCGGCAGCGTCGGGCTGCTCACCGCGGCGCTGCTCGCCCACCACGGCGTCCCCGCGGTGCTCGTCGAACGCCGGTCCGGGCCGTCGGTCCACCCGCGCGCCACCGGCATCGGGTCGCGCACCGTCGAGGTCCTCCGCGAGCTCGGGCTCGACACCGCCGTCGACGCCGTCGCGGTCGACCTCCGGGGCGCCGCGGGCAAGGCGGTGGCGCGGACCGTCGTCGAGATGGGCGCAGGCGACGTCGTGACGGTGCCCATGCCGACCCCGTCCGCCGCTGAACTGGACACCACGCCGTTCAGGCTGCGCGGTGTCTGCGCGCAGGACCGCCTCGACGCCGTGGTGGCGGCCGACCTGGCGCGCCGCGGAGCGGATCTGCGCTGGTCGACCCGCCTGGTCGGCATCGCGCAGGACGCCGACGGGGTCGACGTCGAACTGGAGGGGCCAGACGGCCGCTACTCGCTGCGCTGCGCGCGCGTGGTGGCCGCGGACGGCACGCACAGCGCCGTGCGGACCGCGCTCGGCGTGGGCACCTCCGGGGCGGGCGACCTGGGCAAGTCGATGATCAACATCCTGTTCCGCGCCGACCTCCGACTCCACCTGCGGGGGATGTCCTTCGCCACCTGCACGATCACCACGCCGGAGGCGTCCGGCCTGCTGGCGACCGTGGACGGGGAGACGAACTGGGTCTTCCACGTCTCCTGCGACGTGGACGGGGGCGAGCGCCCCGAGGACTTCACGCACGAGCGCTGCGTCGCGGTCGTCCGCGCGGCGGTCGGCGATCCCGACCTCGACGTCGAGGTGCGCAGCGTGCTCCCGTGGCGGCCCCGGAGCTCCCTGGCCGACCGCTTCGCCGTCGGCCGCGTGTTCCTCGTTGGCGACGCCGCGCACACCGTGTCACCTCTGGGCGCGTTCGGCCTCAACACCGGCGTCGCCGACGCCCACAACCTGGCGTGGAAACTGGCCGCCGTCCACCACGGCGAGGCAGGCGCCGGCCTGCTCGACACCTACGCGCAGGAGCGCGAGCCGGTCGCCGCGGCGACGCTGGACCAGGCGATGCGCAGGCTCGCCGACCCGGAGCTGCACTGGGGGCGTGGACCCGAGGCCGACGCCGCCAGGGCGGCGGCGGGGGTGTGGGCGGCGCCGGTCGTGCACCTCGGCCAGCGGTACGACTCGGCCGCCGTCGTCGACCCGCGGCCGGAACTCCCGTCCACGGTGGACCTGGCGGTGGCGCTGGACGGGTCGCCAGGTTCACGGGTGCCCCACGCGTGGGTCGACGGGGTCTCCACGCTCGACCTGGCCGCGTCCCGGTGGACCCTGCTGGTGGGCACCGCGGGCGACCGGTGGCTCGCCGCCGCGGCGGACGTCGGCCTACCGGCGCACCGGGTCTCCGCACCGTGGCTGTCCGACGACGGGGCCCTGCTCGTGCGACCGGACGCGATCGTCGCGATGCGGGTCACGGCACCGGTCCCGGACCCGGCGCGGTTCCTCGCCGACGTCCTGGACCAGGTGCTGGCCAGGCCGGTAGGCGGTCTCGCCGTTGGAGAGCCAGCGTGCGTCGATGTCCGGCTGGCATCCCACGAGCTCGCCGGCTGATCGACTCAGCGCTGGGAGTTGGCGTTGGACTGGTCCACCAGGGCTGTGGCTACGGTGCGGAGTTTGGTGTTGCGGCTTTGGGAGAGGCGGACGAGGAAGGCGAAGGCTCGGTCGGAGTCGACCTGGTAGCGCTCCATCACGATGCCGACGGCCTGGCCGATCACGTTGCGGGTGGCGAGGGCCTCGGTCATGGTCTGGTCCTGCCGGGCCCAGCCCATCGCGACCGCGATCTGGCCGGCGAACATGCTGCCCAGCTGGACCGAGTCCTGGTCGATCGAGTTCGGTTCGAGCGCGTAGAGGTTCAGCGCGCCGCGGACGTGCGGTTCGGCGCGGAACTGGAAGGCGACCTGCGAGCCGAAGCCGAGCGCCGCCGCCTTCGGGCCGAAGTCCGGCCAGCGCGGGTCGGCCGCCAGGTCGTTCACCGCGACGATCGGGTCGTCCAGCGCCGCGTCCAGGCAGGGACCCTCGCCGAGCTCGTACTGCAGGTGGTCGGCGCGCGTGACCAGCAGGCCGGTCGGCGCCAGGGTCTTGATCTCCCGGTCCTTGGTGGTGATCGAGATGCTCGCCTCGATTATGCCGGGGATCGTGTCCGCCGCACTGCGGGTGATCAGTTCCAGGGTCTCGTCCAGGTCCATCGGCGACTGTAGTGCCGCAGCCACCTCGGACATCACCTCAGCGACCTCGAGATGCAGAGACTTCGATTCCGTCATAACGCAGCTCCTCGGGAGAAGCCGATCCCCCCGGGTCTCGGCACGCCTTGGGCCCACCGTGGTACCCGCCACCAGTGTGCATCAGACGCCGAAAGAAAGTGCTGCACCGCCGGGACCCCGGACAGCGGGCGACCCCGGCGCTGTGAAATTCAACGCCGGGGCCTGGAGCTTGCAGACCCTCGAGTGCCGACAACCTCCTGGCTCTCAGGTGCCCTTACCGACCAGTCCTATTCATGCCTCGCCGCGCGATATCGCACGAGCCGCCCGGCCACGCCTCAGCAGGGCGTGACTCCCGTCACAGAAGGGCTTCAGTGCGGACCGGTCGCAGCGACACAGGGCGATCGTGCCGCGCCGCGGATCGATCTGTTCGCCGTTCTCGTCCTGCAGTTCGAAGTCGCCGCGGACCAGCAGCGGCCCGTCCGGATAGGCCCGGATCACCGTCGGATCTGTCATGGGCCGACCGGTACCCAGGCGGGAATCCGCGGTTTTGATCCGGGTACCGGACGGCCCGACCCCTCGAAGGAGCAGTAACCATGCTTTTACCCCCGGCCCGAGGCCCCTTGAGCGCCTGGCTGATCGGCCACCTCACCGGCCGGCGTGAGCCCATGCCGCGAGTGATCACCACGGCCGAGCCCTGGTCGGACGAGGACCTCCAGCTCGCGCTGTGGTGCTGCAACGAGCTGAGCTACCGCGGCTTCGACGACGCACCTCCGGACGCGGAGTGGGATCTGCGCGTACTGGAGTTCCGCGCCCAGCTCGAAGAACCCTGGACCCAGTGGTTGCGCGCGACCTGCACCCCGTCGGTGACCATCGCCCCGGCATCCCGGCAACTGCGCGAGTTGATCGACGCCGACACCGGCGCCGCGCCGGCAGCGTACCTGCATCGGCATGCGGAGCTCGGCCAGTTCCGCGAGTTCGTCCGGAACCGATCGGTGTATCAGTTGAAGGAGGCCGACCCGCACAGCTTCGGCATCCCCCGCCTGGACGGCGCGACGAAGGCCGCGCTGGTGGAGATCCAGGCCGACGAGTACGGCGGCGGCAGGCCCGCGCGAATGCACGCCGAACTGTTCCGTACGACGATGCGCTGGCTGGGGCTCGACGACAGCTACGGCCGCTACGTTCCCGAAGTACCGGCGGTGACGCTGGCCATCTCGAACGTGATGTCGCTCTTCGCCCTGCACAGCCGCTGGACCGGCGCCCTGCTCGGACACCTCGCGGCGCTCGAGATGACCTCCACCCTGCCCAACCGCCGGTACGCCGCAGGCGCCGCGCGGCTGGGAGCCACCGAGGAGCAGGCCGCGTACTTCACCGAGCACGTCGAGGCGGACGCTGTGCACGAGCAGATCGCGGCGCACAACCTGTGTGACAGCTACGTCCTGGACCATCCGGGAGCCACGGCCGACATCCTCTTCGGAGCTCAGTGCTCGCTGACTCTCGACAACCTCTTCGCCGACCACCTGCTCACGAGCTGGGGTGTGACCGAGACTCAGCACCGTGCCGCCAGCTGAGTCACTTACCGCGCTGGGACGGGCACGTGGAGTAGGTGTTCGTCATGCTGCTGCCCTCGCCGGGATCCTCGTGCTTGGCGTCTACACAGACATCGCTCCCGCCGCGAAAACTCTGACCGCGCAACTGCGCTGATGCCTAGTGGACGGCCACCAACCGTCCTAGAGTCGGGGCTGCCTGGGGGACTACGCCGCTGCAGATCCAAGGGGCAGGACATGAAGCGAATCACGGCAGTTCGAGCCGCCGCTGTCGCACTGATGCTGGTCATAACCGTGGGCGCCGCACCCGCCGCCGTTTCCTCCCCTCCCCCTCCGCCGGCCGCCCCGGTCGAGGACTGCGGTCACACCGACGCCACGAGTACCACGCTGCTCGGCCGCGGTGGTCAGCGTGAACCCGACCTGGGCGAGGTGCACGAAGACCTGCCGGCGAGCGCGGTCAACAAAGCCTCGAAGAACTTCAGGGCGACCGTGCCGGTCTACTTCCACGTCATCACCGACGGCTCGACCGGTGCCCTGACCGCCACCCAGATCGCGACACAGATCGCAGTACTCAACGCGACCTTCGCGGGTGCCGAGGGTGGTGCGCGAACCGGCTTCAGCTTCACGCTGGCCGGCGTCACCCGCACCGACAACGCGGCCTGGTTCGCCGCGAAGCCCGGCGGCGTGAACGAGGACAGCATGAAGCGCGCGCTGCACCAAGGCGGCCCGAACGCGCTGAACCTTTACACGACCACAGCCGGCGACTACCTCGGCTGGGCCTATCTGCCCGACATCGTGACGAAACCCGGCAGGGCCTTCCTCGACGGCGTCGTCATCGACTGGGAGTCGCTCCTGGGTGTGTCGACCACCTACGCGGGCCGCTACGACCAGGGCGAGACCGCGACCCACGAGGTGGGTCACTGGCTCAACCTCGAGCACACCTTCTTCGGCGGCTGCAACGCCAAGGGCGACTTCGTCGACGACACCCCGGCCCAGAAGGTGCCGACCGGCGGCTGTCCGGAGGGCAAGGACACCTGCCGCCAGCCCGGACTCGACCCGATCCACAACTACATGGACTACTCCTACGACACCTGCTACACCCAGTTCACCCCGGGCCAGGCCCAGCGCATGGGCGACGCCTGGCTCCTGTACCGCGCGGTCTAGGCGAGCCATCGCCGACACCGGCCGGCACAGGTTCGTTAACCGGAAACAATCCTCCACAGATCGGCGTCAATCCCTCACCACGCGGATACAGCCAGGAAACACTTTGTTCTTACCTTTCTAGGCAGCTACCCCCACCCGCCTAGTGAGGAGTGCAAATGGCCCAGACCCGACGGCAGTTTCTGCAGCAGGTCGGTATCGCCGGTGGTGCCGGTGTTCTCTATTCGACAATGGGAGCGCTCGGGCTCGGCGCCGCGGCCGAGACGCCCGCGTTCGCCGCGCCGACCCGCAACGACCTGAACGGTCGCAGCAAGAAGCATGTGGTGATCCTCGGCGCCGGGATCGCCGGCCTGACCTCGGCGTACGAGCTGGGCAAGGCCGGGTACAAGGTGACCCTGCTGGAGGCCCGTCAGCGCCCGGGCGGCCGGAACTGGACGGTCCGCGGCGGCACCCAGGAGACGGACCTGAAGGGCACCACCCAGCGCGCGAAGTTCTCGCCCGGCCAGTACATGAACGCCGGCCCCGGCCGGATCCCGCAACACCACCTCACGCTCGACTACTGCCGCGAGCTCGGCGTCGCGATCGAGCCGTTCGTCAACCAGAACGCCGACGCGTACCTGTACCGCGAAGGCACCACATCCCTCTCCAACAAGGCGATCCGGCATCGCACGGCGAAGGCCGACGTCTACGGCTACGTGTCCGAGCTGCTCGCCAAGGCCACGGACCAGGGCGCCCTCGACAGCAACCTGACCGCCGCCGACAAGGACGCGGTGATCGGCTTCCTGCGCAGTTTCGGGGCCATCGGCACCAAGACCAACGGCTTCGCCTACACCGGGACCGACGGCCGCCGCGGCTACGAGGTCGAGCCCGGCGCCGGCCTCGAGGGCGGCACCACGGCCTCGCCGTACGCGCTCAGCGACGTGTTCGCCAGTGGCGTCGGCAACTACTTCTCGTTCGAGTTCGGCTGGGACCAGGCGATGATGATGTTCCAGCCGGTCGGCGGGATGGACCGGATCCCGTACGCGTTCGAGAAGGCGATCGGCCGGGAGAAGTTCGTGTACGGCGCCAAGGTGCTCGGGCTGCGCAACACCTCCGACGGTGTCGAGGTGGTCTACAGCACGGGATCCCAGCCGCGGGAACTCAAGGCCGACTACGCGATCTGCGCGCTGCCGCCGCACATCGCCGCCACAGTGCCGTCCAACCTGCCCACGGACATCATCGCCGCGCTGCAGTACGCCCGGCCGACGAACGCCGGCAAGCTCGGCATCGAGTACTCCCGCCGCTGGTGGGAGCTCGACCACCGGATCTACGGCGGCATCACCAACAGCAACCTCGACCTGGTGAACACCTGGTACCCGTCCACCGGCTTCCACGGCGACCGCGGCACCGTGATCGGCTACTACAACACCGGCGCCAACGCCACCGCGTACGGCGCCCTCAGCCCGGCCGCCCGGTTCGAGCGAGCTGTTGCCCAGGGCACCAAGATCCACGGCGACGTGTATTCCAAGGACATCAACGCCTCGTTCTCGGTGGACTGGGCCAACACGGAGTACTCGCGCGGTTCGTGGGTCGGCTGGCCCTCGCAGATCGACGGCATCTACGCGAAGCTGCTCGATGCCACCGGCAACATCTACTTCGCGGGCGACCACCTCAGCCACACCATCGCCTGGCAGCATGGCGCAATCGTCTCCGCCCGGGCGACCGTGACCTCGCTCCACAGCCGGGTGATGACCCGATGAAGCGGAAACTCCTCGCCGCTGTCGCGGTCGTCGCCCTCTCCTTCACGACTGGAGCGGCTGGAGCGACCACAGCCGCCGGCTGGTGGGACAGGCCGAAGCCCCCGCAGCCCGGCACCGTAGTACCGGCTCTTCCTGCTGGGCAGGCGAATCCGATGATCGCCAGCGGGGTCGGGATCGGCGCGAACACGCCCATCTACAAGACCAGCGGCCTCGGCCCGAGCGCGCTGAACGCCGGAGCACCCGCCGGCAGCGAGGCGGCGTACATCGACACGGTCGTCTTTCCTGGCGGCACTCTGCCGGCCGGCGTCACCATCACCGAGGCGCAAGGTATCAACGCGTTGCGTCGCATCGGTGAGAACCTCGAAGCGGCCGGCCTGTCGTACGAGGACGTCTACACGATGCGCGTCTTCCTGCAGAACCCCGCGGGCGCCGCCACCGCGGACTTCGCCGGCTGGAACCGCGCCTACCGCCAGTACTTCGCCAACACCGACCTCACCACCGGCAAGTTCGTCCCCGTCCCCCTTGGCACGGCAACCCCTGCCAAGCCCTTCTACGTCAACAAGTCCCGCCCGTCCCGCTTCGCCCTCGAGATCGAGAACCTCCCCGTCAACGGCTGGCTCGTAGAAGTAGAAGTAGACGCCGCCTACCCCCAGCGCTGACCGCTCGGCGTCATGAGCACCACGTGGAGCGGTTACAGAACCGCCCCACGTGGTGCAACCTCGACGGCGGAGACGCCCCGCGCATAGAGCACCATGAGCCGGTCGCCATGTCTGCACCGGAGCAGACCGTCGTTGTCGGCAAGCGCTGCAACAGCATGCTCGACGACCTCGTCATCATCCGAGGAGCCGGATTCCTCGTACGTGACATCCAGGTGATCGCCGCTGATGAGCCGGACACGCAACACGATGCCTTTCATGCCCGCAGCGTAGGCGCGTCAGTCACCAACCGCCATCCGTACGCCGCTGGGCAGCCGGGGCGGCGGAGAAGGCAGCCAACACGGCCTCGGGCTGCTCGAAGGCGGGGTCGTCCGCGGCGTCTTCGATGACGTGCATGGGCCAGCCGTAGCGGAGGCTTGCCCTACGTCGAGTGGCGCGTCCCCCAGCCGAGAAGCGCCATGGCCCGGCAGGTCGGGAACAATCACTCGATTCGTCTTCACCAGCTCCGGAACCACCCGAAGCCAGGTGAAGGCGAACTCCCCCGGACCATGCAGCAGGACGATCGGCGGTCCATCACCCCCAGTCAGCACCGCGGTCGAGACACCGGCCAGCATCAGCCGTCGCGCTGTCACCGGGGTCGCCGCCAGCAACTGGTCCCGGGCCCGGTCGCCGTCGCCTGCGCGATCTCTCTTCTCTACCTCGGGCTTGCTCATGGCGATGGCCTCCCAGCAGAACGTCCAGGCTCCGACGCTAGGCCGCGCCGCGACGTGAGCGCATCCGAAGGAATGCCCATTTCAGCCAGACGCGGATGGGTAAGCCTGTGTAGAGCCTGACGAGGCTCGCCCTACCTCATCGGCAACCCGCGGGCGGTTGACCGTGCTTGCGTTCCCGGGAAGAGTCGGGAGCGGATTGAGGTGGTGGGCCGATGGATCACAAGACCGCTCAGGGGTGGCTCGACCGGTACGTCGAGGCGTGGCTGTCCTACGATCCGGGCGACATCGCCGGACTGTTCAGCGAGGACGTCCAGTACCGCTACCACCCGTATGACGAGCCGATCGTCGGCCGAGCCGCCGTCGTCGCATCCTGGCTCGGGGAGGCCGGGTCGGACAACGCGTCCACTCGCGACGCACCCGGCACCTACGAGGCGGAGTACTCCCCGGTCGCAGTCGACGGGGACGCCGTGGTGGCCACCGGCGTTTCGCAGTACCGCGAGGTGCCTGGCGGGCCGGTCGTCAAGGCCTACGAGAACTGCTTCGTCATGCGCTTCGACGGCGCAGGACGCTGCCGTGAGTTCACCGAGTACTTCCTCCGCCGCCCCTGAACGATCCGCGGCACCAGCCGGACCAAGGATGTTCGGAGAGACGTTGACAGTGTCAATATGACAGTGTCATGATCCGCAGATGGAACTGTGGACGCTTGGGGAATTGGCGGAACGGGTGGAGGCGGCGCTGGCCGACTACCCGGGCCAGGTCAATGGCCGGGTGCGTGCCGTTCCGGACGGGCGGGTGATCCGCTGGTACACCACCATCGGCCTGGTCGACCGGCCGGCCGAGATGCGGGGCCGCACCGCTCTCTACAGCCGCCGCCATCTGCTGCAGTTGGTCGCGATCAAACGGCGGCAGGCGCAGGGCCACACGCTGGCGCAGATCCAGGCCGAACTGGCGGGCGCGACCGACGAGTCCTTGCAGCCGATCGCCGCTCTCACCGCCGACCCGCCCCAGCCCACCGTCGGCACGCCCCAGCCGACCCGATCCCGCTTCTGGGCCGATCGACCGACGCCGACCCCGGAGCCGGTCGCGGCCGAGTTGGTCACCGCGATCCGACTGGCCGACGGCGTCACCGTGGTGCTCGATCAGGCGGCCACCACCACCCCGGATACCGCACGACTGGCCGCTGCCGCCGCTCCGCTGCTCGCCGAGCTGGCCCGGCAGCGGCTGCTCACCCGACCGTCAGGAGATGCGACATGACCGTTCTACCCACTGTCGGCCCGGCTGAACTGCGGGACGACGCCGACGACGCCGGCCTGGGCGCGCTGCAGACCGAGCGAGGAAACCTGCCGCTGGAGCGGATCGACGTCCACGCCACCATCACCGGCCTGGTCGCCCGGACCGTGCTGACCCAGGACTTCCACAACCCGCATGACGTCCCGCTGGAGGCGACGTACATCTTCCCGCTGCCCGATCGGGCCGCGGTGACCGGTCTGCGGATGACAGCCGACGACAGAACCGTCGACGCCGAACTCCAGGAGCGTGCCGAGGCCCGTGCGACGTACGACGCGGCGCTGGCTGCGGGTCAGCGGGCGTCGATCGCCGAGGAGGAGCGGCCGGACGTATTCACCCTTCGGGTCGGGAACATCGTGCCCGGCGAGCGGGTGACAGTGCGGCTGACACTGGTCGGCCCGCTCCCGTACGAGGACGGCGAGGCGACGTACCGGCTGCCGCTGGTGGTCGCGCCGCGCTACATCCCGGGAGCACTGCTGCCGTCGCGCAGTGTCGGCGACGGCGTGGTGCCGGACACCGACGCGGTACCGGACGCCTCCCGGATCACCCCGCCGATCTTGTTGCCCGGCTTCCCGAATCCGGTCCGGTTGAGCATCCGGGCCGACGTGGACCCGGCCGGGTTGCCATTGCACGGCATCCGGTCCAGCCTGCACGCGATCGGAACACAGACCGGCGACCGGATGACCAGCGTCGCGATCAACCCGGGCGAGCGCGTGGACCGGGATTTCATCCTGAGGCTGGCGTACGGCGAGGCCGAGGTGACCGCCGCCACCTTCACGGTCGAGCCGGACCAGGAGGATGAGGGAACGTTCGAGCTGACCGTGCTGCCACCGCTCGAGGCCACCGTGCCGCGCCCGCGGGACGTCGTACTGGTGCTGGACCGTTCCGGCAGCATGAGCGGCTGGAAGATGGTCGCGGCCCGGCGGGCGGCCGCGCGGATCGTGGACACATTGACCGCTGCCGACCGATTCGCCGTGCTGACCTTCGACACTGTCGTCGAACGGCCGGCCGGGCTGCCCGAAGGTTTGTCCGACGGCACCGACCGGCACCGGTTCCGTGCCGTCGAGCACCTGGCCGGAGTGACCGCCCGGGGCGGCACCGAACTGCTCGCGCCGCTCCGGGAGGCGGCCGCGTTGCTGAGCACCGACGGCGAGCGGGACCGCGTCCTCGTCCTGGTAACCGACGGACAGGTCGGCAACGAGGACCAGATCCTGTCGGAGCTTGGTGCGACACTGGGCGGCCTGCGGATCCACACGGTGGGCATCGACAGGGCCGTGAACGCCGGCTTCCTCGGCCGGCTGGCCGGTGTCGGCGGTGGCCGCTGCGAACTGGTCGAGAGCGAGGAACGCCTGGACGAGGCACTGGACCGGATCCACCGCCGGATCGGTACTCCGTTACTCACGAACCTCGCGCTGTCGGTCGACGGGTTCACGTTGCTGGACGACTCCCTCAGCCCGGCGCGGATGCCCGACGCCTTCGCCCGTGTCCCGCTGGTACTGCGCGGGCGGTATCGCGGTTCGACCGAGAACGCCGTCGCTCGGTTGCACGGCATCACCGCCGCGGGCGAGAAGTGGCAGGTGACGGTGCCTGCGGTCCGAGCGGAGGGTGCTCTGGCCGCGGTGTGGGCGCGCAGCCATCTGCGCGACCTCGAGGACCAGTACGCCGTCGGGGCCGGTGACTCGCAGGCGCTGGAACACCGGATCGTCGCGGTGTCGTTGCGGCACCACGTGCTGTGCCGGTTCACCGCACTCGTGGCCGTGGACTCCCGGGTCGTCGCGGAAGGTGGTCCTCAGCACCGCGTGGTCCAACCCGTCGAACTGCCGTCGGGCTGGGACCTCCAACAGTTCTCCGGCCTGCAGTTCGCCGGCCCTGCCGCCGCCCGCCCGGCGGGTGACGCGGCGATGCCGTTGTCCAGGTCGCTGTCGTCCGCGCCGCTGTCGTCCGCACCGCCTTCGTACGCGTCGCCGGCGGGCCACGCGCTCGGGGCACGTAGGGCGCAGGCCGGCGGATTCCACCTCGGAATCGCGGCCTCGCGGGGGGAACTCGACCACGACGCACGGACGCAACTTGCCGCCGAGGCGCAACTGCTGCGGAACGCCGGTACACCGACGACACCGGAACGGTTGACCATCCTGTCCGACCTGGCCAGCCGCATCCTCGCCCTGATCCAACAGGTCGGACCGCAGGCCGATCCGCTGCGCGAACTCGCCGCCGCCCTGGCCACCTGCGAAGGCCCGAACCCACCCCGCGACGCCGACCTCGACGCCCTGTGGCAGCGAGCCCTGGACGTCCTGGACAAGTTCGCCGGGACACCGCCGACCCCGCACCACTTCTGGAAACGCCGTTGAACTGACTACAAGTCGTGGTTCGTCGTGGAGTCCAGCTTGTTCAAGCTGTTGGCAAGCTCGGTCCGCGACCGCACCGAAAGCTTGCGGTAGATCCGGGTCAGGTTGGCTTCCACGGTCTTGACGGACAGGAAGAGTTCGGCGGCGGCTTCTTGATTCGAGTGTCCTGATCCGACCAGCTCGGCGACTCGGCGTTCCGTTGCCGTGAGCATGGCCGTGGTGGGGTACAGCCCCACCCGGCCGGCTTCGTCGCGGGCTCGTTCCGCCCATCGCGGGATGCCCAACTGTTCAAAGGCGCCCGCCGCCGCGCTCAGCGCTTCGTCGGCCAGGCGTTTGTGTCCAGCGCGACGGTAGACCTGTCCCAGGGCCAGCCGGGACCGAGCCGCCTCGAACGGACACTCACCTCCAGGCTGATCGACAATCTTGCGAAGCTCGGTCAAGGCCTTGTCCACGTCGCCACGCGCTGCACTCAACAGGGCCTGGCAGCGGTCCGCGGCGACCGCTGCTTCCGGCCTGCCGGCCGCCCCTTGGCGTCGTAGCAGGGAGATCGCCGTCTCGACGTCCTGCAACGCGCCCACCTGGAGGGCGGCGTCGGCGAGGTCGACCGGCCACAACAGTTGCTCCAGGTCGACCAGCTTGGTGCTCGCGAAGATCTCTGCCAGTTCGCGCAGCGGCTCGAGTGCCGCGTGCCAGTTGCGAGCGGAGATCTCGATGAAGCCGAGCTGCGCCAGGAAGCCGCCAAGCCAATATCTCAACCCGCTGGTTCTCGACCGTGCTGCTGCACGCTCAGCCACCTCACGAGCCCCGTCCAGGTCGCCCGCGTATTCCTTGATCAGGATGCGGGCCATGTTCTCCTGGAGGCCGCGTTCCGTCCAGGCACCAAAGCGGTCCGCCTCGTCCAGAGCAGCCTCGGCATCACGCACCTTCGAGGCACGGATGAGGACAAGGATCAGCCAGATGTACAGGCTGGACAGATCGCCATAGCGGCCGGCTTCGATGGCCCGCACGATGGCGTCGCGGACAACTGGTTCGGCCGTCTCATCGTTCCAGGCCGCATAGAAAGCGCGGGCCCCAGCCCATTCCGCAGGGGAGAACTCGATTGACGAACTGTCGACCAGCCTTTCCATGTCGCGCAGCGTCTGCTCGGGTCGACCCACACCCCAGAGCCACTCGATGGACTGTCGCTGGTAGAGCGCTATGAGTTGGATGTCCGGTCGCTCGGCCGCGCGCGCCTCGGTGATCG
Organism: Kribbella orskensis; assembly: GCF_004342085.1. NCBI lineage: Bacteria > Bacillati > Actinomycetota > Actinomycetes > Propionibacteriales > Kribbellaceae > Kribbella > Kribbella orskensis. Next base: position 430,819 of record NZ_SLWM01000005.1, read on the forward strand.
CCAGCTGAGTCAGCCGCAGTGCGAGGCTGCCGTCACCCTCCATGCGGTGCTGCTCGCTGAGCATTTGCAGAATCCCGGCACGGTCCTCGCCCGGAGGTGCCAGCCGGAACGCCTGCTCGGCAAGGGACCGAGCCCCTCGCAGGTCGTCGGCCAGCCGGGCCCGCCGCGCCAGCACCTGAGCTCGCTGCTCCGCGACAGCGGCGAGCGCCGAACCTTTGTCCAGGGCTGCCCGCGCCGACAGAGCATCGCCGGCGTCGACGTAGGTATCCACAGCGCGGAGCCAGCGACGGAAGCTGTCGGCGGTATCCAAAGTGGACGGGGTGGCCAGCGCGGCTCCTTCCTGCAACTCGCCGGCCAGTTGCTGGGCTCCACGGCTCCGCGAGATCTCGGCTGCGCGTTCCAGTTCGCCGGCGACCGCTTCGTCGGGGGCGGTGATCGACTTCGACCGGTGGCGAGCGCGCTCCACCGGATCTTCGAGCTTCTCCGCGAGAACACGGTGTGTACGACGCCGTTCGTCCGGTGCGGCGGCGTCGTAGATGGCCGAAGCCAGCAGCGGGTGGGTGAAGGCGACGACCGACCCGGCACCCACGAGCGCCACGTCTGCATCCCGGGCGGCTTCGATGGCCGGCCACAGCCGAGCTTCCGCAACGATCCCTTGCAACTGCGTCACGGTAAGCCGCCCCGCCGCGGACACCAGCAAGAGGACCTCGCGTGAGTCTTGCGGTAGTCGCGCCACCCGCTCGCGGAGCAGGTCGGCCAGGCCAGGAGGTACGGGGAGGACCGGATCATGGCCGTCTTGGGCGCTCCCCCGCCAACTGGACACGTCGGCTTGCATCGCCCGCGCGATCTCCAAGGCCAGGAACGGATTCCCGCCACTTGCCCTGGCCACCCCGGCAGACATGGGCGGAGTCCATCGCGAACCCAGGCGCTTGCGAAGCAGCTGTCCTATCGCCCAGTCATCCAGCGGTGGCAACGAGAACTCGTGCCGTGGCTCGGGCAGGCAGCGGATCAAGTCGGTACCGGCGCCCGGATCCGGTCTCGTACCGATCAAGACACTCAACCGGTCGGGTTCGACGGAGATGCGGCGGAGCGCGAAGCTGAGGCTGCCGACAGTTGACTGGTCCAGCCACTGCAAGTCGTCGATGATGAGCACGACCGGCTCGGATTCGCACAGGCGTGTCAGCAGACCTCGGACAGCCAGCGGTACAGCCAAGGCGTCGACTTCTCGGCCCTCGGGTTCGGCACGCTGCAGCGCAACCGCCAGTGCGCGCCGCTGCGGACCCGGGAGGTCCTGGTCCGCGCCTTCGGGACACTGGCCGATTAGTTCGGCCAGCCCCGCGAAGGGCAATCCCCGGTCGAACTGTGTCGGGGTGACAGAAAGCACCCGTCGCCCGCGGCGCTGAGCCAGTTGATCCACGACCTTCAGCAGGCTGCTCTTGCCGGCGCCGGGCTCGCCGCTGGCGACGGCGCTTCCACCCCGGTCCAGGACGTCGCTCATGACTCGCACAGCGTCCTCGCGGCCGAACAACCCGTATGCGGCCGCCGATACCTCGTTCACAAGGGTCATCATCCTGCACCTCGTCTGTCCGGATCGAGGGTTCCGGCCGAGGGGTATCCCTGATGCCTCGAGCGCAGGCCCACGCCTAGCGTCACCGGCGTATCTCCCACCAACCCAAGGAGGAACGCCATGAGCACAAGCACCCGTCCGGCGGTCGTACTCATCCACGGCGGGTTCGTCGACGGCTCCGGCTGGCGAGGCGTCTACGACCGGCTGCGTGCCCAGGGTCACCGGGTCGCGGTCGTGCAGAACCCGACCGTGTCGCTCGAGGGCGACGTCGCCGCGACCAAGCAGGTCCTCGACGACCTCGACGGTCAAGCGGTACTCGTGGGCCACTCCTACGGTGGCGTCGTCGTCACCGAGACCGGCAGCGACCCTCGCGTCGCCGGCCTCGTGTACATCGCGGCCTTCGCCCCCGACAAGGGCGAGTCCGTGAACACCCTGATCGCGGACCCGCCGCCGGGAGCGCCGGTGCCGCCGATCCTGCCGCCCAGGGACGGCTATCTGTTCCTGGACCGGGAGAAGTTCCACGACTCGTTCGCCGGAGACCTGCCGGCCGACGAGGCGGCGTTCATGGCCGACTCACAGCTCCCGTGGGGCGTTGGCGCGCTCGGCGGCACGGTCACCGAACCCGGCTGGCGGCTCAAGCCGAGCTGGTACCTGGTCGCCGGCGACGACCGCATGATCCCGCCACCGGCACAGCGGGGCATGGCCGAGCGGGCCGGCGCATCGGTCCGTGAAGTTCCAGGCAGTCACTCGGTCTACGTGTCCCAGCCCCAGGCGGTCGCCGACCTCATCCACACCGCCGTCGAGTCCCTCGTTCGTTGACAGCATCCCTGGTGGGTCGCAGGCTGCAGGAACGGGCGGTGTAGACCGAGCGGAGGCAGCATGCGGTACGGGATCTACTTGCCTAACCAAGGCGCGTTCGCCGACGTGGGGGTGCTCGTTGAGTTGGCCCACGCGGCGGAAGCGGCTGGGTGGGACGGGTTCTTCATCTGGGATGAGTTGCTGCCGCTGTATGCCCACAACGAAGCGGTTCGGGCCACGCTCGGGGAATCCCACGACGCGGCCGACGCGATGGTGGCGCTGACAGCGGTGGCGGCCGCGACCGAGCGGATTCGGTTCGGCAGTCTCGTCACCGCGGTGGCTCGATTAAGACCGGAGGCCTTGCTCGCCAGGCGGCGACGCTCGACCAACTGTCAGGTGGTCGGCTGATACTCGGCGTCGGTCTCGGCCATCCGGACGACCAGTTCACCGCGTTCGGGCTCGACGTGGACCTGCGCACCAGGGCGGCGATGGTCGACGAATTCCTGGACCTGGTGAATCAGCTGTGGAGCGGCGAACCGGTGGAGTTCAACGGCAAGTACTACGCCTGCCACGGTGTCGCGATGGCGCCGACACCGGCACAGCGTCCGCGGATCCCGATCTGGATCGGCGCCGGCGGCTCGTACCGCGCACCCCGTCGCCGCGCAGCCCGCTGGGACGGCTTCGCCCCGGCCAGTGAGCAATGGCCGGTCGAGCTGATCCCGCCGGAGACCTACGCCGAGATCGCCGACGACCTCCGCGCCGCAGGAGCCCCCACTTCGCAGTACGACTTGGTCCTGATCGGCAACGGTGACGCGTCCGAGCCGACGCCGGCCGCGATCCCGGAGTACGAGCGCTCTGGTGTCAACTGGATCCTGGTCCAGGCGCTCACGGTCGCCGACGCCAAGGCCCGCATTCTCTCCGGGCCGCCCGGTGGCGAGGTGATGCCGGCAGGTTCAGACTGACGGTATGAGTGAGCCCATTCGCGTATTCAGGCCGGGTGATCTGGTGGCGGCAGACCCGACCTCGGGGATGCTGCGGAGCCGGGCGTTCGAACTTCCCATCCTGTGGGCCGGCCGCGTCGAGACCGCTCCGGGCGCGATCTCCGGATGGCACCACCACGACCTCAACGAGTCGAGCCTGTACGTCGTGTCGGGCGTGCTCAGGCTGGAGTTCGAAGGCAGCGACGACTACCTCGACGCGGTCGCCGGCGACTTCGTCCACGTCCCCGCCTACACCGTGCACCGCGAGAGCAACCCCACCGACGAGCCCTCCGTCGCCATCATCGCCCGGGCCGGCGGCGGCATCCCCACCGTGAACGTGGACCCGCCGTCGACCCGCTTCAGCTGATCAGGGCATCTGCTCGTAGGCAGGGAGGGTGAGGAAGTCGATGTAGTCGTCGGCGAGGGCTACCTCGAGGAAGGTCTTGCGGGCCTCGGCGTAGCCGTCCGGGTCGTCGAGTTTGGCGATCTCCTCGTCGGCGATCTGGGTGACGAGGTCGCCGGTGACGGTGGTGCCGGTGTCGAGGACGACCTGGTTGTGGCGCCACTGCCAGATCTGCGAGCGGGAGATCTCGGCGGTCGCGGCGTCCTCCATCAGGTTGAAGATGCCGACCGCGCCGGTGCCCTCGAGCCAGGCGGCGAGGTACTGGATCGCCACGCTGACGTTGTTCCGCAGGCCCGCCTCGGTCACCTCGCCCGGCGTCGACGCCACGTCCAGCAACTGCTCGGCGGTGACGTGGACGTCTTCGCGGAGCTTGCCGAGCTGGTTGGGCTCGGAGCCCAGCACCGAGGTGAAGACCGTCTTGCAGATGTCGACCATGCCCGGGTGCGCGACCCAGGAACCGTCGAACCCGTCGCCGGCCTCGCGCGTCTTGTCCGCCTCCACCTTCGCGAAGGCCTGCTCGTTCACCGCCGGGTGCTTGCTCGGGATGAACGCCGCCATCCCGCCGATCGCGTGCGCCCCGCGCTTGTGGCACGTGCGGACCAGCAGTTCGGTGTAGGCCCGCATGAACGGCACCGTCATCGTCACCGAGTTCCGGTCGGGTAGCTGGAAGTCCGTACCTCGGGTTCGGTACGTCTTGATCACGCTGAACATGAAGTCCCAGCGCCCCGCGTTCAACCCGGCCGAGTGCTCGCGCAGCTCGTACAGGATCTCCTCCATCTCGAACGCCGCCGGGTACGTCTCGATCAGCACGGTCGCCCGGATCGTGCCGCGCGGGATGCCGAGGAACTCCTGCGCCAGCACGAACGCGTCGTTCCACAGCCGCGCCTCGAGGTGCGACTCCATCTTCGGCAGGTAGAAGTACGGCCCCTGCCCGCGGTCGAGCTGCAACTGCCCGCTCGCCGCCAGGTAGAGCGCGAAGTCGACGAGCGAACCCGACGCCATCTCGCCGTCCACCAGCAGGTGCTTCTCCGGCAGATGCCAGCCGCGCGGCCGGACCACGATCGTGGCGAGCTCCTCGTCCGGCTTGAGCTGGTACGACTTGCCCGCCTCGCTGGTGAAGTCGATCTTCCGGTTGATCGCGTCGAGCAGGTTCAGCTGACCGCCGACCACGTTCGCCCAGGTCGGCGTGTTCGCGTCCTCCTGGTCCGCGAGCCACACCTTGGCGCCGGAGTTCAGCGCGTTGATCGTCATCTTCCGGTCGGTCGGCCCGGTGATCTCCACCCGCCGGTCCACCAGCCCCGGCGCCGGGTCGGCCACCCGCCAGGACGGGTCGTCCCGGACGCTCGCGGTCTCCGGCAGGAAGCCGAGCGAACCACCCGCGGCGATCTCGGCGACCCGCTCCCGCCGCTTGTCGAGCAGCTCCAGCCTGCGGCCGTTCAGCTCCCGGTGGAGCAACCCGATCAGTTCCAGAGCCCGCTCGCTCAGGATCTCGTCGTACCGCTCGTGCATCGGTCCAAGGATGTCGACTGACACAGACAACTCCTGTCTCCGGTGGTGTCCCACCAACTCAGCTCAGAACCACGACTTCGTGATCGGTCACGCGCGCTACTTCGACCGTAATCCAGCCGTCCTCGACGCTCACGTCGGCCTCCCGCCGGCGACCAGCAATTCGGCCCGCTCGCGCTCGAACGGCAGCCGGATCGTGAACGGTCCCGCGGGTGTCAGCTCCTGCAGCCGCCCCTGCCAGGCGCCTCCCTGGTCGAGGTTCACCAGGTGCAGCACGATCGTCTGGCCCTGCCGGTAGAGATGGCAGTCGAGCACGCCCGCTCCCTCCACCGACAGCGGGATGGTGCCGCGCGCGGCCCAGCGGACCAGGTTCGCCAGCAACCGGCCGTGGTCCGGATGGTGGTACCGCGCGTACAGCCGATCGAGATCCGCCGCCAGATACGCGACCCGGGACGACGACCGCAGTCTCGAGATGGCCTGGGCAAGCCCTGTGGAGGACAATGTGAATACGTATACACGCGCGTCGGCAGGAGGTCAACGGCACAGAACGAACGGGCTGAACATGAGACTCTCTGCAAGAGCGCGCACGGCGACTACGGGAGGGAACGACGATGGGCGGTACTGGACGGCCACCGACGAGCAGGGATCTGGCGCGATTGGCGGGTGTCTCACAGGCCACGGTGTCCCGGGTGCTGACGAACAGCCCACGCGTCTCGCCCGACACCCGGGCCCGGGTGCTGCAGGTGCTGAAGGACGCGAACTACACGCCGAACGCGCTGGCCCGGGCGATGAAGACCGGGCGGACCGACACCATCGGCGTCTTCATGACCCGGGTGACGAGCCCGTTCCACGCCGCCCTGCTGGACGAGATCGGCCGGCTGCTCAGCGAGGTCGGCCTGCACATGATCCTGTGGAACATCGAGCACGACCCGGAGGAGACCGTCAGCGAGGTGATCCAGCAACGACTCGTGGACGGCTTCATCCTGACCTCGGCGACCTACGACTCGAAGCTGCACAGCATGGCCATGGCCTCCGGTACGCCGACCGTGCTGCTGCACCGCGGCATCGACGGGCTCGACTGCGACCAGGTCGTCGGCGACAACTGGCAGGGCGCCTTCGACGCCGGCCGGTACCTGGTCGAGGCCGGCCACCGCGACATCGGCCTGGTCACCCTGGAACACACCGGCAACACCTCCCGCGACCGCGACCTCGGCTTCCGCGCGGCGCTCGCGGAGGCCGGGGTGCCGATCAAGGAGCGCAACGAGATCAGCACCGGGGTCTCGCACGACCACGGTCATGCCGCGGCGGTGCAACTGCTCTCTGCCGAGCAGCCGCCGACCGCCATCTACACGGTGACCGACCTGCTCGCGTTCGGGCTGCTCGACGGTGCCCGCGCCCAGGGGGTCAAGGTTCCCGAGGACGTCTGGGTGATCGGGTTCGACAACACCGACCTGGCGTCCTGGGAGGCGTTCGACCTCACCTCCGTGAACCAGCCGATCCACGCGATCGTCGAGCAGGGCATAGACCTGCTGCGCCGCCGGATCGGCGATCCGGCGGCGGAGACCACCATCATCAACCTGCCGTGCCAGCTGGTGGTCCGTGGCTCGACGGCCAACACCGTCATCGGCTGAAACTGCCTGGCGGTGACGCGCCCGGCAAGGGACGGCAGCACCCCGCGTCCGGGGTACGGATTATGAATTTCTTGTTTCGGCGCGGGCCCGGGAGATCGTCGAGGAGGAGGGCATCACCGTGATCGGCTACTCAGCGATCCTGCAGCAGTGGCAGGACGTCGCGTAGTACGGCCGCATGCTCCTCGGGCTTGGCCAGACCCATATTCATCGTGTTCACGCACAGGTGGGTGGCGCCGAGCTCACGCCAGCCGTCGACGAACGCCGGCCACTCCTTCTCGGGCACCGCGCCGAGACTCAGGCGCGCCTCGATCCCGACCTCGGCGGGGCCCCGGCCGGCCTCGACCGCGGACGCGCGGATCAGCTCGACCTGGGCACGGGCTTTCTGATCCGGCGGGCTCTGCGGCATCCACCCGTCGCCGATCCGCCCGGTACGCCGGAGTACGGCATCGGCACTTCCGCCGAACCAGACCGGGATGTTCCGGCGCGGCGGCAGCGGGTTGAGCCCGGCCTCGACGACCTCGTGGAAGCGACCCTCGTAGCTGATCACCGGCTCGGCCCAGAGCTTGCGCAGCACGTCGACCTGCTCGGTAAGCCGGGCGCCGCGCTGCTCGAAGGGGATGCCGAGCGACTGGTACTCGACCTCGTTCCAGCCGATGCCGACGCCGAGCCGGAGGCGGCCACCGCTGAGCACATCGACCTCGGCGGCCTGCTTCGCGACGAGCGCGGTCTGCCGTTGCGGCAGGACGAGCACACCGGTGACGAGCTCGAGCGAGGTGGTGATGGCGGCGAAGTACCCGAACAGGACGAAAACCTCATGGAACAAGGACTTGTCGGTGTATCCCTTCCAGCCTGGCCGGTTCGCCGGGCTCGCGCCGAGCACGTGGTCGTAGGCGAGGGCATGGGTGTAGCCGGCACTCTCGACGGTCAGGGCCCAGTCGCGGACCACCGCCGGATCCGGACCGATCTCCAACTGCGGGAAGACGGCACCGATCCTCATGCGCTCACTCCTGCCAGCAACGTGATCAGCCCTTCCACTGCCTGCTCGAACGGTTCCTCGGAGTCCGCTGCCCGCGCCAGCACGTAACCACCCTGGAGTACCGCGGCGATGGTGGCCGCCGTCTTGGTGGCGTCCAGCGCGGCTGGGTACTCGCCCTTCTTCTTGCCCTCGGCAATGATCTCGGCGAGCCGGGTGCGGAGCCACCGGAAGGTCTCGTCGATCGGGGCGCGCAGGGCCGGATCGGCGATCACGTCGGGGTCGGAGGTCAGCCGGCCAATCCGGCACCCCCTGAGCACCTCACGGTCGCGTTCGAGGTACCGGGTGATCCGGTCGGTCGCCGTACCGCCGCTACTGAACTGCTCCTCGGCGGCCGCGCGCAACTCGGCGCCGGACCGCTCGATCGCCGCCCTGGCGAGCTCCGCCTTGCCGCTGAAGTGGTGGTACATGCTGCCCTGGCCGGCCTCCGCGGCGAGCTGGATCGCCTTCGGGCTGGTGCCGACGTAACCCCGTTCCCAGAGCAGATCCTGGGTGCTCCGGATCAACCTTTCCGCTGTCTCCACGCCGCCACTGTACCCACTCGTAGGTACAGCAAGTTCGCGACTTTTGTTACCGGCTGATTTCGGACTGTTGTCAAACCGGGGGCGGCCGGGTGACCGCCACGGGGGCGGCGGGGGGTCGACACCCGGCCGGATCTGACCCCGGCTGGTCCCAACAGATAGTCTCAGCCACCATGAGCACCCGGGTCGCTATCGCCGTCATCACCTTCCGGCGACCCGCCCTGCTCAAGTGCCTACTCGACAGCCTGCTGGCCCAGGAACTTCCGGAGGACTCCGGCTACCAGGTGCGCATCATCGTGGTCGACAACGACGACGAGGGCTCGGCGAGCGAGGTGATCGCACTCGCCGCCAAGGACGGCCGTTTCCCGGTCCAGGCGGCCGCTGAACCCGAGCCCGGCATCCCGTTCGCCCGGGAGAAGTCGGTCCAGCTCGCCTGGGACGACGACGCGCTGATCTTCGTGGACGACGACGAGGAGGCCCCGCCCGGCTGGCTGGCCACCCTGCTGGACGCGTGGGAGACGACCGGCGCCGATGTGGTCACCGGCCCGGTCAAGGGCATCCTGCCCGAGGGCGCGCCGTCCTGGAACCGGTACAGCGACGTGCACGACTCGACCGGGCGGCACCAGACCGGCGACGCGCTGAACAAGGCGTACACGAACAACACCCTGGTCGCGCGGCACGTCTACCACTCGGTGACGCCGAGCTTCCACCCCGCCTTCCGCTACACCGGGTCGAGCGACCTGCATTTCTTCCTCCGGGTGCACCGGGCCGGGTTCCGGATCGTCTGGTGCGAGCAGGCCGGGATCGAGGAGAACGTGCCGCCCGCGCGCACCACCCTGCGCTGGCTGATTCGCCGCGCCTTCCGCTCCGGCAGCGGCGACACCATCAGCCGGCTGCTGATCCGGCCGGGCGCCGGCGGCTACGCGCTGGTGCTGGCCTATTCTGTGGCCCGGATCGTGTCGGCCGCCGGTTTCGGCCTCGCCGGTCTGGTGCTGCTTCGCAAGCCGTACCTGCTGAAGGCTGTCCGCCGGTTCTTCTCGGGGATCGGCAGCCTCGCGGGGATAGTAGGAATCAACCACGACGAGTACCGGGAGCGGCACCATCCTGACGGTGACGACGCTGTGCCAGGCGATCTGGAAGCTGGAGCGGGAACTGGACCTGCTGACCTGGCAGATCAACGGCGCGCACCCGTGGCCGATCATCCGGATGCGCGTCTTCCATGAGCTGACCAGGCGCAGCGGGCTGCACGGCAACCCGCACCCGGTCCGCCGTACCCGGGCCGACCAGGCACGACTGGTCGGCCGGCACGTCGCGGGCACGGTGACCCGCAACCCGTTCCTGGCCCGCGGGCCGTTCGACGCCCTGGTGGTCCCGCACCCGCGGAAACCGGGCGGTGTCGAGATCTACACCGACCGGCTGCGCGCCGCCCTCGGGGACTCGGCGCTGGTGATCGACTCCGGCATCAACGGCACCCCGCTGGCCGGCAGCCGCAACCTCGACTTCTTCACCTCGGCCTCAGGGGCGATCCCCAGCCGCTCGGTCGACGCGCGGTGCCGCGAGATCGCCGACGCCCTGGAAGGCCTGACCGGGGTCAAGGTGCCGATCGGGGCGCTCGTCGCCCGCGAGCTCCCGAAGCACACCCGGCTCCGTGCGCTCTACCGGTCGCTGCTCAGGCGCCGGCGGATCAAGACCGTGTACGTCGTGGTCGCCTACTTCCACCAGCACATCGTCGGCGCCGCGCGTGATCTCGGGATCCGGGTGGTCGAGCTCCAGCACGGCGCGATCAGCCCGTTCCACCTCGGCTACAGCTACCCGGGCCGGCCGGTGGTGGCGGACCAGCCGGACGAGCTGTGGACCTTCGGCTCGTACTGGTCCGAGGTGGCCGAACTGCCGGCCGGGATGCGGACCGAGGTGGTCGGGGCGTCGTTCATCCAGCCGCTGTCGGAGGAGCAACTGGCGGCGAAGGATCCGCGTCGGGTGGTGTTCCTGTCGCAGGGGACGATCGGGCCGCTGCTGCTCGAGTACGCCGTCGCGGTGGCGGAGGCCCGGCCCGAGCTCGAGGTGATCTTCCACCTCCATCCGAGCGAGCGCTCCGGCGACTACCCCGCGCCCCCGTCGGTGCGGGTCTCGTCGGAGGACATCCTCGACCTGTTGGCGTCGGCCACCTACCAGGTCGGGGTGGCGACCACCGCGCTCTTCGAGGGCATGGTGCTCGGGTGCCGGACCGGCGTGGCGGATCTGCCGGGGCACGAGTACCTGGACCCGGCGATCGGGCGCGGCGACGCCGTACTGGTGCCGAGCCCCGAGGCCCTGGTGACCGGGCTGGCCACCTTGCCCCGGAGCAGCGACCCCACGGCGTACTACGCGCCCCTCGCGCTGCCGCTCTGACGTCGTACGGGGCTCGCAGTACGGGTGGGTACGGCGGGTTAAGGCGTGCGGCCGATGAAGCCCAGTAGGCGGTCCTGCAGCGGGGCGTCGGCCGGAACCACGACCTCCGGGCCGAAGACCTCGATGCCTGGGCCGAAGGCGTCCGGGGTGCGGTACATCTCGATCACCTCGGGTGGGATCGAGGAGTTGCTGGACCACAACCGCTCGACGTCGCCCGGGTCCATGGTCTCGTCCTGGCCGGTCGCCCGGGCCAGGTCCCAGCCGTGCAGGACCAGGTCGTCGCTGATCACCTGGTCGATGTGCGCCTCGGACGTCATCCGGCCGGCCGGCGTGTCGGACTCCTGCTTCGCGAGCGCCGGATCGTCCAGCACCGCCTCGACCGCGGCCCGCGCCGCCTGGAACGCCGCCAGCGGGTCCTCCTGCACGGTGGTGGCTCCGTCGAGGGATCGGCCGGCCGGTATCAGCATGTAGCCGTGCATGCCGACGATGTGGTCGACCACGTCACGCGCCGTCCACTTCTCGCACGGTGACTGGTCGCCCCACTGCTCCGGCCGCACTGCGGCGACCTTCTGCTCGAACGCCTCCGCCCGGCGGCGATAGCGCTCCGCGATCTCTTCCATCTCGCCCTCCCCTTGCACTCGGCACCCGGCGCTCGGTCGGCCGCCGTGGCTGCGAGTATGCACCTCCGCTCGGACAGTCTGAAGGCACCGCGAGGGTCGGAGTCGCCGACCTGGAACTGTCGGTGCAGCCTTCTACGCTCGCGGCCATGGAGTTGGTGGAGCTGGGGCGGACGGGGTTGCGGGTCAGTCGGCTGGGGCTCGGGTTGGCCTCGCTCGGAGGGATGTTCGCCGCGGTGCCGGAGCAGCAGGCCGTGGCCACGATCGACCGGGCCTGGGAGCTCGGCATCCGCCTCTTCGACACCGCTCCCGTCTACGGCTATGGGTTGTCCGAGCGGCGCGCCGGGCTCGCGCTGCGGGGTCGGCCGCGCGACGAGTTCATCCTGTGCAGCAAGGTCGGCCGGCTGATCGAGCCGGGCGGACCGGACATCCAGCCGATCTGGGCCGAGCCGCCGGCCGGACTCGGTCCGCGACTGGACTACTCCTACCCGGCCGTCCTCCGCTCCTTCGAGGACAGCCTCAGCCGGATGGGGATCGACCGCATCGACATCCTGCACATCCACGACCCCGAACTCGACTTCGCGACGGCATCCACCGGGGCCTTCCGCGCCCTGGCCGAGCTCCGCGGCCGCGGCACGATCCGGGCGATCTCCCTCGGGGTGAACCACGCGGACGTCGCGGCCCGCTTCCTCCGCGAGACGGGCCCGTCCGGCCCGGACTGCATCCTGCTCGCCGGTCGCTACACCCTGCTCGACCAGACCGGCGCCGACGAACTCCTCCCGCTCTGCCACAACCTCGGCGTCGCAGTACTGGCCGCAGGCGTCTTCCAGGGCGGCGTGCTCGCCGACTCCTCCGACGGAGCCCCGCACGGCTACAACACGGTCCCCAGCGCACTTGCCGCGCGCATCAGCGGACTACGCACGCTCTGCCGCCAGTACGACGTACCGCTGCTGGCCGCCGCTATGCAGTTCCCGATCGCACACCCATCCGTCCCGGCGGTGGTCGTCGGCGCTCGCAGCCCGGCCGAGATCTCCGAGGTGGCGTCCCTGCTCGACGCGGAGATCCCGGCCGACTTCTGGTCGGCGCTCGAGCGAGAAGGCTTGATCGCCGCCAGCGCGTGGGCCGGCTGAGCGACCCCGGCTCCGTACGTCCGGCAGTGGCTGGCTGACCCGTCCGGACTCGATACGCCCGGCGGGTGGGCTGGCTGATGACCGGCTGGACTGGTTACGGTCGAGGCCTGGCGACCGGGAGGGTGGACCGATGCGGTTCATGTTGTTGCACAAGTCCAACGAGGGGCTCGAGGCAGGCCAGCCACCTGACCCCGAGATGCTGGCGCGCGCCGACGCGGTGCTCGAGGAGATGCGCCAGGCCGGCGTTCTGCTCACCGCCGAGGGCCTGCTCCCGAGCTCCCGCGGCGCCAGAGTCGCCTTCCCGGACGGCAAGGAGGCCCGCGTCATCGACGGCCCCTTCACCGAGACCAAGGAACTCGTCGCCGGCGTCTCGATCATCCGCGTCGACTCCAAGGACGAAGCCGTCCGCTGGGCCCTCCGCTTCGCCGCCGCCGACCCCGGCACCGAGATAACCATCCTCGAAATCGCCGACTGACGGGCTGGCGCCCGGGACCGGCAGCCCAGGACGCCGGGTCTGCGGCCGGTGGAGGTCACCCCGGCGGACGTCCCAGGCGGAGCGTCAGGGCCAGAGCAGCCGCGGCGGTCAGACAGATGGCGGCGGTAGCGAGGATCAGCGAGCGGTAGCCGACGGTGGTGGCGATGACGGCGGCGCCGAGAGGGGCGGTCGCTCGGGCGATGGTGATGGGCGTGCTGAGGATGCCCGCGATGGTCGCGTAGTTCTGGTCGCCGTACCGGTCGAGCAGGATCGCAGGGATCGCGATCGAGGCAACGCCGAAGCCCAGACCGAACAGCACCAGACAGCCGGCCGCACCGGCGACGGTCCGGCCGATGAACGGCAGCAGTCCGATCGCAGCAGCTTGCAAGGCGATGATGGCCGCCGTGATCGACGCTATGCGCAACCACCGCTGCAACACCGTCGTAAGCACCCGGCCGGTGACCGACAACAGCCCGAGCAGGCCCGTGAGGCTCGCGGCGACGGTGGCCGAATGTCCGAGCCTGGTGAGAAACACGACCAGGTGAACCGCCACGATCGCGAGCGCCGCACCGTGCAGGACGAAGGCGAACGCGAGCAGCCAGAAGCCCAAGTCGCGGAGCACCCGGCCGGGCGAACCACTCCGGCTCTCTCGCTCGGCAACTGGCCGGGTACCGCGCAACGCGACCGCGTGCAGCGGAACGGTGACGACGGCAACGATCAGCGCGAGCACGCCCAACGCGCTACGCCAGCCGTAGGCGTGGACGAGCAGTCCGGTCAGCGGGATGAAGATCGAGCTCGCGAAACCGGCGACCAGGGTGACGCCCAGCAACGCGTTGGTCCGCTTCCCCGCAGCGGTGACCGCGACGATCACGGCGAACGCCGGCTGGTACAACACCATGGCCGATGCGGCGCCGACAGCGACGAACACCCCATAGAGCTCGAAAGCCGTCTGAACCTGCGACCACGCCAGCACCGCCGCGGCACCGAGCAATGAACCCGCGGTCATCAGGGCATGTCCACCGTGACGATCCAGCCAGCGGCCGACGGGTATCGCCAATGCTGCGCTCACCAGTACTGCGAGAGTCAGCGCGCCCGTGACCGTCGGCGCGGAGATCCCGAGGTCAGTGCTCATCGGCTCCAGCAGCACGCTGAACGCGTAGTACAGGACGCCGTAGCCGATGGTGGTGCTGACGGCCAGCGCGGCAACCACGTCAGGCCGCGCACCGCCGCGGCGACCACCCGTCCCGGCAGAACCGGTGTCGGTGACCGTCGCGGCGGTGCGGAGCATCAGTTGCAGCAGCCCTTTTGGTTGGTGGGCACGGAGTCGACGATTGTCAGGAGGCCGCCCGTGATGCCGGTGGCAAGGCCTCGGCTGGCTGGGACGGCCAGGTCAACTGCCTGCGGTGCGGGACCGCAGCAGCCGCCGGTGGACTCGGAGTCGCTGTCGCCGTAGGCGAGGTTCGAGGAGCAGACGCCGGTTTCGGGGAGGGCTAGTTGGACGTCGCGGGCCGCGGCCCAGTCGCCGGCGAGGGCGGCTACCACTGAGCGGGCCTGCTCGTGGCCGGTGGCGAGGAGGAACGTCGGGGCGCGGCCGTAGGACTTCGCGCCGATCGCGTAGTAGCCGGGCTCGGGATGGGCGAGCTCATCGGCACCGTGCGGCGGGACCGTGCCGCAGGAGTGCTGGTTCGGGTCGATCAGCGGTGCCAACGCCCGCGTCGACCCGAGGATCGGATCCAGGTCGAGCCGCAACTCCCCGACGACCCCGTGGTCAGGACGGAACCCAGTCGAGTTCACGACTGTGTCAACCACGACTCTGCGGTCGCCCGCGGCCAGCTCGACCCGGCTGTCGGCGGTCTCCGTGATCGACTCGATCCGGAAGCTGCTGACCAGCTCTACCCGGCCTGAGCGGACGAGCTTGTGGAGGCGGGAGCCGAGGGCGCCGCGGGCCGGGAGTTCGTCGGCGTCGCCGCCGCCGTAGGTGCGGGCCTGGTCGGCGCCGCGGACCACCCAGACCACCTCGGTACCGGGGACCTGCTCAGCCAGTTCGCCGAGATCCAGCAGCGTCGTCGCGGCCGAGTGACCCGCGCCGACGACCGCAGTACGGCGGCCGGCGAAGCGCTCGCGGTCACGGCCCAGCACGTCGGGAAGCGCGCGGGAGATCGACCCCGCAACGTCATCCTCGCCGCGCGCGGGAATGCCTGAGGCGCCGAGCACGTTTGGGCGGCGCCAGGTGCCGGCTGCGTCGACCACCGCCGAGGCGAGGAGCTCGGTGCCATCGGCAAGTCGAATGAGGAACGGCGCGTCCTCCCGGCCCGCAGTACGGATGCGGTCGAAGCCGAGGCGGGTCACGGCGACCACGGGCGCGTTGTAGCGGATCTTGTCGGTCAGCGGCGCCGTCTTCGCCAACGGAGCGAGGTAGGAGTCGATCAGGTCGCCGCCCGTGGGCAAGGTGTCGGGATCGGGCGCGTTCCAGCCACCCGCCTGTTCGAGCAGCCGCCGAGCGGCCGAGTCGATGCCGTAGCGCCAAGGACTGAAGAGCTTGACGTGCCGCCACTCGTCGATCGCGGCAGCAACGCCCGAACCGGACTCCAGCACCACGAAGTCGAGGCCGCGTTCGACCAGGTGAGACGCCGCGGCCAGGCCGATCGGGCCCGCGCCGATGACGACGACAGGCAGGCCGTGGAGGTCGGCCGGCACCTGCGTCCCGTGTGATTCCGGGTGGGTGACACTCATGAGTTCGTCTCCAAGCTGGGGCGTCGGCGGCAGCAGAGCCGGCACCCTGAAATAGATGGTCATCGAAACAACGAGACCAACCTTGCCTCCTGAATAGACAGCTGTCAAGATAGACGCATGTCTAAACAACCGGCACCCAACGGGCTCGTGGCGGACCTCGTGGACGATGCCGGCGGTTGCTGTACGCCGATCAGTGAGTCCGCGCTCGACCCGGCCCAGGCGATCGAGGGCGCGACCGTCTTCAAGGCGCTCGCCGACCCGATCCGGCTCCGGCTGATGTCGATCATCGCCTCGGCCGGCGACGAGCTCTGCGTCTGCGACATCACCCCGCGGTTCGACGTCAGCGGCCCGACCATCTCCCACCACCTGCGCGTACTGCGCGAGGCCGGCCTGGTCGACTGCGAGCGCCGTGGCACCTGGGTCTACTACTGGCCGATCCCCGACCGCCTCCAGTGGCTCTCCAGCCTTCTGGCCACGCCCGTGAACACCCCGGAAGAGTCCAGAGTGATCAGAAGGTCTCGCTGACACCTTCTTCGGCGGTGACCAGAGCATCGATCGCGGCGAAGAAGCGAGCGATGCCGGGAAGGTTGCCGCCCTTGACGCGGGAGGCGGCGAAGTCTTCGGACGTCGCCCACTCGACGATGTCCAGCCACTCGCCGTCCGGCAGGCGCACCAACTGCGCGCGGATGAACCCGGTCCGGTCAGCCTCGAAGTCCTTCAGCATCGCCGGCCGCGAGGCGAGCAGTTCGCCGGTCTTCTCGGCCGCCACCTTGAACCGGGTCAGTTCGATCGTGCTCATCGCCATCCCCACTAGTCATTGATCCTGATAGTCACTATCAATGACTATATCCTGCATCAGCGATCAGGAGTTGGGAAGGGCGAGGTGCAGCAGTGGGTAAGGCTTGCCGAGGCCGTCCAAGGCTGAGCGCCCGACCTGGTGGAAGCCCTCGTGCAGGTAGAAGCCGACTGCCTGCGGGTTCTGCTCGTTGACGTCGACAGTGGTCGCGCCGAAGACGGAGACAGCGTGCTGGAGCAGCAGCCTCCCGCCGCCCTGACCGCGGACGGCCGGATCGAGGAACAGCATCTCGACCTTGTCCCCCTCCACCCCGACGAAGCCGACCAGCAGCTCGTCGTCGTCCCGCAGTACGGCGAGGTGCTGGATCTCGCCGAAGGAGGCGTGCACCAACGGACGGAACAGCGCGATGTCCGCATCGGTGACGAAATCGTGCGTCGCCCGGACCGACGCCTCCCACACCTGCGTCGCCCGGTCGTGCTCGTCGTCCCGGATCTGCGTAACCCTCACCACAACCTCCTGGTCAGCCCTCCCCCGTGACGGTAGAACGGCAGCCCGGGCCGCGCGACCGGATTAGCTCTCCAGGTTGGTGGCGGCCCAGCCGGCGATGTCGTCGCGGCGGATCGCGGCGGCCATCAAGTCGGGGAAAAGGTCCGGCGTGCAGGCGAAGGTCGGGATGCCCAGCTCGGCGAAGGCGGCCGCGTTGTCGGCATCGTAGGACGGGGTGCCCGAGTCGGCGAGGGCGAGCAACGCGATCAGCTGGACCCCGGAGTCCACCAGCGAACGAGCCCGGCGAAGCAACTCCTCCCGCGAGCCACCTTCGTACAGATCGCTCACCAGCACCATCACCGTCTCCGCCGGGCGGCTGACCAGCCCCTCGCAGTACGCCAGGGCGCGGTTGATGTCAGTACCGCCGCCGAGCTGGGTGCCGAAGAGTACGTCGACCGGGTCGTCCAGCTCCTCGGTCAGATCCACCACCGCGGTGTCGAAGACGACCAGGCTGGTCCGCAGGGCCCGCATCGACCCCAGTACTGCGCCGAACAGGCTCGCGTAGACGACCGACTCCGCCATCGACCCCGACTGGTCGATCGCCAGCACCACGTCGCGTTGCACGCTGTGGTTGCGCCGGGCATAGCCGACCAGCCGGTCCGGCACGATCGTGCCGAGCGAGGGCGAGAAGTGCTTCAGGTTGGCGCGGATCGTCCGGTCCCAGTCGATGTCCGAGTGACGCGGCCGGGCGGTCCGGCCGGCTCGGTCGAGCGCACCGGTCACGGCGGCCCGGGTCCGCTCGGCCAGGCGTTCCTCGAGCTCGACCACCACCCGGCGGACGACGTCGCGGGCGGTCTGCTTGGTCTCCTCGGGCATCACCTCGTTCAGGGCCAGCAAGGTGCTGACAAGGTGGACATCGGGCTCGACCGCGTTGAGGAGCTCGGGCTCCATCAGCATCCGGGTGATGCCGAGCCGCTCGACCGCGTCGCGCTGCATCACCTGAACGACCGTGCTCGGGAAGTAGGTCCGGATGTCGCCCAGCCACCGAGCCACCCGCGGCGCCGACGAACCCAGTCCGGCCGATCGCTTGGTCCCCGGCTCGCCCCGCTCCGCGTCGTACAAAGCGGCCAGGGCGGCGTCGACGGATCTGTCGGCAGCGGACAACGTCGTACCGGTCTCCGGGTCGGCCTCGCTGCCGAGCACCATCCGCCAGCGGCGCATGCGTTCGTCGTCGGACACGATCACACTCCCAGCAATCGCGCCACGACGGGCAAAACGGATGCCGCCAGCAACGAATCCAGTTCGTTGTCATCAGCAACCACCATCGCGGCCGGATCACCCAGCGCGCGGGCCCGGTCCCCGATCGACCGGCGCTCCGGCGAGGCGAAGGTCCCGAAGGTACGCCGGAGCAGCGGCAACGCCTCCAGGAACGCGTCGTCGGGGATCGCGGTCAGCCACGAGTCCACCAACGCCAGTAGGCGTTCGTCGTGCACCAGCAGCAGACCACCACCAGCCAAGAACCCCTCGACATACCCGGCGGCATCGGCGGTCGGCGTACCGGGAGAGAGCGCCCGGCCCAACCGGAGCGCGACCTCGGCAGTATCCAGTCGCGAGGTATCGAGCATCAACCGGGTCAGCCGTCCGGCGATCAACGGCGGAACGGACGACCGACCGCTCAGTCCTTCCAGTGTCGCCAACCACTCGAGCCGGACGGCCTCGTCGAGCAAGGCGGTCGCATCCTGCACCCCGTCGATCAGTTCGAGCACCGATGCCGCAGCCTCGGGATCCAACCCGTGCACGGTTCGCCCGAGCCCGGCGCACACCCGAGAGACCATCCGGCCGGCGACCAATCCCAGTCCTTCGGCAGAGCTTCCACGCACATCGCCATACCGGGCGGATCGCGCCAACGCAGGCAGCGCCGCCATCAGGTGACCGACGTCGGCATCCTTCGCCGCCCTGGTGTCGACGCCCTGCAGCAGAGCCGGCAACGCCTCGGCCAGGTCAGCGAGCAGCGACCGCTCCAGCGCAGATGTCACCTCAGCCAACGTGGACGACTCGTCGGCGACGCGCAGCATCACCGTCGTCGCAGCACCGAGCACGGTTGTCCCATGGGCGCCGGCGGCCACGAGATCGACCTCCAGACCGGGATCCCAGCTGAGCGTCCAGGTCTCGCGGAACGTGCCCTGGTTGCGCCGTTCGTCCGCGGTCGGCACGCCCCAGTCGATGCCGAGAATCCGCAACCGGTGCAGCAACCTCGACTTCTCCAGGTCGTTCGGCTTCCGCAGGTCGAGCTCCACCACGCGTTCGGCGGTGTCCCGCTTCAACCGCAACCGCCTGGCCTGTGCGGCAAGATCCGCCGCCACCGGCGCTTGCGGAGTATCACCCGGTACTGCGCCGAGCAACTCGCCCACCACAGCCTCACGAGTGACCAGGTCGAGCAGTACGTCGTTGCCGCCGCACATGACCGCCCGGGTGGCCTCCGTGACCTCGCTCAACCCGGCGAGTGGTCGCTCCCGTAGAGCAGCCAGGGCTTCCGCCAGCCGGACCGCCTCGATCACGTGAGCACTCGACACAGGGAGGTCCTCGGCCCGCAGTACGCGCGCGACCTTGCCGAGCCAGCGCGCGGTGATCTGGTCGGGCGCCGTGAACAGATGGTGGTACCAGCCGGGCGAGGTGACTCCGGCGCCGTACCCGCTGGAGCTCGCGAGCCGGCCGTGCGTCCACGGCACCCAGGTGCAGGCGACCTTGCGTTTGGGCAGTCCCTTGAGGATGCGTGCGTCATGAGTTGCCGGGGGCAACGGTGCTTGCAGAGCAGGCACATGCCAGGCACCACAGATCACGGCGATCCGCTCGAAACCCTCACGCAGCGCCTTGCGCAGAACCGTGCGCATGTAGGCCTCGCGCTGCGCCTCGCGGCCGATCGCCGTCTCGTCCCGGCGCAGCTCGCCCATCGCCTCCCCGATCACCGTGAAAGGCTCGGCCCCGTCGCGCCGATGCTCGATCACGTCGTCCCACCAGCGTTCGGGATCGTCGTACCCACCGGCCGCGGCCAGCGTCGCCAGCGGATCCGCCGACAGCCCCCGCCGCTCCGAGCGATCCGAGCTGCCGAACTGGTACGCCGCCGGCAGATCGCAGAACCGCACCGGTACTACGGCCGCCAGCGCGTGCCGGATCGCCTGCCATTCGGGGCTGAACACCGCGAACGGCCAGAAGGCGGCCCGGGTCGAATCGTCCACCGCATAAGCGAGCAGCGCCACCGGCGGCACCATCTCGTCGGACGCGGCGAGCTCCACCACCTTGTCGGCCTCGGGCGGTCCCTCGATCAGTACGACGTCAGGCTGCAACTCTGCGAGGGCAGCCGCCAGCGCCCGGGCCGAACCCGGTCCGTGGTGCCGGATCCCGAAGAGGTGAACGGTCATCCGGCGATGTCCCTGCAGGCCCGGTAGAAGTCGGCCCAGCCGTCCCGCTCGCGGACCACCGTCTCCAGGTACTCCGACCAGACCACGCGATCCGCCGAGGGATCCTTGACCACGGCTCCGAGGATGCCGCCCGCCACGTCGTTCGAGCGCAGTACGCCATCGCCGAAGTGCGCGGCGAGGGCGAGACCACCGGTCACCACGCTGATCGCCTCCGCGGTGGACAACGTGCCGGACGGCGACTTCACCGCGGTCCGGCCGTCCTCGGTCCGCCCGGAGCGGAGCTCGCGGAACACCGTGACCACGCGGCGGATCTCGTCCAGCGCGTCGTCCTGCTGAGGCAGTTCGAGCGACGTCCCGAGCTGCGCCACCCGGCGCGACACGATCTCCACCTCGTCCTCGGCAGAATCCGGCAACGGCAGCACGACAGTGTTGAAGCGCCGCCGGAGCGCGCTCGACAGTTCGTTCACGCCCTTGTCGCGATCGTTCGCTGTGGCGATGACGTTGAATCCCTTGCGCGCCTGGACTTCCGTGCCCAGCTCGGAGATCGGCAGCGCCTTCTCGGACAGGATCGTGATGAGGGCGTCCTGGACGTCGGACGGCATCCGGGTCAGCTCCTCGATCCGGGCGATCTTCGCGTCCGCCATCGCCCGGAACACCGGACTCGGCACCAGCGCCGCCTCACTGGGGCCCTGGGCAATCAACTGCGCGTAGTTCCAGCCGTAGCGGATCGCCTCCTCGGCGGTGCCCGCGGTCCCCTGCACCAGCAAGGTGGAATCCCCGCTGATGGCCGCGGCGAGGTGCTCGCTGACCCACGTCTTCGCAGTACCCGGTACGCCGAGCAGCAGCAGCGCGCGATCCGTCGCCAGCGTCGCGACGGCGACCTCCACGAGGCGCCGCGGTCCCACGTACTTCGGTGTGATCTCCACCTCTCCCGCCTTGCCACCCAGGAGATACGTCACCACCGCGGCCGGGGACATCCGCCAGGCAGGTGGCCGCGGCCGGTCGTCCGCGACGATCAGCGCGGCCAGCTCCGCCGCGTACTCGTCCTCGGCATGCGGGCGCAGGACTGCAGGGCTCACGGTCATGACAGCTCCTCGTACATCTCACGACGGAAGATCAGGGTCTCGACAAGGCGCCGCCGCCAGGTGTCTTCCTCACCGGTCGGCTCACGAGTGATCGGATGGTTCAGTACGTCGGCCGGTACCGCGCGCGCGGCGATGCTCGCCAGCCGGGCCCATCTGCGGGCCGGCCCCAGCTTCGCCAGCTGGTCGAGGACGAAGATCGCCAGCGGCGCCGGCCACGGCACAGGCAGTCCGCCGACCAGGTCCGCGAGGTCGATCCTTGCCCGCAGCAACTCGATGGCGGACACCCACTCCTCAGGTGGCAGAATCCGCAGCAGCTCGGCGGTCCGGTTGTCGGTCGTGGCGTTCGTGGTTAGCAAGGCGCGCGCCCAGTCGGCCGATCGCTCGCGCACGGCCGCCTCCGCCCAGGCGACCTGAACGACCTCCGGGGCACACCCTTCGACCGGCATCCCGAGCTGCTCGAGCTTGGAGGCGGACAGCGGCGCGGCGGCAAGGATCTGCCGAAACCACCAGGCCCGCTTACCAAGCCCCTCGTGCGGCTGCGGGTCGATTCCGTCCCGCAGCATCGACGAGTCCACCCTAGTCGGCAGAGTGACCGCGATGACCCCCTGGCTGACCGTCAGATGGGACCACACCCGCTGCGCCATGCGTTCGCCGTACTGCGAACCGGGGATCCGTGCGAGCAGGGTCGCCGCGGCCCGGCGTACCTCCTTCGAGCGGTCGTCGAGGGCGGTCTCGCAGAACTCCTCGTCGGCCGGCGACAACTGCTCGGCCAGCAGCCCGAGGAAGTCCAGCCGGGTAGCGGCGGGTTCGGTCGGCCAGACCTCTTGGAGCGCCTCGAGCGCAGCAGCGGGATCGCGGCGACGCAACGAGCGCAACCAGCTCCGCCGCTGCAGGGCGTTGCCATGCGTCCAGATCGCCAAATCGTTGCCCTCGACAACCGCATCGTGCAGGAACCGCCAGTCCGGGTTGAGATCCGCGAGCCAGCTCGCCCGTCGCCCGGCCGCCGCGATCACCAACGGCCGGTACTCCGCGCGGTTGCGCGCGTAGTCGGCCAGCGCGGGAAGGTGCTCCGGCGGGACACCCCAGCCTCGTTCGTTCGCCGCACGCAACCACTCGCCGAGTGCGGCTGTCTGGAAGCCGGTGAGCATCGCGGCGAGCCTGCGGATCGCAACGGGTCTGGGGAGCGGACGGTCTTCTCCCACCGCAGGCTCCAGCGGCGTGAGACCTTCGAGCGGCGTGCGGCCGGCTCTTTTGTAGAGGGTCGCCAGCGCGGCGGCATCGAGTAGCCCACCTTCGCCCAACTGCTCCTGGATCTTCTCCGGCAACTCCTCGAACCGCGGCGGCCGCCGCTCGGTCCCGAGCAACGCCGAACTGACCAAGCCATCCCAGCCCCTCATGACAGGATCACCGGCCGATCGCCGTCCCAGCACGTCATCGGCTTGAACCCGGCGCGATTCCACTCGCCGGCCACCGTCACGGGATCACCCGCCGAGACCGCGAGCAGCTTCCACAGATCCACTCCCGGCAGTACCTCCAGCGCGTCACCCGCCTGGTCCACGAGCGCCCAGTTCTCGCCGTTCTTGGCCGGACGCACGTCGGCCAGGACCAGCGGCCAGCGTTCGTTCCACGGATCCGCCGCCAGCGACTCGACGTACGACGCCAGTGCCTGCTTCGCGTTCAGGCCACCCGGCCTCGGGGACGGCAGGCGGGGTGCCGTCTGAGTGAGAAGTGCCCGCATCGGCAGTGCGCCCGGGTAGAACGACAGCACGCCGGGGACAAGCTCGCCCGGACGGGCCGGAAGGGGATCCAGTTGCCGCCCGGCCGGCGCGAAGTTGAGGATCAGCGCGAGCCTGCCGGTGGTGACCCCGCGCAACCACAAGCGCCGTACGGTCAGGCGGTCGTCCGGCTCGATCACCCGGCCGAGGACGTGCCAGTCGTCCTCGACCTTCTCCCCTTCGGCGAGGACCCGGGCGGTCTCGACGGTCCAGCCGATCCTCGACTGCACAGTGTCGGCCAATGCGGGTGGCAACTCGCCGAGCCTGCCGTGGGCGGACACCACCAGGTGGATGAGGGACAGCTCTTCCAGGAGCTCGCCCGGCCAGCCGTGGCCGCGCCCGACCACCCCGGCGGCTCGGCGTACGGCTCCTGCCACGCCAGGCGCCTGCGCGTCCACCATGCGCGCGGCCAGGCGGCTCAGCTCGGAGTACCCGCGCTGCTCGAATCCGCTCAACCCTCGGCGTACCTGGTCGTCCAGCCAGCTCTGCAGCTCGGCCATGCCCGCGGAGACCCGATCAGCTCGCCGGGATGCCCGCTGCTGGGCAGCCAGCGGGTCCGCCACCTCGCCTGGCTTCTTCTCAGCCCGCTCCGCAGACCGCTCGGCCCGACCGGCGCGCTCCGCCAGCCAGCCGGACACCCAGTCAGGTTCTTCAGCCGGTGGTACCTCGCCGGTCGCCCACAGCAACAGCAGCCCCAGAGCGTGCTTGCAGGGAAACTTCCGGCTGGGGCACGAGCACTTGAACGCAGGCCCAGCCAATTCGACGACCGTCTGATACGGCTGCTTCCCACTCCCTTGGCACAACCCCCAGACCGCCTGCTCAGAAGCGCCGGCACCGGCCCACTTAGCCCCCCGAGCCTGCCCCTGCCCAGCCTTGGCCGAAGCAGCATCCGGCGCCAGCGCCAGCACCCGCTCCAATTCCCATGCCACCCCGAGAGCATGCCACCTGACGCCGACAGCCCAACAAACCCGCCACCACACCCTGCACCCGAGGGCCGCCGCCCGCGCCGACGACGCCCAGTTGTAGGGACCTCGGACACCCCGCAGAGACCTCGAACAGGCTATTTCGCGTACAGGGCCCCGACTGGCTACCCAAGGCCCCACCTTGTGCACCGGCTGAGTGGCCGGATCCCCGGGATCTGCTCAGTTCGTGCACAAAGTGCCGCAGCCCGGTGACGGAACCACCTCCGTCTTCAGGACGGGAGTTTCCGGGTGTCGATCAGGCGCTGGGCGACGTCGCGGAGCTTGATGTTGTTGTCCTGGGAGTAGCGGCGCAGGACCGCGAACGCCTGGTCGCCGTCGATGCCGAAGCGCTCCATCAGGATGCCCTGGGCCTGGCCGATCAGCTTGCGCGCGTCGATCGCGTGCCACAGCGAGGCTTCCTGGCGCGCGTTCGACAACGCCACCGAGGCGTGCCGGGCGAGGATGTGCGCGACCGCGTCGTCGTCGGCCTCGAACGCGTAGGGCTCGGTGTTGAACAGTTGCAGCACGCCCAGCGTCGAGCCGCTCGTGTGCAGCCGGACGGTCAGCACACTCCGCAGACCGAGCGCCGCGACCTTCGGACCCCAGACCGGCCAGCGATCGTCGCTCTCGGTGTCGGCGATCAGGACGGTGTCGCGGTTCGCGAGCACAGCAAGCGAAGGGCCCTCGCCGCAGTCGAGCTGGAGCTGGTCGGACTGTTCGACCAGCGGATCGGTGACGGCGATGGTTTCGAAGTGCCGCCCGCGCTGCGCCAGGGCTACGCCCGCATGGGTGCAGCTGACCGCTTGCAACGCGAACTGGACGACCGCCTCGACCGTCTCGTTGAGACCCGTCTCCTCGTGCAGCTCGACCGCCAGCCGGGCGAAGACGTCCGCGACGTCCGCTCCGTCATCCCTTACGTCCACCGAGCCACCTCTCGTCCGGATCGCTACTGCGGGCAGGCTGCCCACCCACTTCCGATTATCGTCGGTCGGCCCGCGGCGTACACGCCAACCTCGTTGCGCTCTCAGGCATCGACCCGCACCGGCAGCAGCCGTACCGCGTTCTCCGTGGTCCTGGCTCTCCAGCCCTCAGCCGCGGGTGACGCGTCCAGGGCCGCCACCTGCTCCGCGATCGCCTCGTTCGGGGTGAACCCGTAGTCGCTGCCGTACAGCAGGCGATCCGCCCCTGCGACCGCATCGAGGATCGGCAGTTGCCCCGGCACCGGCGTACCGGCGACGTCGTGCCAGAGATTCCGCAACTGGGAACTGACGGCGGGCAACTCGTCTACCGGAGCGGTGGAGTAGGTGTGCCGGAAGAGATCCAGGCGATCACCAAGCAGCGGCAAGACGTCGCCGGCATGGGTGACGATGAACCGCACGTTCGGGTAGCGGGTGAAGATCCCGGTCAGTGCCAGGTCGGCCACCGCCCGGGCTTCGTCGAAGAGGAACTCGATCATCGGCCGGGGGCGGTCCAGCGCGACCTGTCGCCACTGCGGCGGGGAGGTCGGGTGCAGGAAGACCACCGCGGACCGCGCATCCAGCTCGCGCCAGAGGCGATCCCAGGACGGATCTCCGGGGTACTGCCCGCCCGCGTTGCTCATCAGTACGACGCCGTCGGCGTGCAGGCTGTCGTAGGCGTACTCGAGCTCCACCAGCGCGCCGTCCACGTCCGGGAGCGGCAGGCTCGCGAAGAACCCGAACCGGCCCGGGTGGTCCTCGCCCAGGTCGGCGGCCGCCTCGTTCATCCGGCGGGCCAGCACCTGGGCCCGGAAGTCGTCCCCGAAGTGCACGCCCGGGGACGACACCGAGAGCACCGCTTTGGTGATCCCGGTGTCGTCCATCAGGTCGAGCTGCCGACGGACGTTCCACTCCGGCCACCCCGGCATCCCGTCCGGGCGGAGGTGTCCGGCCCGCTCCGCCGCCGCGACGTACTCCGGCAGCAGGAAGTGGGCGTGGACGTCGACCGTCGGTTGCATGGTCACGCCGTCGGGTGCAACAGGTCGTCCAGCTCGACCCGGCGGAGGAACTCGGTCCGGACCCGGTCGGCCACCGCGTTCACCACGGCCGCGCCGTCGTCGGACGGGTCGATGTGGACCCGGAACGGACGCTTGCCCTTCTCGGTGTCGACCACGGTCACGATCGCCTTCGCCACCTCGGCCACGTCGGCCCACTCCGGCTCCAGCTCGCGCAGCTTCTGCGCGACCTGGTCCATCAGCCCGGCGTACCGGGTCTCGTAGGCCGCGACGATGTCTGCGTCGGCCGGCTTGCCGCTGTGCGCGAAGTGGTTCGTGCCGTGGGTGAAGGAACCCGGGACGACGATCGTGCTCTCGATGCCGAACCGCGCCACCTCCAGCGCGTAGCTGACCGCCAGCGCGTCCATGGCCGCCTTCGCCGCGAAGTACGGAGCCAGGTACGGCGGGGTGCCGCCGCGGGTGCTGGAGCTTCCTACCCACAGGAGCAGGCCGTCGTGCTGCTCGCGGAGATGCGGGAGAGCCGCGCGGTTGAGGCGCTGTGTGCCGAGCACGTTCGTGTCGTAGAGGTCGGCCAGCTGCTCCGGGGTGAAGGCCTCGGCCGGGCCGGTGACCATGTGGCCGGCGTTGTGGATCAGGACGTCGAGCTTGCCCTGCTCCGCGAGCACCGTCTGCACTGCCTGCCGGGTGGACTCGTCGGAGCTGACGTCGAGCTCCACGGTGCGAAGGTCGACCTTGTGCTCGTCGGAGTACTGCTTGGCCTCGGCCGCGGCAGCCGCGTTCCGGCCGGCGACGTCGCGCATCCCGGCGTACACGGTGTGGCCGGCATCGGCCAGAGCGTGCGCGGTGAGGGCGCCGAAGCCACTGGAAGCACCGCTGATCAGGATCGTCTTGCTCATCTCAGGTCTCCACTTTCTCGGGAATCTGGCATGGGGGTGTCCGGCGGTGGACGCCGCCCAGGTTTTTCGGAGGATGTGCGCCGGCCACGGTTCGCCGGTGGGTCAGGCGGCCAGGCCGCCGGGGTGGTTCGAGGCTCAGGCGGCGGAGCCGCCGTTGGCGTAGATGACCTGGCCGTTGATCCAGCGGGCCGGGCCGGCCAGGAAGGCGACGATCTCGGAGATGTCCTCGGGCTGGCCCAGGCGCTCCAGCGGCGGCTCGGCGGCGATCCGGTCGATCAGCTCCTGCGGCTTGCCTTCGAAGAACAGCGCGGTCGCGGTCGGGCCGGGGGCCACCGCGTTGACGGTGATGTCGCGGCCGCGGAGCTCACGGGCCAGGATCAGGGTGATCGCCTCGACGCCACCCTTGGTCGCGGCGTAGGCCGAGTAGTTCGGCCGGGCGAGCTTGGTGAGCGAGCTGGAGATGTTGATGATCGAGCCGCCGTTGCGCAGCCGGCGGGCGGCCTGCTGGTCGACCACGAAGGTGCCGCGCAGGTTGGTCCGGACGACACTGTCGAAGACCGCGAGGTCGAGGTCCACCAGCGGCGCCAGCGGCATGATGCCCGCCGCGTGGACGATGACGTCCACCCCGCCGAAGGCTTCCTCGGTCTGGTCGAACAGGCTCGCCACGGCGGTCTCGTCGGCGACGTCGGCCCGGATCGCGATCGCCCGGCCGCCCGCCTGCTCGACCTCCTTGACCGCTTCCTCGGCCTCGGCCTGGTTGCCGGCGTAGTTGATCACGACCGCGTAGCCGTCGCGGCCCAGGCGGGTCGCCGTCTCGCGGCCGATGCCCCGGGAACCGCCGGTCACGATCGCGACCCGCTCGGTGGTGGTGTCGTTCTGCGTCATCGCCCTTTGCTCCTTCAGATCAGGTGCTGCGTTTCTTGCTGACACCTAGATCCTGCTCCGGGCGATGCATCAAGTCCAACGACTCAAGTCGATGGGTGGATCAGTTTTGGTGATCCATCAGATCGCGGCCCGGCTCGGTCCCCTCGGGGTGCCGGAGATGCGCGGTGACCAGGCCGAGCAGCGCGCGCAGGGCGGCGGTCGGTTTCCGCTTCCGCAGCGTCGCCATGTAGAGCGACCACTGGAAGGTGTGGTCCGAGATCGGCACCGCGCGGATCCCCTCCATTCCCGCCACCGCGTAGCCGGGCAGGATGCCGAGGCCGACGCCGTGCTGGACGAACTGGACGCCGTTGTCGATACCGAGCGCCTCCACCACGACCTGCCGCTCGATCCCGGCCGCCTCGAACTTCTGGTCGATCAGCGTCCTGGTGCCGAAGCCCGGCGGGAAGTCCACGAACGCCTCATCCGCGAGCTCGACGAGGGTGATCGACCGGCGCCGGGCCAGCCGGTGACTGGTCGGAACCGCCAGCACCTGCGGCACCCGGAGCAGCTCCCACGCCGTCAGCTCCCGCGGCACACTCCCCTCGGCGACCCCGAGGAACCCGACGTCGATGTCCCCGTTGCGCAGCCCGACGACGACGCCCGCCGATCCCTCGGGCTCGACCCGCAGTTGCAGCTCGACGTTCTGGTGGCGCCGGCGGAACTCCCCGGCCGCGGCCGGCAGGTCGATCAGCCCGAGCCCGGGCAGCAGTCCGACCCGCACCGACCCACGCATCCCCGCGCCCAACTCGTCGACGACATCACGCGCGCCCTGGACCGCGTCCATCACCGCGAGCGCCTCGGGCAACAGCGCAGTACCGGCTTCGGTCAGGACGACGCGCTGCGCACTCCGCTCGAACAGGGTCACCTTCAGATCCCGCTCCAGCGAGGCGATCGCCGCACTCACCGCGCTCTGCACCACATGCAGCCGCCGCGCCGCCAGCGTGAAACTCCGCTCGTGCGCCACCGCTACGAAGTACTCCAGTTGCCGCAACTCCATCCCCAGAGTCTGGCATCCCCCTCACGACGGGTTACCGGGTAAGGAGGTCGCGGAGGGACTTGGCGACGTCTGCGGGTGATTCTTCGGCCATGAAGTGGCCCGTGGTGACGGTGGAGTGGTGGAGGTCGGGAGACCAGGCCCTCCAGAGGGCGGCGGCGTCGAAGCCGAGGGCGGAACCCCAGTCCTGCTGGAGAACGGTCACCGGCATCTGCAACTGGTTGCCCGAGGCACGGTCTGCCTGGTCGTGCTCGACGTCGATCCCCGCGGAGGCGCGGTAGTCGGCGACGATCGACGGTACGGCGTTGCGGCAGGCCTCCAGGTAGGCGGCGCGGATGTCGGCCGGGATCGCCTGCGGGTCGTTCGTCCAGAGGTCGAGGAAGTAGCCGAAGAACAGGTCCGGGCTCGCGGCGATCAACTGCTCGGGCAGACCGGCCGGCTGGGCCATCAGGTAGAGGTGGAAGGCAACGGACGCGGTGACGCCGTGGAGCGCGTCCCACATGTCCAGCGTCGGCAGCACGTCCAGACTGGCGAGGTGGGTGATCGCGTCCGGGTGGTCGAGCCCGGCCCGGAAGGCGACCAGTGCGCCGCGATCATGCCCGGCCAGGGCGAACCGCTCGTGCCCCAACGCTCGGGCGAGGGTGACGACATCGGCCGCCATGGTGCGCTTGGAGTAGACGCTGCCGTCGGTCTCGGCGGGCTTGTCGCTGCCGCCGTAGCCGCGCAGGTCCGGACAGATCACGGTGTGGTCGGCGGCCAGGTCGGCAGCGACGTGCCGCCACATCAGGTGCGTCTGCGGGAAGCCGTGCAGCAGCACGATCGGGCTGCCCGTGCCGCCGACGGCCGCGCGCAGGGAGACTCCGTCCGCGACGCTGACGCGCTGGTAGTCGAAGCCGGGGATCGTCGGTGCCATGGTGTTCGGTTTCCTTTTCGTCGGGGTCACCTCAGAGCCTGCCGCGCGCCGATGAGCATCCGATGAGCACGGCGATACCGTGACCCGGGAGACCGCGGAGAGAGGTGATCACGGGGTGCAGGTCGAGTTCGGAGTACTCGGGCCGGTGACGGCCTGGGCGGCCGACGGCAGCGCGATCGCCTTGAAGGGGCCGCAGCACCGCGCGGTACTCGCACGGCTGATCGTCGCCCGCGGCCGCGTCGTACCGCTCGAGGTCCTGGTCGACGACCTCTGGGTCAGCCCGCCGGCCGGAGCAGTGAGCGCGGTCCGCACGTTTGTGTCCGCACTTCGCCGCGCGCTGGAACCCGACCGACCAGCCCGTACTCCGGCCGCGCTGCTGGTCACCGAAGGCCCGGGCTATGCGTTGCGGGCCAAACCGTGGGAGGTGGACTCCTGGCGCTTCGAGCAGGTGATGGAGGCGACGGCCAAGATGCCGCCGCGGGACGCACTCAACCGGCTGCAAGAGGCTTTGGCCTGGTGGCGGGGACCCGCGTATGCCGAGTTCGCGGACGCGCCGTGGACCCACGCGGAGCGGTCCCGCCTGGCGGAGGTCCGCCTGCTCGCGGTCGAACGGCAAGCCGAGGCGAGGCTGGCGCTGGGTCTCGCGGCTGAGGCGATACCGGACCTGGACGCGCATGTGGCCGAGCACCCGTGGCGCGAGGACGCCTGGCGCCTGCTGGCACTCGCCCTGTATCGCTCAGACCGCCAGGGCGACGCGCTCGCGGTACTGCGGAGGGCGCGGGCGTTGCTCGTCGAGCAGTTGGGGGTGGACCCCGGCCAGGCACTCCGCCGACTGGAGGCGGACATCCTCAACCAGGCGGATCACCTCGATCCGGGAACTGGTGGAACCGCCGGTCAGGTCTGGGCGCAGGCGACGGCGGCGTACGACCGGGCGGTCGCGTCTGGCGCCCGCGCGCGGCTGGAGTCGACCATCGGGCTGCTGCGCAATCTCGCGGTGACGGGTGGCGGCGGCTTGGAGGCGGCTCGCGAGCACCGCCTGGCAGCCGTCAAAGCAGCGGAGGAACTGGGCGATGTCGAACTCACCCCTCGCGTCATCGGCGCCTACGACGTCCCGGCCATCTGGACCCGCTCGGACGACCAGAACCACGCCAACCAACTCGTCGCAGCGGCTGAGCGCGCTCTGGCCGCGCTCCCGGGCGACGGTCATGAGGCCGCCCGCTCCCGCCTGCTGGCCACCATCGCCATCGAGTCCCGTGGTGTGAGCGCGGAGCGTGGTGGTGAGGCGGCTCGGGGGGCCGTGCGGTTGGCCCGGCGGTTGGAGGACCCGGCACTGCTGGCGTTCGCGCTGAACGGGTTGTTCATGCAGACCTTCCACCGCGCGGGGCTCGCGCCCGAGCGGGATGCGATCGGCGCGGACTTGATCGCGCTGTCCGCCCGGCACGCACTGGTCACCTACGAGGTCCTCGGCCACCTCGTCCGCCTTCAGGCCCGCAGTGCTGCGGGGGACTTCGCCGGCGCCGACGAGCACGCCGCGGCGGCCGACCGGCTCGCGGAGCGGCATGAGCTTCCACTGGTCGGCGTTTTCACCCGGTGGTACCGCGCGCTCCGCCTCGCCGTGTTCGACCAGCTCGGCGCGGAGGCGGCGTACCGGGAGGCCGCGGTACTGCTGGATGGCTCTGGGATGCCGGGGCTGGAGCGGGGTCTCCTGCCGCTCGCGCTGCTGTCCCTGAACGGGTCACCCGCAGGCGACGACTGGGGGCCGTACGAGCCGTGGGTGCGGCCGCTGGCGCTCCTGGCCGAGGGTCGTCGCGCCGAGGCCGAGGTGGCTCTGGAAGAGACTCCGGATCCACCTGGAGATCTGTTGCTCGAGGCAATGTGGTGTCTGACCGCCCGGGCGGCGATTGCGCTAGGCAACCGTCGGGTCATGCAGCGGGCCTCGGCCGCTCTAGAGCCTGCGGCAACGGAACTCGCAGGCGCCGGTAGCGGCTTAGTTGCCTTCGGCCCGGTATCGCGACAGCTCGACGAGCTGGCCCTCGCACTGCGCTGAGACGGCAGCGCTTTCCCCGGCGACGACTACGAACTGCACGTCGTTTACTGAGCAGGCAACAACTTGACGCTCTGAGAGCGACCCCCGGACCGGCCGCGGCCTGATCACCCAGGGCCGGTCCGGCCATGTCCGGGAAGGCTGGTGAAGGATGTCAAGAACCGTCCGGAGGCTCCGACCTACTCCTGACAGATGCCTCTCTGGACAGTAAGGACAACCCCATGAGCGACAACCTTCAGGACCGGGTCCAGCACGCAATCGACGAGTTGGTCGCGTCCGGGGCCGAGATCGGCCTGCAGGTCGCGGTCTACCACCGGGGCGAACTCGTCGTCGACGCCGTCGCGGGTGCGGCTGACCGGGATACGGGCCGGCCGGTCACCTCGGACACGCTCTTCTACGCCGCCTCCACCGGCAAGGCAGCCACCGCGACCGTGGCGAACGTGCTGGTCGACCGCGGCGTCCTCGAGTACGACGCGCCCATCGCGGACGTCTGGCCGGAGTTCGCCGCGCACGGCAAGGACAAGGCCACCCTGCGGCACGTGCTGACCCACTCCATCGGACTGCCCGCGATCCCGCTGACCACCACGATCGAGGACCTGACGAACTGGACCACGATGACCGAGGCGCTGGCGGACTCGGAGCTGTGGTGGGAGCCGGGCACCAAGATGACGTACCACGCCCAGACCTTCGGCTTCCTGGTCGGCGAACTGGTACGCCGGGCCACCGGCAAGCCGATCTCCCAGGTCCTCCGCGAGGAGATCACCGAACCCCTCGGCATCGCGGACGAGGTGTACTTCGGCGTACCGGCGAGCGAGTTGCCCCGGGTCGCCACGCTGCACGAGGCCGACGGGATCGAGGAGATGATGGCGATGGTAGGTCAGCTGTTCGCCAAGGTCGCCCCGGCCGCGGTGATGCCGACCGCCGACTTCGCCAACCGCCCGGACGTGCTGATGGCGGACCTACCCTCCGGCGGCACGCTGTCCGCCCGCGGCATCGCGAAGCTGTACGCCGCGCTGCTCGGCGAGGTGGACGGGGTTCGGTTGGTCGGCCCGGAGCGGTTCGCGCAGATCTCCAGCCCGGCGCTGGTCGCGAACGACGAGTTCATGGGCAACCCGGCCACCTGGGCCCTCGGCTACCCGATCGGCCGGCTCGGCTCCACCGCCGAGGAGACCCCGACGGTCTTCGGCATCCCCGGCATGGGTGGCAGCGCCGCCTGGGCCGACCACGCCACCGGCACCACCTTCGCCCTCACCAAGAACCACTTCAACCCGACCCAGGCCGACGCCGCCATCCAGCTCGGCGCCCTGGTAGCCGAATCCACCGCCAAGTAGAACCTGGCGCGAAGCAGTCCAACCGCGTGCGCGGGGGTCAGGGGGTGCGGACGGACTGCTGGTCTACCCAGACGAGGTGGCCGTGGTGGCTGACGAGGACCTCGCCGCTGCGGCGGGCGAGGGCTTGACCGGCGATCCAGCGGCCGCCGATGTGGACCTGGACGGCTTCCGGCCGCGTCGTCTCCGGTCGCGGGGAAGTGGCAACAGGCATGGCACCAGCATTCTGAACAGGGGCGGCAGCGGATTTGCGGCGTCGTACTGCAGGTTTGGTGTGGTGATGCAGATCGGCCATAGTCGTCCTCGGCAGAGACCGCAGTCGTCGGCGCATCCAACGCCGGCTGGCTGCTCAACCAAAGGCCACCCTACAACCGGTGACCAGTGCTGACCCAGCGGTATCTCGAACTGTCCGATCCTCGGAAATGGATCCCCGCCGGAGCCCCTTTCTTCACCCCCTGAACCACAACCGTTAACCCCAGACCCCTTGCAGACTTGACGGTTTGGGCTTGGCGGTTCGAGGTCTGATCGGCGGGTACCGGGACCCGAACGAGCAGCTTCCTCGCGAATGACCTACCGATCGCATCCTCGACCGGACAACAACTTTCGAACCGCCTGTCTGTCATTCAGTTGTAGACGGGGACCTGCTGGAGGGCCCAGCCGTTGCCGTCGGGGTCTTCGAAGAAGACGAAGCTGCCCCAGGGCATCTCCTGGACCTCGGTGACCTCGACACCGCGCCCGACCAGCTCCGCGCGGGCGGCCGCCACATCGGCCACCACGATCTGCAGACCGCGAACGGAGCCCGGCTCCGCCTGCGGCATCCCGGTTCCGATGGCAATCGAACAGGCTGAGCCCGGCGGGGTCAGCTGGACGAACCGGAGTTCGTCGGTGACCTTGTGGTCGTGGTCGGCGTTGAAGCCGATCTTCTCGGTGTAGAACGCCTTCGCCCGGTCCACGTCCGACACCGGCACCGACACCAGCTCGAGCTTCCAGTCCATAGTTCCCCTCCAGGAGTTCGCCTCCCCGCAACCTAACCCGCCACAGTGCCACCAGAAGCCAACGCCCACCACCCCCAGAAGCCCTGCGAATCCGCCAGCGGTACCGGTGGAACCCTGTGCGGTTGCTTGGCGTGATGGTCCGTGGGTACCGGGGCGGCATGGCAGTGAACAGCCGGCACGCGACGGCTTGGATCATGGGACGGAGCAAATGAGTAGCAACAAGGCAGTGAAACTCGCCTACCGCCCGGTCGGCCTGATCTCCGGCATCGCCGGCGGCCTGGTCGCGGGCGCGATCTTCAAGCAGGTCTGGCGCCGGATCAGCGACAAGGACGACGCCCCCGACGCGCTGCAGTCCGAGTACCCCTGGCGCGAGGTCCTGCTGGCCGCCGCACTGCAAGGAGCCGTGTACGCCGTCGTCAAGGCGGCGGTCGACCGCGGCGGCGCCAAGGCCTTCGAACGCTGGACCGGCGAATGGCCGGGCAACTGACACCCACAGAACCACAGCGACACCCCCAGCCTGATCCCCGGCCACTCCACCCCCTCCGGCCGGGGATCAGTCCGTCCGGGCGCATGAAACGGCACTTCAGGGGCACTTGAAGGATGCAAGTACTGGTTGCCCAAGGCCTCGGCGTTGAGCAGACAGCGCCGGGGTCGCACCGGTATCAGCCGGGCGGTTCAAGGGTGACATCAGGTCTGCGGGTCTCGTCGAGCAGGTCGTCCACCATCGCCTGAGCACTCAGCCCGCGCAGCGCGATCAGCAGCGCGTCGTTTCCGCGCCGCCAGACCACCCCGGCTCGTTCGAAGCCGGATCGCCGCAGCAGGGCGAGGTGCCACTCCTCCGGTTCGAGCAGATCACCGGACCAATGCGCGAACACCTCGCGCCTCACCTCCCACCAACCCTCGTACCGCGGATCGGCGTAGGCGCGCTCGTACCACTCGTCACAGCTCTCCACCCCGGCCGCGAAGGTCTCCCGCAGGTAGTCCGCGTGCAACCCGTCCGCCGCGTCCCGCAGTACGGGGTCGGCCAACGGTAGGTGGTCCGCGTTGGCGAACAACCCGCCAGGCCGGAGTAACCGCGCGACGCCGGCATAGACCCCGGACAGCGCGCACGGCGGCAACCAGTGCATCGCCGTCGCAGTCAGTACTGCGTCGAACTCTCCGCCGAGGTCCTTCCACCAGTCGGCCTCGGCGAGTTGCCGCGTCACCACCTCGACCCGCGCATCCCCCGCGAAGGCGTCGCGAGCCAGTTCCAGCAGCAACGGATCGATGTCGAGGGCAACTACCCCGGCCGAGGGGAACCGGTCGAGCACCCTGCGCGTGATCGACCCCGGGCCACAGGCCAGGTCGACAACCCGCAAACGCGAAGCCGCCAAGGAGGATTCACTCAAGCGCTCGATGTAATCCAGCATCAGCGAGAAGCGGAGCTCGCGATCAGGCGCATGAACACTCTGCTGCTGTTCCCAGCTGGACCGGAGCTCCCCGGGCGATGTCGTCATGGAATCACGTTCCGCGCACTCAGGCCTCGACGTCCAAGACAGAGTCGCACTACGGTCACAACTTCTGGTTATCACCGCAGGTGGGGAAGGTCCTGAAAGGCATGGACGTCGATTTACGGTTGGTGCGGTACTTCCTGGTGATGGCGGAGGAACTGCACTTCACCGCAGCAGCGCGCAGGCTCTACGTGTCACAGCCGGCGCTCAGCAACCAGATCCGTCGGCTGGAGACGCAACTCGGAGCCCAGCTCTTCAACCGGTCGCCCCGCGGTGTGACCCTGACCGCGGCAGGCGCCGCTTTCCTGCCGCACGCCCAGGGTGCGCTCGCCGCGATCAGGTCGGGTGTCGCCGAGGCGACCGCCGCGGCCGGTCGGGACCAGGTGCTCCGCATCGACGTCCTGCACACGGACCTGGTCACGCCACGCGCGGTGCTCGCCCGGCTCCGGGAGCGGCTGCCCGGGTTCCGCCTCGAGGTCAGCAGCCGCGGCAGCCGCGATCAGGAGAAGCGCCTGCTCACCGGCGAGCTCGACCTCGCCCTGTGCGGCTCCACGGCCGCCTGCCCGGACGGTGTCATGCAGCGGCTCATCCGCCGCGAGGCTCTGGGAGTCGCGCTG
This sequence comes from Kribbella orskensis, assembly GCF_004342085.1. NCBI lineage: Bacteria > Bacillati > Actinomycetota > Actinomycetes > Propionibacteriales > Kribbellaceae > Kribbella > Kribbella orskensis. The sequence continues at coordinate 467,297 of NZ_SLWM01000005.1, forward strand.
CCGAGGAACCACCCGCTCGCGACGTCGGACGCGGTCGCAGTGCGGGAGTTGACGAACGAGACGCACTATCTTCCGCGCGACGACTTCGCTCCCGAGTGGAACGAGTTCATCCTGGCTTGCTGCCGTACTGCGGGATTCGCGCCGCGGCGGCACCCCGCGAGCACGGACGGGACGAGCTCCGCGCTGGAGCTCGTGCGAGCCGGCGAGTGCGTCGCGCTCGGGTTGCTTTCCACGCCTTCCCCCGACGGGGTCGTGGTCAAACCTCTCGCGGCCGGCGTCCCGCCGTACGGGTGGTCGCTGCGCTGGCGTGACTCTTCGCGGGTTCCCCCCGCCGCCCTGGCCGCGCTCCGTTCGCTCGACTAGCGGTGCCTGGCCGCGTCGCCATAACCCGATTGCCCCGCGCCATGACACCCACGCCAGCCCCACACTCGGCGGTCAGCGGCGAAGCCTCCCTGGTGCTCCGGGGGTTCGCTGCCTCCTCGGGGGCTTACCCCACTGCTCTGACAGTGGGCGAACCCCCACAGCACGGGCCGAGCACACTCTGCGGCTGCGCGGGCGAGGTTTCGCGTCCTCCGGGGTCCACTGGTGCTCTGGGGGTTCGCTGCCTCCTCTGGGGCCGAGCACACTCTGCGGCTCCGCGGGCGTGGTTTCGCGTCCTCCGGGGGTCCACTGGTGCTCTGGGGGTTCGCTGCCTCCTCGGGGGGTTACCCCACTGCTCTGACAGTGGGCGAACCCCCACAGCACGGGCCGAGCACACTCTGCGGCTGCGCGGGCGAGGTTTCGCGCCCTCCGGGGGTCACTGGTGCTCTGGGGGGTTCGCCGCCTCCTCTGGGGGTTACCCCACTGCTCTGGGGGTTACCCCACTGCTCTGACAGTGGGCGAACCCCCACAGCACTGGCGGAGCACACTCTGCGGCTGCGCGGGCGAGGTTTCGCGCCCTCCGTGGTCCGCTAGCGTGCGTGGGTCGGATGTTGTTTTGAGTGATTGCGGTGGTCAGGTGCGACGCAGGGCACTAGCTCCGCCCTGCGTCACGAGGACCTCGGGTCCTCCGAGTTTGCTTCAGGTGCGTTACGGACAGTCGCGACGCCGGATACCGGACTGCACATGGTTGGCGGTCTTGGTCAACCAGGGCAGTGTTTCCGGCGCGTTTCGTCCCCCCGAGTTCGTCTCGTTCGGAGGTCGGATGTATAACTTCGCAATCCATGGGGTAGGAATGACCTCACAGATATTGACCGCGGTCCAGACATGTGCCGCGCCGTGACTAACAGTCGCGAGGTCAAGAATCATGGTTACCGTACTTGCACGCACCACCGTCGACGAGCAGACTGCAGCAACCGATCCGAAGCAGCGCCGCGACCAAGCCACCCGCTCCCTTCTCGAGCGGCGAGCCGGCAGCACAGACGAAACCCTCCGGCAGTCTCTGCTGGAGCAGGCGATCGAGCTCAACCTCGGCATCGCCCACAGCATCGCAAGCCGGTTCCGCGGCCGCGGGGTCGAAGCCGACGACCTTGACCAGGTCGCCTACCTCGGGTTGCTCAAAGCGGCCCGGAGCTACCGCCCCGACACGGAGACGCCGTTCCTGGCGTACGCCGTACCGACCATCCGCGGTGAGGTGAAACGGTACTTCCGCGACTGCTCCTGGACCGTTCGCATCCCGCGCAGACTGCAGGAACTGCAGGGTTCGATCGCCTCCGTGCGCCCGCAACTGGTGCAGGATCTGCAGCGCGATCCCACCCTCGAGGAGCTCGCCGCGGAGCTCGGCACCACCGTGTCCGAGGTCGAGGCCGCGATCGCCGCGGACGGCTGCTTCTCCGTGCTGTCGCTGGACCGTCCCGTCGACGGTGAGTCGACCGCCAGCCTGGCCGACACGATCGCGGACGAGGAGGACAGCGCGTTCGAGCATTCCGAGGCGGTCGCCGTGCTCGAGCCGGTGCTGAACGAGCTCGCCCCGCGCGAACGAAGGATCCTCGAACTGCGCTTCGTCGAGGGCCACACCCAGGCCGACATCGGCGCCGAGATCGGCGTCAGCCAGATGCAGGTCTCCCGCCTGCTGCGCGGCATTCTCGACCGCCTGCGCGACCAGATCGAGCCCCCCGCCGCTGCCGCAGCCTGATCCCCTCCCGATCAGCCCGGTAGCGCCCTCCCCCGCGGTGGTTCGCCGTAAGCTTGACTTGGCGGACCACCAGCGGAGGAGCAGGCATTAGTGTCCCGTAAGCGATGTAGCTTGAACGATAGCGGTGTCCAGGTGGGTGCATCGCGGTGCTTGAACAGTGGCCTCGATGCGGAGCATCGTGGGCGCTGGGCAAGCGCCGCGAGGTGCGTGCCTGGACACCGATAACGTCAAGTTACAGCGCTTACGGGACACTAGATGCCAACGGCACCGATCTTTGTGGTTCAGCTGCACGACGCGCGGAGGCTGCACTACGACGTCCGGCTCGAGGTGGACGGCGTGCTGAAGTCGTGGGCGGTGCCGCGCGGGCCGTCGCTGGACCCGACCGTCAAGAGACTGGCGGTCCCGACCGGCGACCACTCGATCGAGTACGCCGAGTACGAGGGCGTCATCGCCGGCAGCGTGTACGGCAGTGGCGCGGTGATCGTCTGGGACGCCGGCGTCTACCAGAACCAGACCAGGGACAAGCGGGGCAAGCCGGTGTCGCCGGCCGACGCGATCGAGGGCGGCCATTTCCGGTTCCGGTTGCAGGGTGTCAAGCTGAGCGGCTCCTGGGCCTTCACTCGCACCGGACGTGACGGCGACTGGCTGCTGGTGAAGGTCCGCGACGACGCCGCGAATCCCTCGCTCGACCTCACCAGCGCCGAACCACAGTCGATCCTCAGCGGCCTCACCATCGAGGAGATGGCTGCCACGAAGGACTGATCGGTCAGGCCAGGCCGAGCCGGATCAGGGCTGTCACCGCGATGCCGGCCGCGACCGCGAGCAGCATCGGCACCTTGACCAGGAACAGACCTCCCGCAGCACCGACTCCGACCAACTGGGTCCAGTCGAGTTCACTCCAGCCCTCACCCCCGAGCTCGGTGACGATCAGCCCCGCCAGCAGCACCGGCGCCGTCAAGGCGGTCATCCTGATCGCCGTCGGCGGCAACTTGCGCTTGCCGATCGCCAGCGGTGCACTCGCCTTCATCAACCAGCTGATCACCGTCACGGCCAGCACCGAGAGCCACAACTTCATGCCGTCTCACCATCCTCTGGGAGTACGCCGAGCAGCGCGGCGGCGGTTGCTCCGAGCAGCGCATAACCAGGGCTGGTCACGAAGAGCAGAACCCCGGCGATGGCTCCGCCGAGCAAGCCTGCGACGAGTGCGCGCCTGGACCGCCTGAGCTCGTCCAGCGCCAGCAGCAGGAAGAACGCCGGGAACGCGACGTCGATCCCCAACTTGTGCATGAGATCCGGCGAGGGCGAGGTCAGGGCGCCGATCGCGGTACCGCTCACCCAGAGCAGCCACTGCGGCACGCTCGCACCGATCAGCCGAGCCACGTCGAAGCCACCATCGTTGCGATGGGCAACGACAAACGACGCGTCCACCAGAGCTTGCGCCTGGAGCGCCCGGGACAACCGACTGCCCTGCAGGCTGTTGTTCAGGGCCACGCTCATCACCAGGTACCGGGCGTTGATCAGCGTCGCAGACGTGATCGCGGCCAGCGCGGTGCCACTGGCCAGCGTGGTCAGCAGGGTGAACTGGGCTGACCCGGAGAACGCGAACATCGAGAAGAGCACCGGCAGCGCGAATCCCCAGCCGCGCGCCTGTGCCTCGGCTCCGAAGCTGAGAGCGAGCACGAAGGCAGCGCTGCCGGGCCCGATGCCCAGCCGCATCCCGTCGATGAACTCCGCTCTCCTGTCGCCGGAGGCGGCTCCGCCGAACATGCTGGACGCCGCCCGGCTCATGACTGCACCGCGCGGACCCGCTGGTAGTGGCGCTTGGCTCTGGCCCGGTTGCCGCAATCCCGCGAACTGCACCAGCGCCGCGAGCCGTTCTTGCTGCGATCCATGAACAGCCAGCCACAGTCGTCGTCCTGGCACTCGCGGAGCCGGCTGAGGTCCTCATGCTCCAGCAACCTCGCCGCTGACAGCGCCAGCGTCGCGGGCAGGTCGTCCGTCGTCCAATCGAGAGGCCGAACCCCCGTCGGCTTCGCCTGGGACAACGCATCAACCAGCAAGTCCTGCAAGGCTTCTAGGTCGACCTCTGCGGGCTCCTCGCCTCGCGCCAATGGGAGAACAACCAGGTACGCCGTCTCCCGCACCCTGGTGACGTCTTCCAGCTTCGTGTTCCTGGGCGCGCTCAGCCCGACCGCCGAACACCAGTCATCCAAGGCCGCCGGGGTGGACAGCAGGTCGATCCACCGGGAGTCGTCGAGCCGCCACGAGACCGTGTTCAGCAGGTCCAGCAGCAACTGTCCGCCGATCAGTTCGGGCTGGTAGCCCATCGGGCATCACCTCACCACTAACAAGCTAAAGCTGTTTTGCCCGTTAGGCAACGCCGGGGCGCGCCTGAATCCCGGGACTCACCAACCGTCGAGGTGAAGTACCTCGTCGACAGGCTGGCGTGCGGCCGGCTTGAAGGTGTCGCCGGTGTAGTAGGCGGTCGGGATCAGCACGGACTGCCGGATGTCCTCAGGCAGCCCGAGCAACTCCGAGATCTCCTGCTCATAGGTCAGGTGCAGGGTGGTCCATGCCGTGCCCAGGCCGCGTGCCCGCGCCGCGAGGCAGTAGCTCCACGCGGACGGGAGGATCGAGCCCCAGGTGCCGGCCTGGTTGACCGCGCCCAGCGACCTCACCTGCAGGCACGGGATGACCAGGACCGGCACCTCGCGCATCCGCTCACCCAGGTACTCGACACTCGTCCCGACCCGCTGCTGGACCGGCGCCCGCTCGGGGTCGTCGGCGTACAGGCGGCCGGCCGCACCCGAGGACTTCAGGTACGCCGCGACCGAGCGGCCGTAGTACTCACCGATCGCCGCCCGCTTCTCCTGGTCCGTGATCACCAGCCAGTGCCACGTCTGCCGGTTGCTGCCGGAGGGCGCCTGGAGTGCGATCTCGATGCACTCGCGGATCAGCTCCTGCGGCACCGGCCGCTCGAGATCGAGCCGTTTGCGGACGGTCCTGGTGGTGGTGAGCAGTTCGTCAGGGGTCAGGTCGAGTGTCGTCACCCGGGTAGTCTGTCAGGCCGTTTACGGCGCTCTCTGTGGTCAGCAGACGTACATGCGGTTCGGGTGCACCTTCTCGCAGTACCGGACATGCAGGTGGTTGTCGTGCGCGGGCCACTCGGCGGTCAGGCCCTCGCTGATCAGCGTCGGGTCGTTGAACCAGATGAACTTGACGTGGCCGGGGGCGGCCGCACGGATCGCCTGGACCAGTTGCCGGGTCGCGGCCCGGTCGTACGTCGTGGACTGCCAGGTGATCCGGCCGGCGGTGCACTGCGCGTTGTCGGTGCGGATCGGCCAGATGTCGATGTCCATGCCGCTCTCGTGACTGCCGTGCCCGGGGATGTCGCCGCCGTGCTCGAACCCGGCGTCGCCGTAGCCGACCTTGCCCTGGTTCGTGCTGCCGAAGGAACGAGTGCCCTGCTCCAGTTGAGCCACGGCGGCAGCGGCGGCCCAGTTGGCGGCGGTCCCGTTGCCGTCCGGATCCTGGTCGCAGAGGTTCGCGTTGAAGTCCGGGTAGTCGTAGTGCCAGGTGAGGTTGCGCCAGGTGATCGGGCCGACGATGCCGTCCGCGCCGATGCCCGCGTGCGATTGGAACGACACCACCGCGTCGCGGACCGCAGTACTGAAGACGCCGTCGACGGGAAGGGTGAGGCGGCGCTTCGCGTTGAGCTCGACCTGGAGCGCCTTCACGGCCGCGTTGTTGTCGCCGGAGCGGATCGTCGGGACCAGCGCACCCCAGGTCTGCGGACCGACGATGCCGTCGGAGCCGAGGCCCTTGGCGGTCTGGAAGGCCTTCGCAGCGGTCACCGTGGAGGGGCCGAAGACTCCGTCCGCGGCCGTTGCCTGGCCCGTTGTGCTGCAGCAGGTACTGGATCGCCAGTACGTCGGGGCCGCGATTGCCGCTGCTCTGGATCGGGAAGAACGCGTTCGCGTACGCCTGCGCGGTACCGGGGATGAGGCCGACCAGGAGGATCACGGCCAGCAGGGCCGGTCCGATGCGTTTGAAGGAGGGCACGGCTGTCTCCATTCGGGGCGGTGAGCGGTTGATCTCCGTGAGTGACTGTCCTCTGCGCGCCACTTTCGGGGAGAGACTTCCCATCCGCAAGGTTTCACCCTCTCGTTCGGGCAATTCACCCCACCTCCCGGTGGCGAGCACCGGTCGGCTGCCTGCTGACTGGTTCACGAAGCAACCAATCGGAGGGAATCGCGATGTATGTGACCAGGACTGCCGCCTTCGGCGCCGGTGACCTGCTGGGCCAGGTGGTGGACCGGGAAGAGGTGATCGACGCGCTCTACCGGTTCGGGCTTGGACAGGACCTACGGGACCGGGAGTTGTTCGCGTCTGCGTTCGCGGCGGACGCAGTACTGGACTTCCGGCCGGCGGCGACCAAGTGCGGACTGGACATCCCGCTGATGGAGGGTCGCGGCACGATCGTCGACATCATCCTGAATCCGGAGACACGGATCGACACCACCCACGTCGTCAGCAACGCGCGGGTCGAACTCGCCGGCGACACCGCGCGGCTGACCGCCATCGTCGAGGCGCAACACCTGCCGAAGGACGACCACAGCCGGCACGCGTTGCTGAAGAACCTGTACGCCGTGGACGCGGTGCGGGACGGATCGCGCTGGGTGATGCGGCACGTGCACATCGACAACGTCTGGTACAGCGGCGACCCGTGGGTGATCACCGGCAAGTGATCGGCCGTACGGTGGAGGGGTGGAATCAGCGGACCTGGTGGCGGCCAAACTGCGTGCGCCGGTCTCGCTGGCTCCACTCCTTCCCCGGCCGCGGATCTCCGCCCTGCTGGACAAGGCCGCCGCCGAGTCGACCGTCGTCCTGCTGATCGGCCCGAGCGGTTCCGGGAAGACGGCCGCCCTGTCGCAGTGGTCCACCGGCGCCTGGATCACGTTGGATGCGCAGGACAACGATCCGATCCAGTTCTGGCGGTACGTCGCTCAGGCGATCGGCGCCCCGGGGAACTCTCACCCACCGGGCAGTGATGCCTTCGTCGCGGAACTCGCCTCGGGCATCGCTCCTGGAACAGGGCTGGTACTCGACGAGTTCGAGCATGTGGTTGCCCGGGGCATCCACCGCCAGCTGGACTTGCTGGTCAGTGCGGGCAACGACCTGACTCTGGTGATCGGCAGTCGGGTCCGGCCGCCACTGCGACTCGATCGGCTGCTTCTGGCGGGCCGTTTGACGTCACTGAGCTGGACGGATCTCCGGTTCTCGCCGGAGGAGGCGGAGCTGTTGGGGCGGCGGGTCGTCGACTCCGACGGGTGGCCGGCGTCTGTCGCCTTACAGGGAAGGGAGACCGACTACCTGGTCGAGCACGTCTGGGCCGAACTCGCTGCCGGCCTGGGGGAGTTCTTGCTGGTGGCGGCTGTCCCAGCGCGGTTCGACGTGGCGCTGATGAACGCGGTTCGCGGTACTAGCGACTCCGACGTCCTGATCGACCGGTTGCGGCGGGATGAGGTCTTCCTGATCTCGGACGACGGCCGTGGCCGGTGGTACCGGCTGCAGCGGTCGTTCCGCGAGGCTCTCCTCCACCGTCTCGAGACGACCGCCCCGGACCGACTGGTCGCAGTACGCCGGGCCGCGGCGAGGTGGCACGCGACGTCCGGGGATCAGGAGGAGGCGATCGGACTCGCCTTGGCGGCGGGTGACTTCAGCTCGGCTGTGCGGCTCCTCGACGACGGGCTGGACGTGCTCTACCGAGACGGGCGGCTGGTGTCGCTGGAGCAGTGGTTGGTCGCCTTGCCTGATACCGCGCTCGCGGACAGCGGTCTCGGCCGCCGTGCGCTCAGCCTCTGGTGCGAGCTCGGCCGCTTCTCTGAACGCGATCGCTGGATCGACGCCACACCATCAGCCCGCGCGATCGGATCGGACGAGGTGTGGCGGCTCTGCCTTCCTCGGGAGCGCGGCGACCTGACCTTGGCGCTCCGGCAGGGCCGTCAGCTCCTCGCCACTGCGTTGCCCAGTCCGCAGTCCGCGTCGCAGGCTCGCATCAGCGTCGCCCGCACGCTGTTGCTCGCCGGGTTCTACGCCGAGTCCGCCGCGCTGGCTTCGGAGATTCCCCCGCTCTGGTCTGGAGAGCCGCCTGCGCCGGTGCGAGTGGCTTTGCACGGTCTTCGTGGGCTGGCGGCTTTCCTGCAGCTCGACGCCGAAGTACAGGAGGAGGCTGCGGCTGTGCGAGCGGCACTGCACGAGTGTCAGGTCCGGCCGTCCGCACGGATGATGCCGGAGGCAATGATCTTGCTGGCACTGGATTCGGCGGATCCCGCTGGTGAGCTGGCGCGGCTGGTGGATGAGTCCGGCTATGGCAACGACCTGACGATGGGCGCCTTCGCAACGCTTCTGCTCGCGCGGCAGCTCGGCGGGACTGAGGCCCAGGTGCGCCTGGCCGCTGCGGACGCCCTGCTCACCGGCTGCCCGAGTCTGCTGGGTCTGGTGGACTTCCGCGACCGGATCGCCGCTGAGATCGGTGCTCCGGTGTCCGCTGCGACCAGCGTGGGCGAGACGCTGAGCGAGCGGGAACTGATCGTCCTGCAGTACCTCCGCAGCGAGCTCACCCTGCGCGAGATCGCCGAGGACCTGTTCCTCTCGCTGAACACGGTGAAGACCCACGCGAGGAACATCTACCGCAAGCTGGACGTCTCCGGCCGGCATGAGCTGAGCCGGTAAATGCCCTGTGGCTGAGGGTCCTGGCTACTCGAACGGCTTGGGGTCACCGGCGCCGATCCGGACGATCTCGGGAAGGTCCTCGGAGAAGTCGATCACCGTGGTCGGCTCGGTGCCGCAGTCGCCGGAGTCGATCACCGCGTCGATCTGGTGGTCGAGCAGTTCCTTGATCTCCCAGCCCTGCGTCATCGGCTCCTCCTCGTCCGGCATCAGCAGCGTGCTGGACAGCAGCGGCTCGCCGAGCTCCTCGAGCAGCGCCTGGGTGACGACGTGGTCGGGGATCCGGACACCGACCGTCTTCTTCTTCGGGTGCATCAGCCGGCGCGGCACCTCCTTGGTCGCGGGCAGGATGAACGTGTAGCTGCCCGGCGTGGCCGCCTTGATCGAGCGGAACACCGCGTTGCTGATGTGCACGAACTGCCCGAGCTGCGCGAAGTCCTGGCAGACCAGCGTGAAGTGGTGCCGGTCGTCGAGGTGCCGGATGGTCCGGATCCGGTCGATCCCGTCCTTGTTCCCCAACTGCACCCCGAGCGCGAAGCAGGAGTCCGTCGGATACGCGATCAGCCCGTCGTTGCGAATCAGGTCGACAACCTGCCCGATCGCACGCTTCTGCGGATTCTCCGGATGCACATCGAAATACCTCGCCATCCCCCGAGCCTAGTGCCCGGCGTACTCGACAGCCCGCAGGGCCGGATCCGATCCGCTGATGTGTGCCACGACGGTCTTCCCGCGGTCGATCTCGCCTCGGCCGACCTTGGCGAAGACGGCGTACATCATCTTCGCGACATAGACCCAGTCGAGCCGCTGACCATGACGGCGCCGGAAGTCCTCGATGAACTCGTCGAGAACTGGCGTCTTCTTCGCATAGCTCCCGAAATGGAAGTCGCAGTCCAGGGACCAGTTGTCCGGTGGCGCGCCGAACGCGTCGCGCTGCAACTCCCTCACCTCGGCGCCCAGGCAGCGGCCGCCTTTGAGCACAGGGATTCACCGAACCTTTCGCGCAGTGGTGCGATGACCTCTTCGCTGCGTTGGTCCCGATAGCTGGTCCGATCGAGATAGGTGAGCTGCATGCCTCGACTTGTCGCGTAGGCCAGAGACGGGTTGAGCGGCAGATGCTCCTCGCCGCGGATCACCCCGATCGTCCGGAAGCCCCCGTAGTAACCCGCAGCTGCCGTCGCGCGAATGTGGTTCGAGCAGGAACCGTTGTCGATAGCAACGATCGTGCCGTAGCCGTCGGTCTGCGCCCACGAGGGGTGGACCTAGGTCTACCGCGCGAGCCCGATCGGCTCCGCCGACACCACGAGGTTCTGCTCGTACCCGCCGCGCGCCCGGTCGTACGCACCGGTGCAGGTGATCAGCACCAGCCGGTGATCACCCGTCTGGTCGAAGGCGCCGCTCTCGGTCGCCAGCGCGTTCTTCGGCACCGACACCACCGAGTTCACCCTGTACGACGCGCTGTGGCCATCGCCGCGCAGTACGACGACCTCGCCGGCCTTGACCTTCAGGAGCCGGGCGAAATACCCGATCCCGTCGGTCGCGGAGTCGACGTGACCCGCCAGCACCACCGAGCCGAACGGGTCGCCGGCCTCGGCGCCGCCGTCCCACCAGCCCACCCGCTGGACACGCTCCGGCACGACCAACTGCCCGTCCACAGTGCTGGCCGGCAGGACCGGCGCGTGGGAGCCCCCGGGCAGGACCACCTCGGTCGGGACGAAGCGGATCCGCTGGCTCGCAGCGGGCGTACCCACGCGGCCAGGTTGCACGGACGGCGACACCGACGCCGACTCCACCGGAGCCGGGGTGCCGCCGTCCGCGCCGGGACTCGAGACTGCTCCGCTGTTCTGCGTGGCACACCCCTCCAGGACCACGCAGAACAGGAGTAGTCCGAGCAAATACTTCCTCAGCGAGGAACCGCCTTCCGGACGGTGAATGTCAACAGCAAACCAAGCGCGACCACCAGAGCCGCCAGCGGCCACGGCGACTGCGAGTCCTGGCCGTCCATCAGGCCGGCTGCCTGTCCACCGGTCCCGGTGTTCACCATGCCCGGTTTGTCACTGCCGGTGGCGGGCAGTTTGAGCGTCGCCACCGCGACGTTCATGGTTTTCGAGGCCGGTTCGCCGACCGCGTACACCCGGGTCAGATCGCCGGCCTTGACCGGCAACGGGAGCGGCCCGAGAACGACCGGGCTATTCGCACCCGCGGGAACGATCTCGACCTGATAGGTGGCGGCCGGAACCACCACGCTGAGCGATTCCCCGTTGGCCACGTTCGAGAACAGCACCTTGCCGTTCACCTTGATGTCAGCCGGTCCGACCGCGGCCGTGTGAGCCACCCGCAGGGACGCCTTGTCCTTGGGGACGGCCGTCAGTTTGTTGGCGTAGGTGGTGATCACCGGGGCCGCCGTCGGCGATGCCGGGCGGTGGATGACCACATCGGAGTTGCTGTTGGCACCTACTGTGACCTGCCGCTCGACCAGGATTTTCCCGCCGCCCCGCGCGGTGATCTTGCGACTGCCGGCGGCCAGCTCCAGCGGGCCGACGACCGCCGTCGCCTTGACCCCGCCGGCCACGACCTTGCCGTCGACGAGGATGTCGATCGTCTGTCCGGGCAGGCCCTGGACGAAGTAGACGGAACCGTTGCCTGCGGCATGCGCCGGCACCGTGACGAGGCCCCCGAAGCCGGCGACGATCACGGCCAGCGCCATTGAAATCACCCTGTGATAATGCGGACCTCGAATTCTCGAAATCAATGTCCTTATATTCCCCAGACGTCCGTTAACCGTTCGAGATTGGCCGAATACGCTCTGTCCCCGCATTTTCCCCCACCCCTTCGGAAATGCCCCCGTAATTGCCTGACGAGGCTAATTCCGGCGTATCGTATGCCCAAGTCGATCCGGCCACCAGAGGAAGTGACCGGGTCCTTTGGGGGGCGATGTCGCATGTCCACAGGAAGGCCCCTGGCGGGCACGGCGCTGGCGGCCGTCACGCTGGCGCTGGGTCTGGCCGCTTGTTCTCCGGGTCTCGCCGACAGCCCGACCGCGCCCAGTCCCGGTCCGCTGTCCAGTGGCGGCGATGCCGGACCCGTGGTGGCGCCGCCGACCTCCGAGGGCCCCGGCCTGACCGCGCCCGGCATCCGGCTGTCCGCGGTACCGAAGGGCGACGGGTCTTTCGACGTCACCGAAGAGGTGATGCTGCGCGACGCGACCAGCACCCTGCATCTGCGTCTGCCCCAGTCGGGCGAGCGGCTGGTGGGGATGATGACGAAGACCAAACCGGTCGCGAGCCTCCTGCAGGTCACCGCCGACGACGAACTCGCGACAGTGGACGACCCCAAGGTCACCCAGGCCCGCGACCTGCAACTGGTCGAGCCCGCAACCAAGCTGATACTGACCTACCGGCTCTCCGGCTCGACCGTGCGCAGCATCCCGTCGGAGGCCGGGCGCGCGTCCTCCGCGATCAGCCCGCTCACCGCCGGGACCGACAGCACCCTGCCGACGAACATCGTGGTGTCCGGCGGGGGCCTGCTCAACGTGGTCTGCCCGCAACTGACCGAGACCCGCTGCGCGGTCGGGCAGCCACCCGGCATGGGCGTCCAGCAGGGCCTTCCCGCCGACCGGGCCCTCGCGGTACTGCAACTGAATCTTCCGATGCAGCCCTAGCCCGGTGCGTTCGACCGGTCCTCGGCCGCGGCTGTGGCCCTAGTCTGTCGTCATGGTCGCCGCAGAGCCTGAGGATGGGATCGCCTTCGGTACAGCCCGGGCCAGGTGGGTGCTGGCCGCTACCGCACTCGGCACCGGAATGGCATTCCTGGACGGCACGGTGGTCAACGTCGCGCTGCCGAAGATCGGCGGGGACCTCGACGCCGACATCGCCGGACTCCAGTGGATCGTCAACGGCTACATGCTGATGCTGTCCTCGCTGATCCTGCTCAGCGGCTCGCTCGGCGATCGGCTCGGCCGGCGGCGGACCTTCGTCGCCGGCGTGATCTGGTTCGCGCTGGCATCGCTGATCTGCGCGGTGGCGCCGAACCTCGAAGTGATGATCGCGGGCCGGATCCTGCAAGGCATCGGCGGCGCCCTGCTGACCCCGGGCAGCCTGGCCATCCTGCAGACCAGTTTCCAGCCCTCCGATCGCGCCAAGGCGGTCGGCGCGTGGTCCGGGCTGGCCTCGGTCTCCGCGGCCATCGGCCCGTTCATCGGCGGCTACCTGGTCGACACCGGCTCGTGGCGGCTGATCTTCCTGCTCAACCTGCCGCTGGCGCTCGCCACCGTCCTGATCACGATGCGCCACGTCCCGGAGAGCCGCGACGAGACCGCGACCGGCAAGCTCGACCTCGCCGGCGCCGCGCTGGCCACGATCGGCCTCGCCGGGCTGACGTTCGGCCTGATCAGCGCGGGCGATCGCAGCTTCGGTGATCCGGTGGTGATCTCGGCCCTGGTCATCGGGGCCCTCGCGCTGGCGTCGTTCGTCGAGGTCGAGCGGCGCAGTTCGCACCCGATGCTGCCGCCCGGCATCTTCGGCAACATCCGCTTCACCGGCGCCAATCTCGTCACCGTCGCCGTGTACGGCTCACTGGGCACCGCGACCTTCCTGCTGGTCGTCTACCTGCAGACGGCACTCGGCTACTCGGCACTCGAGGCGGGCGCGTCGTTGTTGCCGATGACCCTGCTGATGCTGGGCCTGTCGACCTACGCGGGTGGACTCTCCGAGCGGATCGGCGCGCGGATCCCGATGACGGTCGGGCCGCTCCTGATGGCCGGAGGCTTCCTGCTCATGATGCGGGTCATGCCTGGCGTCGACTACCTCACCACGGTGCTGCCGTCGGTGATCGTGCTCGGCCTCGGTCTGGTCGCGACGGTCGCACCGCTGACCTCGACCGTGCTCTCGTCGGTCGAGGACCACCACGCCGGGATCGCGTCCGGCGTGAACAACGCGGTGGCCCGGACCTCCCAACTGATGGCGGTCGCGGCGATCCCCCTCGCGGCCGGGATCACCGGCGACTCCTACCGCGACCCGGTAGCCTTCGACGAGGGATTCCAGATGGCGATGTGGATCTCGGCGGCGCTCGCGGCCGCGGGCGCGATGGTGGCCTGGGTGACGTTGGCGGAGCGGCACGCGCCGACTCGCGTGCCCGAGAAGGTTTACCACCGGCACTGTGCGCTGGATTCGCCGCCGCTCGCCAACAGCCCGTCGACCACGTCACGGTGACGCCTTGGAGTCGGCCAGGCCGGTCCTGGCCCCAGCGGTAGGTGGTGTCCCAGTCACCGTCGTCGGCGACTCGTTGCCATTGGCCCCCAATGAGCCGCTGGACCTCGAGGCCGTACCGACCATCCAGCTTCAGCCGTCCGGGACGCCGGCACCCCTCCCGGCCTTGCGCGGCAGGGAGCGGTAGTGCTTGCGGGTTTCCGGCGGGAGGTGTTCTACGGCATAGGAGAGCATGGTGCGGGGCATGGCGGGCGCGTAGGTGTCGAGGAAGGTGAGCAGACCTTCCGGCGAGACTCGTTTGCCGGCTTCGCGGAGCATCCAGCCGGAGGCTTTGTGGATAAGGTCCTCGGGATCGTCGAGGACCAGGGCGGCCAGGGCGAATGTGTCGTCGGTCTCGCCGGCCGTGATCAGCCGGTGGGTGGAGACCAGAGCGATCCGGCGTTCCCACAGGCTGGGTGAGGCGATCAGGTCGTAGAGGATCGTGCGGGGCTTGTCCAGGAGGTAGGCGCCGACGATCTGCGCTGCACTGCAGTCCACGAGGTCCCAGTTGTTCACGAACGCGGTGTTGCGGAGGTACAGGTCGTAGATCGCGGCCAGCTCCGCCGGGTTCGCAGTACGGGGCTTGAGGGCTAGCGAGGCGCGGTCCGCCAGCAGGCACAGGATTGCCAGCCGGTGTTCGTGGACCGGGCTGGCGAGAGCCTGTTCCAGATCTTCGAGCGGCAACCCCGCTCGGACGAGGGGCTTGATGAGCGGGCGAAGAGACGAGAGCTTGACGCCGATCATCTGGTCGCCATGGCCGTAGCCGCCCGGGCCTAGCTGGAAGTAGCGCGCCAGGACTTCGGCGACCGCCGGATCCGCCGCGTCGTCGATCGCCTCCAGCAGTTCGCCGACGGCGTTCAGATCAGCAGCCCTCCGGTGACGCGAATGTTCTGGCCGGTGATCCAACGGCTGTCCGGGCCGGCCAGGAACGCGACCACGTCGGCGATGTCGGCCGGTTCGCCGACGCGTCCGAGGGCAGTGATGCCGACGATCAGGTCGGCTGCCTCCGGCGGGTTCGAGTCGCGGAACATGTCCGTCTCGGTGGCGCCGGGCGACACGCAGTTCACCGTGATCCCGCGCGGACCGAGCTCCCGCGCGGCGACGGCGGCGAACTGCTCGAGCGACGCCTTGCTCGCGGCGTACAAGGAGATCCCGGGGCCGGGCATCGCGGTGTTGAGGGTGGAGATGTTGATCACCCGCCCGCCGTCCCGCAGTACCGGGCCGGCCTTCTGCAGCGCGAAGAACGGACCCTTCACGTTGGTGGCCATCATCCGGTCGTACTCCGCTTCGGTGACGTCCGCGATCGGGGTCACCATGGCGCTGGCCGCGTTGCACACGAGGATGTCCAGGCCGCCCGTCGATTCGCAGGCGGTGTCGAAGACGTCGGCCAGCGCGGAGAGATCGGCCTGGTCGGCTTGCACCGCGACGGCCTGTCCACCGGCTTCCTTGACCGAGGCGACGACCTCGTCCGCGGCCTGCTCGTTGGACGCGTAGGTGAAGGTGACCGTGGCGCCGTCGGCGGCGAGGCGGCGGACGATGGCCGCACCGATGCCGCGCGATCCGCCGGTGACGAGTGCCGCCTTGCCGTCCAGTACGCCCATCACAACTCCTTGAGTAGCTGCCTCATCGTCGCGATCTCCTTGGTCTGGGTGACGCTGACCTCCTGCGCGGTCTCGCCGACCCGGAGGTCCGAGCCGTTCTCGAGCTGCGCACCGCTCATCGTCACCGCGCCCCCATGATGCTTGATCATCAGGTTCAGGAACAGGGAGTCGAAGGCCGTCCCGGTCGCCTTCCGCAGCGCCGTGAGCTGGGCCTGGGTCGCCATCCCGGGCATGTCGCTGTGATCCAGGTGCTGGACGTGCTCGAGGTTCGGCGGAGTCTGACCGCGGGCGGCGAGCAACTGCCGCATCGCCTCGATCTCGGGCTTCTGGCCGACCCGGATCCGCTCGGCCAGTGACCTGACCTTCGGGTTCGCCCCCGAGGTCCGGGCCCACTCGGCCATCTGCAAGGCCTGGGTGTGGTGGACCATCATGTCGCTGAGGAACTTCACGTCGTCCGGGTCGACGGTCGCTGCACTCGCCGGCAGCGCGGACACCGTCTGGTTCGGCCCACCCGGGGTGCCCGGCACGATCACCGGCGCGGTCGGTGCGGTCGGCGCGGTCGAGGGCGTGGGTGCGGCGTCGGAGGAGTCGCACCCGGTCATCGCCATCACCGCCACCATCACCGGCAGCAGCACGACCGCCAGACGCCCGAGCTTCGTCACGAGGCCTCACTCCCTGTGGCAAATCGCTTCCGGACAGTGTCTATCACGCTTACCCTGGAGGTCCGAAGCGATCGCTCGATCGAATCCCAGAAGGGACCCAGGCATGCGCATCGGCCGCCCCCGCACGCTCGCCCGTCTCACTTTCACCGTCAGCCTCGTGGCCGCCCTGCTCGGCGTGGGCGCCACCGGTGCCGCCAACGCGGACAACCCCGCGCCACCGGACACCGGCGCCACCAAGAGCGACAACATCACGCACCTGGCCTCCGTGCCGATGACCGGTCCGCTGGCCAGTGGCGTCAACACCGACATCGCCTTCGCCGGCAAGACGGCGTACGTCGGGAACTACTCGGGGTTCGCGATCTACGACATCGCCAACCCGGCGAACCCGAAGCTGATCAGCCAGGTCTCCTGCCCGGGCAGCCAGAACGACGTGAGCATCTACGCCGGTCTGCTGTTCCTCAGCACCGACTCCTCGCGCAGCGACAACTCCTGTCAGAGCGTCAGCCAGTCGCCGACGGTCAAGGAGTCCTGGGAGGGCATCAAGATCTTCGACGTCAAGGACCCGAGGAGCCCCCGGTACGTCGCTGCCGTGGAGACCAAGTGCGGTTCGCACACGCACACGCTGGTCCCGGACAAGTCGAAGGACTCGGTCTACATCTACAACTCCTCCTACTTCCCGAACGCGACGTACCCCGACTGCCAGCCGCCGAACGACCGGATCGACATCGTCAAGGTGCCGCTGAAGGATCCGGCGAAGGCGGCGGTGGTGGCCTCGCCGGTGCTCTTCCCCGACGGCGGCTTCCCGGGCAGCGACACGGGGTACGAGACGAGTGGTTGCCACGACATCACCGCGTTCCCCGCGAAGAACATCGCGGTCGGCGCCTGCATGGGCGACGGCGTACTGCTGGACATCTCCAAGCCCGCCGCGCCGAAGGTGATCGACCAGGTCCAGGACGCGGCGAACTTCTCCTTCTGGCACGGTGCCACCTTCAACGGCGACGGCACCAAGGTCGTCTTCATGGACGAGCTGGGCGGCGGCGGTGGGGCGGAGTGCAACACCGAGGTCGGACCGGACAAGGGCGCCACCGCGATCTTCGACATCCGGAACAAGAAGCTGAAGTTCCGCAGCTACTACAAGATCCCCCGGCACCAGGCCGAGCAGGAGAACTGCGTCTCGCACAACGGCTCGCTGATCCCGGTCCGCGGCCGCGACATCATGGTGCAGGCCTGGTACCAGGGCGGCTTCTCGGTCTGGGACTTCACTGACTCCGCGCACCCGAGGGAGATCGGGTACTTCGACCGCCCGCCGATCGAGCCGGCGTCGTTCGGCGGCTACTGGTCCGTCTACTACTACAACGGCGCGATCTACGGGACCGAGTCGGTGCGCGCGTTCGATGTCTTCAAGATCACCGACCGTCGCACCGACCCCGCCAGCCGGATCAGGCTGAAGGAGCTGAACGTACAGACCCAGCCGCCTTTCTGGGGCTGAGCATGAGTCCGGCCGGTAACCAGTGCGGTAAACGTTTTACGTCACGCTCCGGGGTCACTGCGGTGACAACCGTTGTGGCCCCGGAGCCTTCGGGCATACGGTTGCCCCCAGGGCTGTTTTCCACCACGCCAGGACCGCCCGGCGTCCGCGAGAGACACCCCGGGGGAGAGACGCGTGACCAGCCAGCCCGATTCCCATGACGGGGAGATGATCCGGACCACGTTCGGTGCCGTCACCGAGCCCGTGGAACGCGGCATCCTGGTGGTCCGGCTGTCCGGGGAGATCGACATCGCGACCACCGAGTTCGCCGCCGAGGCGATCCGCGCGGCCATCGCGCCACCGGCCCGCCTGGTCCTGATCGACGTGTCCGCGGTGACGTTCTGTAGCTCCGCAGGTCTTGGCAACCTGGTCGAGGCGCGGCAACTCGCACGGCAACATGGCATCGATCTCGCATTGATCGGTGTCGGCCGCCCGGTCGACCGGCCGCTGACGATCACCGGGCTCGGCCGGGAGTTCAGGATCTTCGCGTCCGTAGAGGACGCACTCAACCATCGCGACTCCTGACCATGCCCAGCGAGCCGCGATGAACCCAGGGGCTCCGCTCCGGGACCTTGTCGTCATCGGTGCGTCCGCCGCGGCGTGGAAGCCCTACGGAGCCTCGTCTCCCGGTTGCCGAACGACCTGTCGGCCGGCGTCCTGATCGTCCTGCACCTGCCCGCCCACAGTTCGAGCGCTTTGGCCGGCATCCTCGGCACGGTGTGCGACCTGCCGGTGGAGCCTGCACGCGACGCGACCACCATCGAATCCGGGCACCTGTACGTCGCACCGCCGGACCACCAAGTCGTCGACGGCAACCAGATGATGCTCGCGTCCACCCCTGCGGAGAACGGACACCGTCCGGCGATCGACGTCCTCTTCCGTCCGGCCGCGGAGGCCCGGGGTTCCTCGGTGGCCGGCGTGGTGCTGTCCGGAGTACTGGACGACGGGACCGCCGGGCTGACCGCGATCAAGTCCCGGGGCGGCCTGGCGATCGTCCAGGATCCCGACGACGCGGCGTACCGGGGGATGCCGGACAGCGTGCCGGCGAACGTCCAGGTCGACCACGTGCTGCCGGCCGCGACGATCGGCGCCCGGCTCGAGCAGATCCTCGGCGCGCCCGCGGGCTTGATCTGCCCGGACTGTGGGAATGCTCTGCCATTGTTGAGTCCAGATCAGGACAGATTCCGATGTCACAGCGGTCACTCGTGGTCGGCAGACGCCCTGCTGGACACGGCCGACCACGAGATGCAGGCGGCACTTTGGACGGCAGTACGCACGCTCGACGAGAAGACCAAGCTGGCACGGCGAATGGCGACAACCGCGGAACAGCGTGGCAACCGAGATGAGCCGAAGAGATTCGCTGTTGATCGGGGTCCGGACAGTCGGTCAGGCCGTGGTCGTGAGCCCGTCCGGAGTGCTGGCGGTGGCCACCGCGCCGCAGTTGCGGACCGTCCTGATCAAGCACCTGGCGGACCAGCCGGCGGCCGTGATCGTGATGCTGAAGAACATCGTGCTGGCGAAGGCCTACACGCTCAGCGTCTTCACCTCGGTCGCCCGGCAGACCGCGGACTGGACCGGAGTCCCGCTGATCCTGGTCACTGGCGAGAACCACGACCGTGAACTCCAGCTTCACTCCGAGCTGGTGGCCCGCTTCATCCCGGTGTTCGGCGACCTGGCCTCGGCGCTGGCCTCGATGCACGATCCACCTGCCCGGCAGCTGAACCGTCTCCGGCTCCCGCACGACCCCCACAGCGCCGGGTTCGCCCGGCGGTTCGTCGAGGCCACCTGCGAGCTGTGGCACTGCGAGGAGGTGGCCGAGGATGCGGTGGCGATCGTGTCGGAGCTGGTCAGCAACGCCGTGCGCCACACCGATGGCGACGCCGAGCTGAGGCTCGAGCTGCGTCGGCAGCTGCTCACGATCGCGGTCAGCGACGCCAGTTCGATCCAGCCGATCCGGCGACCGCCCGGTTTCGCCCGGGAGAGCGGGATGGGTCTCGGCATCGTGACCACCCTGGCGACCGCCTGGGGATCCAATCCGACGTCGACCGGCGGCAAGATCGTCTGGGCGACCATCCGGCTCCGGCCGCCGAACGCGAGAGCGGCGATCAACAACAGCTGGCGCAACGGGCAGTAGCGTGACCGCGTTACCACTCCACCCGCAGCGGGTGGGTACCGGAGGCTGGTGCGGGACGCGCTCAGAGACTCGGAATCGGCGTCCGAGGCGCGTCTCGAGGCGGTGAACCGGCGGGGCCGCGCGATCGTCGTAGGCTCGCCTGCAGCGCCCTGAGAGGCCCTGACGGTCGGCAGCGCGGCGCGCTCCTGACGATGGGGGCTGTCGAACAGGGCACCTCCCAGGGCTGGTCGTAGCCGTGCGTGGGCCGATCCTGCCTCTACGATGACGCGTGTGAGCGGGGAAAAGGGGAGACCAGGGAGCCGGCCAACCGTGCAGGACGTGGCCCGGGAAGCCGGCGTTTCCGCTTCCACGGTGTCGCGGGCGCTGCACACCCGCGGTTATGCCTCCCGCGAGGTGCGTGAGCGGGTCCAGGCGGTCGCGCAGCGGCTGGGCTACGTCCCGAACCACATGGCCCGGAACCTGCGCAGCCGCACCTCCACCGCCATCGGCGTCCTGATCTCCGACCTGCGCAACCCCTTCTACGCCGATCTCGCCGCCGGGATCGAGGAGGTACTGCGGTCCGAGGGCCACCAGATGATCCTGGTGAACGACAACGGTGACCCCGAGGAGGAGATGCACGCGGCCGAGACTCTGCTGGCCATGCAGGTCGCCGGGGTGATCGTGACCCCGGTAGCAGCGGGCTGCCCGAAGATGCTCTCGGAGAACGGGATCCACGTGGTCTGTGCCGACCGGCAACTCGGCCGGGCGGGCAGCGACGCGGTACTGAGCGACAACAAACTCGGCGCCCGCGAACTCACCGACCACCTGCTCAGCTTCGGCCACGAGCGGATCGGCCTGCTGATCGACGAGACGAAATGGTCCACCGGAGCGGGCCGGCTCGCCGGATTCCGGGCAGCGTACGAGGCGGCCGGAATCGAGCTCGACGAGAACCTGATCGTCTACACCAGCTTCGACGCCGAGGCGGCTCGGCAGACCACCAACGAGCTCCTCGACCAGCAGCAAGTCACGGCGATCCTGTCCGCGAACAACGTGCTCGCCCAGGGCGCACTGGCGGAATTGAAGGCTCGCAAGCTGAAAATCCCGCGGCGGATCAGCCTCGCGGCGTACGACGATGTGCCGTGGATGTCTCTGGTCCAGCCCGGAATCACCACTGTCGACCAGCACACAGTGGATCTGGGTCGTAGCTGTGCGCAACTGCTCCTGGCCAGGATTCGGGACGAACTTCCCGCCAGACGGCGCGTGATCAGGGTCGCGCCACGCCTTGTTATCCGCGGATCCACCGGACCCGCTCCCAGAAAGTGAATTTCCGGCGTACCACCGGCCTATGACACAACTTCAAGTAGACCGAGTGATCGCCAGGCAGCTCGACCGTCACGCTGAGGTCGCCTACGCGATGCACAGCCAACTGGACGCGATCCAAGCGGTCGCCGACGAGCTCATCCGCCGCCTCGAATCCGGCGGGGTCCTCTACACCTACGGCAACGGCGGATCCGCCGCCGACGCCCAGCACCTGGTCGGCGAACTCATCGGACGGTATCTCCGTCAGCGCCGCCCCCTGGCCGCGGTGGCACTCGTCGGGGATTCGGCGGTGGTGAGCTGCATCGCGAACGACTACGGGTACGACGACGTGTTCTCGCGCCAGGTGGAAGCGCTGGCCCGGCCGGCGGACATGGTGATCGGCTTCACCACCTCCGGGACCTCCCCGACGGTGGTGAAGGGACTCGCCGCCGCGCGATCGGCCGGAGCCTGCTCCGTGGCGTTCACCTCGACGCGCGGGATCGCCCTGGCGGCGGCGGCCGACCTGGCGATCGTCGTACCGGCCGAGGAGACGGCCCGGATCCAGGAGATGCACCTGGTCGCGCTGCACCTCGTCAGCGAGCTGGTCGACCAGTGGGCAGCCGCCTGCTGAGCCCACCCTCCCCCACGGCCCGGGCGCACTCCACTGCGCCCGGGCCGTCCGACGTACGGCCTGGTCTGGCATCCTTGGGCGCTCGCGCCTTGTCCGGCGCGGACCGGTTGATGCGATAGCGTCCCAGTGCGCCGCGCCGGTCCCCCCGAAGAAGGAAAGTTCATGGGTGAGAGTGCCAAGATCGTCGTTGTCGTGCCGACCTACAACGAGCGGGAGAACCTGCCCGTGCTGGCCGGTCTGCTGTCCGGTCTGAAGGTGCCGGGCCTGCAGATGCTGGTGGTCGACGACAACTCCCCGGACGGCACCGGCGACGTGGCCGACCAGCTGGCCAAGGAGTCGCCCGACCAGGTCGGCGTACTGCACCGGACCGAGAAGGACGGCCTCGGCCGCGCCTACATCGCCGGGATCGGCCGCGCGCTCTCCGAGGACGCCGACATCGTGATCCAGATGGACGCGGACCTGTCCCACCCCGCCTCGGTGATCCCGACCATGGTCGACACCCTCCGTACGACGGACGCGGCCGTGGTGATCGGCTCGCGGTACGTCGAGGGTGGTTCCGCCGCGGCCGAGTGGGCCTGGCACCGGCGGCTGCTGTCGGCCTTCGCGAACGTCTACGTGAACACGATCCTGCGGTTGCACGTGAAGGACGCCACCGCCGGGTTCAAGGCGTGGAAGGCGGAGACGCTGCGCAAGATCGACGTCGCCACGATCCAGAGCAACGGGTACTCGTTCCAGGTCGAGATGAACTACCGGACCGTCCGCCAGGGGATGCGGATCGCCGAGGTGCCGATCCGGTTCGAGGAGCGCACGGTGGGCGCGTCCAAGATGAGCCTCAAGGTGCAGCTCGAGTCCGCCCTGATGCCCTGGAAACTCCGCTTCAAGCGCTCCTGACTCAGATCGACTTGGCCACTGTCCCGGTCATCTGCCGGACCTCGGCGCGCACGGTGTCGAGGTCCTGAACATAGGCCGCGAAGCAGATGCTGACGCTCACGTCGTTGACCGTCGGCGCGCCACGCAGCCGCAGGCACTCGCCGGCGAACGAATAGACCAGGTCGTCCTCGGTGCGCCGCCCGGTGAAGCTGATTCGGGCCGCCTCCACGACGTTGAGGTTAGGCGGCGGTACCGGCACGGCCCGGCCGTACCGGACATCGCGCAGGTCCTGCGTCTCGGCGAACGCGTCCACGTCCGGGCGCAGTAGCGGTAGGGAGGTGACCGGGTTCGTCACCACGTAGAACCTTGCCTCGGCGCCTCGCTCGAAGGAAGTGACCCGGATACCGAGGTGGTCGTAGGTCTGCTTGGTCCAGCCTCTGGCGATCTGCACGAAGACGCCTTGTTCGACCGGCGTACCGACGTCGAGGTCCGGCTCGCGGCGAGGGTTCCGGGAGGGGATCACTTCGGCGGGGGTGGGTGTTGCCCGAACCGCCACCGGTTGGGCGGAGGTGTCGGTCTGCCGGACCAGGACGCCGGCCCCGGCGAAGAGCCCTACGACCAGCACGAGCAGGCCGAGGGCGAGCAGCGCGATCCTGGTGTTGCTGATGGAATCTCCGGGCCGCCGGTACTCCGGTTCCCGGTACTCCGTTTGCCGGTACTCCGTTTGCCGGTCGGGTGGTTCGTGCATCAGATGGACCGCGCGACCGAGGCGAGCATGCGGCTGGCGTCGCGGTACGCGGCCGCGGTGTCGTCCTTGCGGGCCTCGACGCACACCGCCACGGTGACGTTGTGGATCGACTCGACGCCGGTCATCGTCGTACACCGCCCGGCCAGCGAGATCGTCGCCCCGTCCTGCTTGAACCGGCCCGTGAATGACAGCCTTGCCTGGCTCCCGATGTTCGAGTTGGCCGGCTTGAGGGTCGTGACCTTGCCGTTCTGCACGCCAGTCAGGTTGTCGGCCTTCTTCACGATGCCGACCATCGCGGGCGCCGCCGCGGCCGCCGGGTAACCGACCGGGCTCACGATGACATACGCGACACCCCGGCCCTTTGCCCCCAGCGTCACGGAGTACTTCGTCGTGTGGAGCTTCTGCCATCCCTTCGCGAGCTCGACGTAGACGTCGTCGTACACCTCGATACCGCGGTCGACATCCTTGACCGTCCGGCGCTTCTCCACGGCCGTGG
Organism: Kribbella orskensis; assembly: GCF_004342085.1. Classification (NCBI taxonomy): domain Bacteria; kingdom Bacillati; phylum Actinomycetota; class Actinomycetes; order Propionibacteriales; family Kribbellaceae; genus Kribbella; species Kribbella orskensis. The sequence goes on from NZ_SLWM01000005.1 coordinate 491,333, forward strand.
GTGTCGGCACCGGCTCGGTGGGCTCTGTCGGTTCGGTCGGCTCGGTTGGCTGCTCAGACGGGGCGGTCGACGTCGGGCCGGTCGACGAGAGACCGTCGGTGTAGGAACCGGTGGGCTCCGGACCCGCCGCATCGTTCCCGCTCCCGGCGCCGCGGCTCGCTACGAGCACTCCCGCACCACCGATCAACGCGACCACCAGAGCAATCGCCCCCGGCAGCAGCCACCGCCTCCCTCTCCGCCCCGGAGGCACCCCGACGAACCCCTGCGCACCCCCATACCCGCCCGGCGGACCCTCGTACTGCTGGGGTCCGTACTGCGGCGGTCCCGTCGGCACGCCGTACTGCGGACCTTCCGGAGGCGGCCCGTACTGCGGCGGCCCGGTCGGCACGCCGTACTGCGGGGCTTCGGGCGGAGGATCATACGGCGCAGCCCCGGGTGGTGGTCCGTACTGCGGTGGTCCGGGCGGTGGTCCGTACTGCGTAACCCCGGGCGGCCCGTACTCCGAAGGTCCGGGTGGCGGCCCGTACTGCGGGGGTCCGGGTGGAGGACCGTACGGCTGGGACGGAGGCAGGGGTGCTTGGTCGCTCACGGTGGAGACCTCATCAGATTGGCGCGGGTCGAACGCGTCGGTACCCGGTTCCGACCGGCAGAGGTTATAACACGCGAGGTCCCACTGCTCCCTGGCTCCGGAAGATTGCAGCAACTGACATCGCTCAGCCGTAGCCGAGGTCGTGCAGGCGGGCGTCGTCGATGCCGAAGTGGTGCGCGATCTCGTGCACCACTGTGATGTTGACCTCGTCGACGACGTCCTCGACCGTGTCGCAGATCTCGAGCGTCGGGTTGCGGTAGACGGTGATCCGGTCCGGCAGCACGCCGCCGTAGTAGTTCCCGCGCTCGGTCAGCGGGATGCCCTCGTAGATGCCGAGCAGGTGCGGGTCGCTGTCCGGGGCATCGTCCTCCACGAACACGGCCACGTTGTCGATCAGCGCCGCCAGCTCAGGCGGAACCTGGTCCAGCGCCTCGGACACCAGCACCTCGAAATCAGCCCGGCTCATCTCGATCACCCGGCCAGCGTAGGCGGGTCGGAGTACAAGCCTGTCGTTCCGCGCCGCCGCGACAGGTTCCTGACTTGCCGGTTTCCGACACGGTGAGATCTCGTAGCGAACGCTACCCGCGCGAATACTGACGGCCATCGGTCGCGTCCCGGCGGCCGCCTCTTCCGTCCCCCGGTTCCAGGAGAGATCAGTATGAGAAACCGCACGTTCTGGGCATCCGCGGTCACCACCGCCGCCCTCGCCCTCGGGTTGGCCACCGCCCCGCTCCCAGCCGCCGCCGTACCGACCGCAGTGGCGACCGTCGCCGCGGCACCTACCGCCTCCGGCCCGCAGAACCTCTCCCCCGAGGTCCAGCAGATCGTGGATGCCCTGCCCGCTCTGCGCGAGCGCGCCGCCGCCGTCAGGGCAGACCTCGGACTTGAGAGCAACGCGGTGCAGGACGCGCTGATCGAGGCGATCGACCCGACCCAGTACGACTGCCCGGCCGCCAACCCGCCGGTGGTCGATGCGATCCTGCCGGACACCACTGGCTGGACGTTCGAGCAGCGGCTCGCAGTACTGCACGTGCTGCTGTTCAACATGGCGCTCGTGGACGCCGCCTACCTCCCGCAGACCGGGCCGTTCACGTACGGGGCGCGCGGCGAATTCACGAACCAGGCCGACCGCACCTTCCGCGATCTGAAGGGCTTCTGGGACATTCCGTCCGGCGACATCCAGATGGTGCCGGCCCACGGCCGCTCGATGCTGGACGCCGAGGTCAAGTACCGGGTCTTCACTGTCGTCTACGGCCTCAACCCGGCGCAGTCCAGAGTCTCGGCGGACCTCGTCGCCAAGGAGCTCAACAGCGCCGCCCTCGGATACGGCGACCTGCCCGTGTTCACCTTCAACGCGTACGCGGCTTCGGGCGGCGAAGACCTCGGCAGCTACGGCACGGCACCGAAGCGGATCGCCCTGGGCGACGGCGTCTTCGACGGCTTCGCGAAGGTGGGACTCGGCGACGTGGCGCCGCAGGCAATCCTGGCGCACGAGTTCGGCCACCACATCCAGTTCGCCGACGGCCTGATGCGGACGGACCTGCCAGGCCCCGAGGCTTCGCGCTGGGCGGAGCTGATGGCGGACGCGTTCAGCTCGTACTTCCTCACCCACGCCCGCGGCGCCTCGATGCAGTGGCAGCGCGTCCAGCTGTTCGGGCAGATGTTCTACCAGCTCGGCGACTGCGGCTTCTCCGCGGATGGCCACCACGGCACCCCGAACCAGCGGATGGGTACGGCGCTGTGGGCCTACGGCCTGGCGGACAGCGCTCGCCCGCAGGGCCACATCCTCCCGGCGATGTCGTTCTACCAGCTGTTCGCCGCCCAGTACCCGCAGCTGATCGCCCCGGACGCGGCCAACTGATCACCCCCTGACCACGTGGTGCGCCGGCACCTCCCCTCCGGCGCACCACGTCCTCCCCCGCGTCTTTCGCGTTGCTCCACCCCGGCCTTCGCCCTGCTCGCCACCCCGTCTTTCGCGTTGCCAGGAACTCGTTTTGGAGCCTGGGCCGGTCTCATCTATGCTTACGGCTGTCCCTGGAGCTTCGGCTCCCGCGGGTCCGAGTCCCCATCGTCTAGTGGCCTAGGACGCTGCCCTTTCAAGGCGGTAACGCGGGTTCGAATCCCGTTGGGGATACGGTCGAAAGACCGATGTCAGTACCGCTCGAACGATGGTGTAGCATCATCGAGCAATCTGGCCCAGTAGCGCAGTTGGTTAGCGTGCCGCCCTGTCACGGCGGAGGTCGCGGGTTCGAGTCCCGTCTGGGTCGCCAGGAGAGAATGGCGGCGGGTGTCAACACACACCGCCGCCAATTTTCTCTCCCGGTCAGGTAGCTCAGCTGGTAGAGCGTCCGCCTGAAAAGCGGAAGGTCGGCGGTTCGAGACCGCCCCTGACCACCCCTCTGACCTGCGGTTTCTCAGTCTGAGAACCGCCGATCCTCCCGCTAGTCCAGCAACAGGTCCAGCAACGCCCCCATCCGGCGAGCAGGACCGCCAGCTTGTCGAGGGCCTCCGCTGGTCCTCCAGCGACGCGTGAGCGTAGATCGTTATCGTCACGTGCACGTCAGCGTGCCCGACGATCGCCTGGACGATGTGCGGCGGCACTCCGAGCAGCAGGAGCAGCGTCACGCAACTGTGACGGAGGTCATGGAAGCGCATCTCCCCCAGCTCGCCTCATCCGATGACAGAGAGAATCTGATCGCAGAAGTTGTCGTTGGTGAGGTCGTCCTTGCCGGGATCCTTGACCTCCCGCGCGGAGATGAACTCGTCGTCCGAGGGGTCCGTCGGTGTGCCGCCGTCGTCGACCAGGATCTCGGTCCAGAGGCCACCGCTGTCCTGGAAGACCAGCTTGCCGTCGGAGTCGTACCACTTGTCGCCACCGGTCGGGGCGACCAGGATCGTCAGGGTGCCGTCGCCGTTGTCCGTCACTCTCCTGTCCTTGGCGGCCGAGTTGAACACGTTGGTGATCTGGTTGCCGTTCGCCAGGTTGGTGAGCGTGGCGGTGCCATGGACGACCTCCTGGGAGTAGACGAGACCCTCCGGGCCCTTCGCGTGCAGCACGAAGTTCCCCTCGACCTGGAAGTCGAACTGGACGGTGATGCCCGCACCGCAGAAGTCCTCTTCCACGTCTGTGCGGGAGTCTGTGAAGTGCTCGTGCTCCAGCGTTTCGGCCGCGGCCGGGCCGGCCAGGCCCGCCGATGTCGCCAGTGCGAGCAGAATGGCTCCGCTGGCGATCGCTGCTCTGCGTTTCAGTTCCATGGAAGTGCCTCCGCTTTTCCCCGAATGTCTTGATGTCGTGGCGTGGACCGCATTGCTCGCGTCCGTGCCTGTACGGCGGCGGTTGCGGAGCCAGTGGCCGAGGGTGATGAGGCCGAAGCCGCCGGCGTAGATGGTGCTGGTGAAGGCCAGGTAGCCGAAGGAGCCCTTGGTCGGGTCGGCGGAGAAGGCCTCAGTGGAGCCTTTGACCCACTCCATCATCAGGGTGGCTGTCTGGAATGTGAAGACCTGCGCGAACAGGATCGCGTAGATCAGGTGGGCGGCCAGCCGATTGCGGACCAGGAGTCCGAGTGGCAAGGCGACGAGAATGGTCAGAATGGCGATCATGGAGATCCCTCCGGAGTTTGGTGGATGATCCAAGGTCACCTGCCGACGTCGTCCGGCGCATCGAGGTCTGCCCTGATCCGACGGTCCGTACTGGCACTGATCACCGGATGGGCGAATCCAGTGGACAATGCGTGCATGGGCCTCAGGTTTTGGCCGATCTGGCTCGCGACCGCCGTGTGCGCCGCTGCCGGACTGGTCCTTGCCCTGAGCGCGTTCCACCCGGCCGGCGATGGGTGGCCGGTGGCCGTCTATCTGCTGGCGCTGGTACCTCTCGCGCTGGCCTGGCTACTCGCCGTACGTGCGCCTGCTTCACCTGTTGGCGCGGCAGTGGCTTGGCTGGCCGCGTCCCTGCTCGTCATCCCCGCGCTCGATGCCTGGGGCCAGATGCCCTGGTCTGCAGCGGACTTCGCCAATGCGCTGAGCGCGGTCGGCTGGCCGTGGCAGCTCACCGGCTTTCTGGCGCTGCTGCTGGTCTTCCCGGACGGGTTGCTCGCCGGTCGCCGCTGGATGGTCATCGCCGTCGGCGTCCCGGTGTCGGCCCTCGTTGTCGGCGTGGCGATGACCGTCACGATGGACTACGGCGAGCCCCACGTCTTCACGGCTCCCGTGCTTGTGCCGGAGCCGATCGCGATGCCGCTGATGATCGGTGCGCTGACGTTCCTCCTGGCCGTGGTAGTTGCCTGCAGCATCAGTATCGTGCTGCGCTACCGGCGCGGGAACGAGCGGACGAAGCAACAGTTGCGCTGGCTGATACTGGCGACCGGTGCCGTGGTGGCCTTGATGGTGGCCAGCTGGATCGTCAACGCCTTCGGATTAATCGGCGAGGCGGCCTATTCGGCTTTCCTGCTGGGGATTCTGGTCCTCGTTCCGGCTGCCGTCGCCATCGCGGTACTACGGTACGACCTGTTCGAGATCGACCGGATCCTGAGCGACTCGGTGGCCTGGGTGCTGACGACGCTGATCGCCGCCGGGCTGCTGGCGAGTGGTGTCGTTCTCACTGGGTACGTGGCCGGGCGGGACTCCGTGATCGGGCTGACAGGCTCAGTGTTCCTGGTCGCTGTCCTGGTGCTGCCGTTGTATCGAAGGATTCATGGTGCGGTCGGAAAGCTGCTCGACCGCGACCGGACTGTGCTGGTGGCGCAGATCGAGCGATTCGTCAAACAGGTGCGTGATGGATCGGCCGAGCCCGAGGAGGTCGAGCAAGTGCTGAGGTCCGCGGTCCGGGATCCCCAGCTGACCTTGCTGCTGGCCGATCCGGCCGGGACCGGGCTGGTGGATCTGACGGGCACCGGGCAGGTGGCGGGAGATGACCGGGTCGGGGTGCCGCTACGGACCACCAGTGCGGACATCGGCGTCATCCTGGTTCGTCCCGGCTCATTGCGCCGCCTGCGCCGGGCGAAGCTGGCCGCGTCGGCCGCGCGGTTGCCGATCGAGGTCAGCCGGCTCCGGATCGGGCTGCGGCGGGCGCTGACCGAGGTGGACGAGAGCCGTCGACGCCTGGTCTCGGCCACGATCGACGAACGCCGCCGGCTGGAACGCGACCTGCACGACGGTGCCCAGCAGCAACTTGTTGCCATCGGCATGCAGTTGCGGGCTGCGCAGTACCGGCTGCGACCGGACGACCCGGTCTCCGGCGATCTCGAACTGGCCGTCGAACGGCTGGAGGCCACGGTCGGCGAGCTCCGCCGACTTGCCCACGGCGTACGGCCCGCCAGCCTGGACGACGGCCTTCCTGCCGCGCTGGCCCGGCTCGGCGCCAAGTGCCCGTTGCCGGTCGACTTCGTCGTCGAGGAGACGACAAGCTCCGAAGTCGTCACGGTGACCGCGTACTTCGTGGTCGCGGAGGCGATGGCGAACGTCCTCAAGCATGCACGCGCATCCCGGATCGGCATCACCGTCCAACGTCACGGCAACCGCCTGCACGTCGCGGTGATCGACGACGGGATCGGCGGCGTACCGGTCGACGCCGGTCTGACCGCCTTGCGGGATCGCGTCGGTTCCGTCGGCGGCCGTCTGACTGTGACCTGTGGACCAACGGGCGGTACGACGGTCGAGGCGGTGCTGCCGTGCGCGTCCTGATCGCGGAGGACTCGGCGCTGTTCCGGGAAGGCCTCGCCGGGTTGCTGACCGCCGCGGGGCACGAGGTGGTGGCGTCCCTGGCCGGCGCGGACGGCCTGGTCGACGCGGTCATTGAGCACGAGCCCTCGGTCGCGGTGATCGATGTGCGGATGCCGCCGACGATGACCGACGACGGAGCAGAGGCGGCCCGCGAGATCCGGCGGCGTCGACCGGAGCAGCCGATCGTGTTGCTGTCGCAGCATCTCGAGACCCGGCACTCCGTGCAGTTGGTGTCGACCGGGGCGTTCGGATATCTGCTCAAGGATCGGGTGCTCCGGGTCGAGGACTTCCTCGACGCTCTCGAACGGGTCGCCTCCGGTGGTTCTGCGCTCGACCCGGCCGTCGTCTCGGCACTGCTCGCTCCCCGGCGATCGGAGCTGGAACCCTTGTCACCAAGGGAACTGGAGGTACTCGGTCTGGTCGCCGAGGGGCACTCGAACGCCGCGATCGCCGGCAAGCTCTTCGTCACCGACCGCACGGTCGAGAGTCACCTGCGCTCGATCTTCCAGAAGCTGGCGCTCGACGAATCGGCGGCCACGCATCGCCGGGTGCATGCGGTGCTCACCTATTTACGGGCCTCAGGCAACGCCTAGGACCCTGTCCCGCAACCGCTCCAGGCGTACTGCGGCGGCACCGCGGTAGGCGGAGCGCCGTACTGCGGCCAACGGGCCGGCGTGTTCGAACGAGTGAGCGACCACCCGTCCTCGAGCAGCTACTCACCGCGCTCACGGAAGCACCGGAACCTGCCAGCTCATCTCGATCCGGCCCGGGTGATCGCGGTGTACTCCAGCCAACCACTCAGGCCGGGGCGAGCCGGCAGCGTGTACCGCACGCCGACAGCGAGGGTGGCAGGACCGTCGAAGCTGAGGAAAGCCTCGTTCCACAACGGCAGAGCGAGGGGTCGAGCAGTACGTCGGCAGGTGATCCGTTGATGGCGAGACTCGCTTGTTCCATGGGTTCAGCCCTCCTGGGCAGCACGCCGCCGAGCCAGAGCCTGTCCCGCGGAAAAGGCATTTGCGACCGCGCGCAGTGTGGTGATGGTCTCGTCCACCGGTTGTCCGGCGACCAGTTGATCGATGGCGTCGTGCAGTGCGTCCTCGGCCACGACGATGCGTTTGCTGAGCGCTTTGCCCTCAGCGGTCAGGCTCAGCGCCAGGCAGCGCCGGTCGTCCGGATCGGTGTCGCGTTGGACCAGCCCTTGGCTGACCAGGCGATCCACCAGTCGGCTGGGGCTGTTACCGGTCTCGCAGACGGGCATCCCGCCGAGTGCGCTCGGGGTGAGCGGCCCGTGGCCGCGAGCACCAGCCCCAACTCGGCATCGGTCCGCGCCGAACCGGTGTGCTCAACCCACGCACCTTGGACACGATCTGCACCGCGACCGCCCCGGACGCGGTCCAAACCCTCCGCACAAACCGCGACGCCACGCAAGCAGGCTATCCAAGCAGCGTTCTAGTAACCAAAACAGCCCGACCTCAGCGACAAAGACGCAGGTAACCGGCCTGCCGACCGTCAAGTCACCACGGCGTGGCACGAGTCAGGTCAGACGTGTCGGCTTCCAGCACGTCCATGCCATACGCCTAGTCACGTTACCGGGAGGCAGAGCCGGTCTTCCTCTGCCTCGGCGCCGGTTCCGTGACGAGCCTGGCCGTCTCCACGCAGCCGCTGACCACGCGCGCGGGCAGATTCCGACGGCCGCCAACAGAAGGACTCGGTCACGTCTGGCGGATGGCGAGACCGTCGATCTGAACGAGCTTGCCGGTGGACCTGGTGGCGATCCGTAGTGTGCCGCTGATCGCCGAGGTCTGTGCCGGAATACCGATCAGCACTTGCCGCTGCGTCGTGGCGGCGTACAGGTTGATCGTCGTGAGGTACCGGGTGCCGAGATACACCGCCACGACTCCGCAGGCGGAGCACTTGGTGGCCAGCAGATAAGCCCGCTTCATCTTGACAGCCCGGGTCAGCGACGCGTCGTACCTGGTGCTCGAGGTTGACGTGCTGTAGTAGAGGCCCGCCGCCGTACCGCGGATCCAGCCGGCACCGGCGCTCAGCGAACGGTCGTCCAGTGGCCTGGAAAAACACCTCTCGGCGGTCCAGGCCGACGTGTTGCCGACGAGATCGCGGGCGCGGACGGAGACGCAGTATTCATACCCGCCTGCCAAAGCGAGGACGTAGCTGCGTCCTGTCGTTCCGGCCTTCGGATACACGTAGTTGCTGAAGGCACCGGACGACGATGCCGTCCGATAACGAAGGTCGTACGAGGCGACTCCTGAGGAGTCGGTTGCCGTGTAGGTCACGGTGGCGCTCGGCGCGACGGTAGCCGCGAAGGTCGGGGCGACGATGGAGGCCGCGGGAGCGGTCGCGTCCACCGTGAAGGCGCGCGCCGCAACGACCTTCCGGCCGAAGAACGTCGGTCCACCCGGCTCCTGGGCGATCACGCGCAGGGTGTGCGGTCCGCTGGTCAGCCCGGTCGGGCGGTACGGCGATGCGCAGCTCACCGGGGCGCGTTCGTCGATCTGGCAGGTGATGGTCGACCCGCTCTGCAACCCGCTGGTGTCGAACGCGATCGACGGCGACGGACCCGTGACGCCGGGCGTTGGCTTGATGAGGGTGGCGAGACCTTGCCATTGGAGGTCGTGAATGGTCTGGTCGGAGGCCGACTGCAGCAACAACCTCGGCATGTCCGGGACGCCGGCTGACACCGGAACGGCATGGATGCGGTCGAGACCGGACTGACGGCTGAGTACGCCGAGCTGGTTCGCGTCAGGCCGCCAGGAGACTCGCAGGATCGACGACGGGGGAAGCTCCGCACTGAGCCGGGCGGTGCCGCCGGTCAGGGGCATGATGCCGACGCGGTTCGACTGACCGGCAGGAACGAACGCGAGCCATCGGCCGTCGGGGGATGCCGCCGCGTGCGTGGCTCCGTTCGCACCGGACAGGATGGCGATCCGGGTGCCATTCGCCCGGGCCGCTACGCGGGCAAGTGGCGCTCCGCTGATCCGGGAGTCACGGACGATCAGAGACTGTGCGTCGGGATGCCAGACCGGAAAGTCGAGGGAGCACCCGACCCGAGCCGGAACGCCACCCGTGGCGGGAACGATGTCCACACAAGAAGCCGTGCCGTCCTTGGTCGTGTAGGCGATCCGCGTGCCGTCCGGTGACCAGGCCGGCGTGTGGATGGCCGCGGCAGTTACGACGCGGGTGACCGGGTGGCTGCCCGGCCCGCCGGCTCGGCGGGTCCAGAGCACAATGTTCTCGCCCTCAGCGGTCGTATACGCCAGGCTCCGGCCGTCCGGTGAGACAGCCAGTTCGGCCCGGCTGGAGGAGGGTGCGTCCGAGCCGATCGGAACGACCTGGATTCCACCCCAGATACCGACCGCTCCGAGCGTCGAGTCCGCACCCGTCGGCGCGCTGAAGACTGCGATCTGTTCCCTTGACGGCGCCGGCTCGATCGGGAAGGTCCGCGGTCCCTCTCCGAGTTCGTTGACAGCGGACACCGAGTAGAAGGCGCCCGGTGTCAGGTCGGGATCGATCCACTGGTGGCGGTCAGCGGGCAGCTTGTACTCGGTGATGGTGTTGTCGACGTGGCGACGTACGACGAAGCCCTGCACCGGCCTGGCGCCGTCCTGGCTGGGACCGGTCCACGAGAGGTCGACGCCAGTGAGCGTCGCCACCGCTTCGACCGAATCCGGAGCCGACGGAGGGGACTCTCCGGCTGCGACGGCCCTGATGTGACGGTATTCCTGGCGAGTGGAATCGAAGATGCGGAACCACGCATCGAGCTGGTACGTGGTGGTCGCCTTGAACGTGATCGTCATCGTGCAGCTCGACGCGGGCGGCAGTGGTGCGCTGCAGTCGTCCCGAACCCCCCATCGGTCCGAGTAGCCCGAGGTCAGCTCGGTCCGGGCGATGGTCAGATCAGTCGTCCCCGCGTTCGTGATGGTGATCGGGCGCCCGGCAGTGGTCCCGACCAGCACCCGGCCGAAGTCGACGCTGTAGGAACTCACCGAGATCGCGGAATAGGGCTCGGTGCTATTGACGCGGATCTCACCGACGACCTCTTCCCTGCCCGCACCGCATGGCCAGAACGAGAACCATCCGGACATGAGGGCGATCTGCAGATCCGCGGTGTAGGCCAACTGGGTGATCGTGAGCTTTGCGGAGTCAGGCACGCCGCAATCAACTTCGCCCTGGCGCAGCCGGAAGACCGGAACATAGCTGCCGGGGCCCGGCAGCAGCGCTGGCAGGGTGACCTGAATGTCGCCCGCGGACAGGGTTCGGGTCACCCCCTCCGGTTGACCTGCGACGACTGACGTCGCTACCTCGTTGGTTAGTGGGGAAATCCCGTTGTACCCCGGGTTCACATCGATGGTGAGCGCGTTGACCGAGCCGGTCACGGGATCCTGCAGCGGCCGGGTCGCCGTGATGATGCCGCTGGTCTGGCTCGCGCCGACCTCGTTCCTCGCCACGACGTAGTACTCGTGGCTCTCACCGGGCTGCAGGTTGGCGTCGATCCAGTGGTGGACCGACGGATCTACAGGGCCCGAGATGTCCTCCCAATGCCCGTTCTTCCGCTGGCGCATGACCACGTAGCTCTCAGGCGGGCTGTCGAGGTTGTCACTCGGCGGTTCCCACTTCACACCAGCCGCGCCGACGACCGGGAACGATGTCGCCGACCGCGGCGCCCCGGGGACGCTGGTGGCGGCCTGCGCTCCGTTGAATCCCGGCAAGAACGTAGCGAGGGTCGCCACGACGACCAGCACCGCACCGAGTACTACCTTGCGCTTCAAAGTCCCCCCAGGACATCAAAAGCGGCCCCATCGCGGGCGGATCCTCGACGGCGGCCGACTGCAGAGAAAGTTATCGCATCAACGCGCAGATCTCATCCGCTCAGCGACCGTGCGGCTGGGCTCGCCAATCTTCGCCGACACCGTGGGAGGCTTCCGGGACACCCAACAAACGTCCGCAAGGATCCGCGGCTGGCGCGGCAGCCAATCGACAGCGAGCTACGCCGAGCAACTCGGTCGCGAGTTGCAAGAGATTCGCCGCGCGGCCACGCCAGCGCTGCACCATTGCGTCGCCCAGGAAGGAAGACTCCGCACGCGACCGCCGCCCGCGACTTCGTGCGACGCCGGACGAGACCTGCACCCTTGACCCTGTTGATCTGCGAAGTGATCTCAACTTCGTTCGTTTCGAAGTCAGCCTGCTCCCATCGATTGCACCACGACGACTGCCGGTTGCCTGACTGAGCCGAGCTCGGAGAATCGAGCGCACGCAGCACCGCACGCACCGCGGCATGAAGGATGCAAACGGCAGGCCTTTAGGCACTCACTTGCCCGTGCATGGCTGCCGTTGACAGCCCCCACGAGCCGAGTTGCAGAGGGCTGGAACATACGGGAGGCGGTGCGGGCGGTGTAGCAGTCAGTGCAGCAACATGTCGCTACAGCCGCCGCTCTGGGCGGGCGTCGAGCACCGGCTAGTGCGCTCGGCACCAGAGCCGAGTGCGACGTTCCAGCGATCTGAAAAGCGGAAGGTCGGCGGTTCGAGACCGCCCCTGACCACACTTCTGATGCGATGAAGGAGCGGGGCCTCCGCTCCTCGTGGGTTCCCGGCGGATGCTGGGGTTGCTCACGCTTCACGACGAAGGAGGCCCCTGATGGA